>CALXTR010000036.1 GCA_944391475.1 uncultured Alphaproteobacteria bacterium | reverse complement strand
AATAAATATAATACGGCAGACTTGTTGCCGAGTGCGCAAGTGACAACAATCGATTTCATTATTATTTCAACTGAGCGCGATACAGTGAGGCGTAGATACTATTTTCTTTATTGATTAGTTCATCGTGGCTTCCCATCTCTACTATCTCGCCATAGTTTACCACAACGATTTTATCAGCATTTCTAACGGTTGAAAGTCGATGCGCAATAATCAATACCGTACGGTCTTTCATCAGATTATCAATAGCCTGCTGCACAACCGCCTCCGATTTATTATCTAGAGCCGAAGTCGCCTCATCCAAAATAACTATCGGGGCGTTCTTAAGAAAGGCCCGCGCAATGGCAATGCGCTGTTTTTGCCCTCCAGACAGCAATACACCTCTTTCACCAATCTGTGTATCCAAGCCTTTATCCAAGCTTTTGATAAACTCTTCAAGACAAGCAGCCTTAATCGCTTTATCAATTTCGGCCTGGCTGGCATCTTCTTTACCAAGTAAGATATTATCCCGAATCGTTCCTGCAAACAAAAAATTGTCTTGAAAAACTACAGCAATCTTGTCTCTCAACGAAATTAAATCAATGTCTCTAACATCGTGACCATCTATCAATACAGAACCTGATTTAACATCATAAAAACGCGGTAGCAAGTTAACCAGCGTCGTTTTACCTCCACCGGAATTGCCAACAAAAGCTATGGTTTCCCCAACTTTAATATTTAAGTTCACATTTTTTAGCACCGGCTTATTTTTAACATACTCAAAGCATACGTTTTTATATTCTATGCCGTTATTGATTTTATCTAATTTAAGTGCATTTTCTTTGTTGCGGATACGTGGGGATTGTTCCAACAGTCCAAACACACGCTCCATCGCCATCAAAGCCATTTGGACGGCATTATAGTTATTGCCGATGGACTTTATCGGATTATACAACATTATTAATGCAGAAATAAAAGATACGAAATTACCGGCAGTGATTTCTTGGTGAACAATTAGATAACTCCCCCACCAGATAACAATTGCAATACCTAACGAAACGATAAAGTGCATTAAGGGGGACATTAGTCCGGTGCGCTGGATCATTTTGATACCAAGCTTAAACACTGAACGCAAGGTTTCACGAAAACGCTGTCCTTGGTATTCATATAAATTATATGAGGTAACTATCCGGTTGCCGTTGAAAGTTTCATTAAAATGCGTCATTACCGCAGCACCTGAAAAGATGGTCTTGTCCATGACGGATTTTATTCTTCTTCTCACCGTGGTTAGCGGATACAGAGCCCCAAACAAAACTGCTACTGCAACCAATGCCAGCTCCCATGAGTTGTAAAACAAAACGGCAATCAATGAAACTGATGAAAAAACGCGCGTGGTGAACAGTTTGAGGTTGGACAGCAGGCCGTTGCAGGCCATATCGACGTCATTGTTAAACCGAAACTGAATATCACCGGAGGTCGACTTATCAAAAAACGTGGCATCATATGTCATAAGCTTGTCAAACAAATCTATTTTGACATCATTGGCAATTTTACGCCCTACCCAAGTATTTAAATATGTGGCAGTATAGTTTAAGAGACTTTGCAGGCAACTAAATACAATTATCAAAAGCGGAATATAGGCCGTGGAAGAAGTACTTTTTTCTACCATAATCACATCCATATATGGCTTTAGAGACCAAGCAATCACCGCGTCCATACCACCGATTGGTATGGTGATGAGTACGGCTAAGAGAGCCCTCACCCAATATGGTTTTACGTAAGGCATAATTTTGCGGTAGTTTTTGACCACATATAATGAATTAATTTTTTCTTTTAGTTTTGCAAACATAAATAGCCTTTGTAACTGTTACAACCATACATATAATATACTTTTGTTTTGATGTCTATATTTTAAGTTCATGTACGGAATTATGCCTTAATTGTTAACTTTAATTTGTGATTATTTGTTGTTGATATTATTTGTTTTATTATCCGAATAAAGTGCAAAATTATAACTACTCTCATGGGTATAACATAATTTAATTACTCATTATATTTCGCATAATTTCCGTTGGAGAAACGTCATCTGTGTTATATTCGATTACGCGGCCAATTATGCCTTGCGGCATATGTTTAAGTGAATATTTTTCAATCGCTTGTGTAGCGGTATAGTTAAGAGTATTATTCACAAATTTGGTATAGATGACGTCCATTTGTTTCCCGCTTAGAGATAATAACACTGCAAGTCCACTCCCCATGGTTATTATGCGCTCTGATAATGTACTCAAGTAATAAAGTTCCGCAATTGTAAGAGGGAAAGCCTTAGCTTGGGGAATATTCCATGTGTGTAGGTGAGCATTCAGGTATATGTCATACCCGAGTGAGGAAAAATATTCTGCTAACTGTTCCCAAAATATCACTGAGAGCTGCTGCATTGAATGCGCCTCCGGCGCAAAAATAATAAACTTCTCCTTCAACCCCTGCTCTTTTATAATAGCATCAACTTTTCTTTGTATGGCCTGACTAATATGTGGCAATTGCATCTGCGATTGGGGAGCCACACCTATGCATGACTGAATATGTGATATAAAATTGCTATTAGGAATTAAAAGCATATTTTCTGCAATGTCAGGACTAGAACAGATAAAACGCTGCTGATTGTGGTTAATAATTACTTCTTGGCTGCTTCCTTGTGTTTCGGCAAAGACTTCCATAATATCAAACTGATGCAACTTGACATATTGAACATCAATTATGTCAGAAATAAACATGTTATAAAAATCGATATTCTTTTTGCTCCAAACGACCAAGAGTGGATTTTTTGAATGATGATTGATTATCCTTTCTTTTAAGTACATTAGTTCGATTGTGGTTTCACCAATGTTATGGCGCAATATATAGACGTCATCATATTGATTGGGGATTTTATTTTGTAATTTATCAAGCCACTTCTTGCGCCAATTAAAATGCCATATCGGCAAGAAAAAAAGCTTTAATTGTTTTTGATTATAGCTAAGTACCTCTAGTCCTAGAATATACAAACTCCACCAATGGAAATGATTTTCTTTATAGCGAACAAGGCCACCCAAAACATAATGTTTATGGGTAAAGCCTTGTTCGTCTGATACTTTTTTATATAAAGTCAGCCCTAATAAAGAAATTTTTTTCTTAATTTGCTTAACCATGACGTACAACAATATAAGAAGTACTATTTATTTATAAAATATTTATAAATTAGTTTAGCTAAATCAAAGTCTTCCGGTAAGTCAATATCCACAAGCGGTTTTGTCGTTTCAAATAAATAAGGATTTCTTCCTATTTGATACCAAGCTTGCTCTAACAT
>CALXTR010000035.1 GCA_944391475.1 uncultured Alphaproteobacteria bacterium | reverse complement strand
GAGTTTATCAATGGCAAAAACCGCAAGTTTGACATTTCATGGTTTATTCCGGCGGTGGTTAAATACCGCAAGCTGTTTGGTGAAGTTATTTTAGCCTCATTCTTTTTACAGCTGTTTGCGCTGGTATCTCCGCTTTTATTCCAAGTGGTGATTGACAAGGTTTTAGTCAACCGCGGGCTTTCAAGTCTTGATGTATTGATGGTGGCATTAATCTGTATCGGTATCTTTGAAACTTTGCTTGGTGGACTTAGAACTTACACTTTTTCACATACCACTACTCGTGTTGATGTGGAGTTGGGCGCAAGTTTATTCAAACATCTCATTCGCTTACCCTTATCTTATTTTGGAGTTCGACGGGTTGGCGACACGGTGGCTCGTGTTCATGAGCTGGAAAATATCCGCAACTTTTTGACAGGCTCGACCTTAACCCTGATTATTGATTTCTTTTTTACTATCATCTTTTTTTACAGTGATGTTCTTTTATTCCAAAACTTTAACCTTGCTGGTTTTGCTCTCAATCCCTTTTTATGTGGTATTGTCCTTGTTCTTCACCCCGATTTTGCGTGCCCGCATAGATGAGCGTTTTCAACGCGGTGCTGAAAATCAATGCTTTTTGGTTGAAGCTGTTTCAGGTGTTGAAACCGTAAAATCATTAGCCGTAGAACCGCAAATGCAACGCCGTTGGGAACAACAACTCGCCGCTTATGTCGGCTCATCTTTTAGAGCCTCACATATTAATAATATTGCCGGACAGCTTGTTCAGTTAGTGCAGAAAATCACCATGGCTCTGACTTTATGGATTGGTGCCAGTTTGGTGATGAAAGGCGAGCTTTCGGTAGGGCAACTGATTGCCTTTAATATGCTTTCCAGCCGCGTAACTCAACCGATTTTGCGTTTGGCTCAGTTGTGGCAAAATTTTCAACAAGCCAAAATCTCTATCGAAAAACTTTCCGATATTCTTAACAATCCGGCCGAAACGACCGAAACCTTATCTAAAGGCTCAATGCCCGAAATTAAAGGTGATGTGGAGTTTAAAGATATTACATTTCGTTATATTCCCAATGGTCCGGAAATTCTTAAAAAGATGAATTTCGAAGTCAAAGCCGGACAAAAGATTGGTTTTGTTGGTCCGAGCGGTTCGGGTAAATCTACCGTAACCAAACTCATTCAACGCCTTTATATTCCAGAAACCGGCAAAGTACTGATTGACGGAATTGATATTTCTACCGTTGATACGGCTTGGCTAAGACGACAAATTGGCGTAGTCTTACAGGAGAACTACTTATTTAATAAGAGTGTGCGAGAGAATATTGCTCTAACCAATCCGGCAATTTCTATGGACAAGATTATTGCCGCCGCCAAATTAGCCGGAGCTCATGATTTTATTACCGAACTACCCAACGGCTATGATACCATTATTGAAGAACGTGGGGCTTCGCTTTCCGGTGGACAAAGGCAAAGAATAGCTATTGCCCGCGCTTTAGTTAATAATCCGCGGATTTTGATTTTTGACGAAGCAACTTCAGCTTTGGATTATGAATCCGAACGTATCATTCAACAGAATATGGCCTCGATTTGTAAAGGTCGTACGGTGTTTATGATTGCTCACCGCTTGTCCACCGTTCGGGATTGCGACCAGATTATCACCATTGAAAAAGGCGAAATTACCGAAACAGGCACACACGAAGAGCTTATTCAAAGAGGCGGTCGTTATGCTTATTTGTGGAACAGCCAAACAGCACCGATTGTCCCTAATCCTATAGCGGCGGAGTAAATTATCATGTGGGAACAGCTTAAAAGATATTGGGAAATTGCCAAACTAGCCTTGTTGCAGGAAAAAGCCTCTAAAAATAGCAAGGTTAAAGGAATGAACGAGCATGAAAAAGAGTTTCTGCCTGCCGTATTGGAAGTTACCGAAATGCCGCCATCTCACGCCGCCAGAGTGTTGACATACGTTATTATGCTGATGTTTACCACACTGATTTTATGGTCAATCTTAGGCAAAATCGACATTATTGCAACGGCAAGCGGAAAGCTGATGCCCGCTTCCAATATCAAAACTATTCAAACCTTAACTGACAGCGAAATTGAAGAAATTTATGTTCAAGAAGGGCAATATGTGAAAGAAGGACAAGATTTGATTAAATTTAATCAAACTGAAGTTTTGGCCAATATCAGCCGTGTAGAAAATGAAATGGAAGCCTTAGAAATTTCGATTGCACGCTTAAAAGCTCTTTTAACCGATAATCCCGAAGCTAATTTTTCTTATAATCAAGATATTGACGAATATCTAATTAGAATGCACAGCGGACTTCTCAAAAGTCAGATGACCGAAAAAGCCGCAAAGATTGAAGTTTTAGAAGGTCAAATTATTAAAGCCGAAAAAGAAAAGGAGACTATTCAAGCCGATTTGCAACGCATTGAAAAATTATTGCCCAGCGTTGAAGAACGCATTGAGAAAAAAAGAATACTAGTTGAAAAGAAGCTTTTGGCTCGCTTGACTTTTTTGGAACAGGAAGAAGAATTAACCAATTTACAAGAACAACGCAATGTCCAAGCCAAGAAAATGGCTGAAACAGAAGCTAATATCGAATCTTTGAAAAAAGAACAACGCCAATATTTGGCTGAGTTTGACAAGAATATTATGCAAGAGCTAACCGAAAGCCGTGAAAAGTTGGCTTCTTATCAACAAGAACTGATTAAATATCAGGAAGCCCTAAAACGAACAACGGTTAAAGCTCCGCTTTCAGGGTATGTACAGCAGTTAGTTTATCATACTAAAGGCGGTGTAGTAGAAACCGCCAAGCCAATTATGAATATCGTACCGGAAGATTATAAATTGGAGGCGGAAGTTCAGATTTTGAACAAAGATATCGGTTTTGTACGCGCCAAACAAGATGTGGAAATCAAAATAGACAGTTTTCCGTTTACAAAATATGGCACAATCAAAGGAAAAGTCCGTAATATATCCGGTGATGCCATTCAAGATGAAAAACTTGGCTTGGTATTTAACGCCCGACTAACACTCATGGACAATAAAATCAAAGCTGACGGGCAAATAATCCAACTCAAGCCTGGTATGAGCGTAACAGCCGAAATTAAAACCGGCAAACGCCGCGTGATAGAATATCTCCTTTCTCCGGTAATGAAATATCTCAACGAAAGTATGCGAGAAAGGTAGAGTTGTCATATTTTCCTAAAATACCAATAGAAATATTGGTATTTTTTTTTAGAAATAAATTGTTACCTTAAAAACACCCTAAACCATTGAAAAACATTAATATTTTTCTAAAAAGTACTTGCGTTTTACCAACGATATGTCAGTATAGAATATGTAAAGATAATTTAATAAAATCAAGGAGTTAGGAAAATGGAAAGTGTTTTAGATGATGAATATGATGATAGCTTTTTATCCCCTAATCATCAAAAAATCGCTGAGTTAAATGACCAATTCAGAAAGAGCTT
>CALXTR010000034.1 GCA_944391475.1 uncultured Alphaproteobacteria bacterium | reverse complement strand
ACATCCTCACAAACAATTAGGGACAATAAACATTGTATATCATACTTCGTTTATTGTCCCTTTAATGTATAAGCCCTCCCTTGTGGAGGGTTTTGTTGTAAATATATGTTATTTTGGGATTTGAACCCTCGGAGAAGAGGGTTCGACTACAAGCGAAAGGCGGACGGGAGTACGCCGGTGAGCGTTAGCTCATGAGCGCCAGTGCAACTCAAGCGGAGCGCAGAGTACGCCCTCGACTGCTCGCCATTTACAAAAAAGCCCTCCCTTGTGGAGGGTTTTGTTGTATACGGGGAGTATGAGTTTCCGCCCAATAAAAAAAATGCCCCGCAATACGGGGCATTAATTTTTACGTTTTTCTTATCGTACAAAAATCTGCACTTCAGAGCCACTGGCCGTTCCGCTAGTTTTTGCAGACAAACTGATGCGGTCAGCACCAACACCCATTTCTACCATTTCTTGGAAAATGGCACCGGCATGTGTCTGCGCATTTTTCTTACTAGCCTGACTTCCAGAAACCGGAGAAACAGCTACAACATCAAAATGAACCGAGGGTTTGGCTGCTTGAGCTTGGCTAACTGCTTGGCGCAAACCTTCTTGATAGTTAACATTGTTTTTGTTGAACTTTGCGGTAAACAACGGCTTGCCACTGGCAATTCTGGAATTGGTCGGTGCAGAATATGCATTGGAACGAACCGTATTGCTAACCGCAGAGAACGGAACATTGCTGACTCCATAGCTACCGACTTTAATGGCTTCGCTCAAATCAACAATATTGTTTTTGGCGCTTTCAATATACTGACGTTGACGGCTGATATCGCTGTTAACCTCACCTAAGAGACTATTAATCAAAATAGAAGTTTGGTTAGTTTCATTTTCCAAAATTCTTAACTGACGATGATCTTCGTCAACCGCACCTGAAACACTATAAGCAGCCCGAATAGAATCCAACAAATATGTAGTCATAGCGGTATCAGAATTTACTTTAGCGGAAAGACGTTCCAAAGCAATGGTATTAGCATTCATAGTTTGGATATTGTTTTGCGCACTTTGCAGCATAGTAAACATCTGGGGGTTGCCAGGTGTGGTACCTACTTGCAACTTAGCCTCAATTGTGCCGATGGTTTTGTGGTACTGCATGGCATTATTGATAACCGAACTGCGCACTTTTTGCAATTCTTCATTATAGGCACGGATTGATTCTTGCAACTGGGTCAACTCTTTACGGAAACTAACCACTTTTTGGCCGACAAACGTACCGGTATTGTTGCCCTCAGAGATTTCGACCGGTTCAAAATTTGTCGAACCCAATTCCGGAAGAGCAGCTCCGGTAGCTTTGAAGTCTCCGTTAGAAATCATTTCTTCTTGAGCATCAGACCCAAATAAAGACGGGAACAATGCATCAGAAGTGAAACTACAACCACTCATCAAAAGAGCGGTAACTGCGGTGAAGGATAATCTAATTGCTGTTTTTTTCATTATAGTGATTTACCTTTATTCAAAAACACAATACTGTGTTGTGCCGATTTTGGTTTGTTACATCTTCTTTTGTAATGTTTTTTTCCCAAAAAAACAAGTAGTATTTTTATTTGGATATTAAACATCTTGTTTGTTTTTTCAATGTTTAGCCGAAATAGTTTAAAATTCTTTTAAATTATTAAAAATTTTGCTTGCAAAAAAAATTAAAAAAGAGTATTAAAGCTTTTGTGTTACGAAAACGATGCGCCCGTAGCTCAATTGGATAGAGCATCTGACTACGGATCAGAAGGTTGTGAGTTCGAATCCCGCCGGGCGCGCCATTAAAAAAGCTTCCTTTCGGAGGCTTTTTTTGTTTTTAAGTCTTCTTATCTCAAATTTATCCCCGTCTTTATTATTACTCTTTGTGCGGTTTGGGCTTGATTTATCAAAATATATGGGATAAATATGCAATTAAATTTTGCTTTTTTGTAATTTGCGATATTGATTTATTGCTTAAAAAAAGTTAGTTTAAATTCGAATTGATAATTAAAGAGGTAATTAAAGTGACTAAATCTGAATTAATTGAAAAAATTGCTGCTAAAAACCCCCACCTGATGCTTAAAGATGTGGAAAGAATCGTTGCCGTAATCTTTGACAACATTATTGCCGCTTTGGCTAAAGGTGAAAGAGTTGAGTTCAGAGGCTTTGGCGCTTTCTCAGTTCGTAACCGCAGCTCTCGTCTGGCTAAAAACCCCAGAACCGGTGAGCAGGTCAAAGTTGAAGAAAGAAAAATCCCTCACTTTAAAATCGGTAAACAATTGTTTGAACTCTTAAACAAGAAAAACTAAAACCTTCTCCGAAAGGATATCAATATGCCTTTGCTGAAAACGCTTATCGGACTGCCTGTTCTGATTGTTATCTTGCTATTTGCTTTCGTAAATAATGATTTGGCAACTTTCAGTTTGTGGCCGTTTGCGTTTGAAGTGACGGTTTCGCTGAGCGTGGCCGTGGTGTTTTTCATTTTGCTGGGGTTCTTCCTCGGACACCTGTTTTCTTGGATGTCTTATGCTCCGGTTAGAAAAGCACTGCGCCAACACAAAAAACAGTGCAAAAAGCTCAATAAAGAACAGCAAAGGTTAGTGCGGGAAATGGAAGACCTGCATGAGGATTTGGAAAATATTAAGGCTAAAGAGGCCTTGTTGCCCAAACCCTCGTTTAAGGAAAAACTCAAAAACTGGTTCAAATCTGAGCAAAATGAACCCTCAGAAAAAAATTAGCGTTTTTCCTTTTGGATTAACAAATATGGTTTGTGATTATGAATTGGCTTACAGATTTCGTTCGACCGAAAGTTAAAAAAACTACTCCTAAAGAAATTGCCGACAACCTTTGGACTAAGTGTCCAAATTGCGGGCAGATGTTGTTCTCTAAAGAACTCAAAAAAAGCAGCTATGTTTGCACTAAATGCGGACATCACTTGCGTTTGTATATTGATAAACGCCTCAAAATGCTGTTTGACAACGGAGAATATAATGAAGTTACCCTTCCTAAAACTAAGGAAGATCCGCTTAACTTCAAAGACTCCAAAAAATATACCGATAGATTGAAAACTTATCGTAAAAATACCGGTAATGATGATGCAATTAAGGTTGCACAAGGCGAAATCGGCGGAATTAATTGTGTAGTAGCCGCGATGGACTTCTCTTTTATGGGCGGTTCGATGGGTACTGCTGTGGGCGAGGGAATCGTTAAAGCAGCTGAAATTGCTTGCAAAGGTAATTATCCGCTGATTACTGTGGCAGCATCTGGTGGTGCTCGTATGCAAGAAGGTATTTTATCTCTAATGCAAATGGCACGCACAACCGCAGCCATCAATATGGTTAAGGAAAAAGGCTTGCCTTTCATCTCCATTTTGACTGACCCGACAACCGGCGGTGTTTCGGCCTCTTTTGCTATGCTTGGCGATGTCCACATTGCTGAAAAAGGTTGTGTTATCGGCTTTGCCGGAGCTCGCGTGATTGAGCAGACCATTCGCGAAAAATTGCCCGAAGGGTTCCAACGCGCCGAATATCTCAAAGAACATGGGATGGTCGATATTGTGGTGACTCGTCAGGAACTCAAAAATGAGTTGGTGAAAGTGATTAGTATTCTTACTCACACCAAACCTAGAATCACTACTCTGGCAATTGAACAAAAATAATATAAAGCCTCCTTTGAGAGCCAGCACGGCTGGTGCGCCCGTGCGACGGGTGCGCGGC
>CALXTR010000033.1 GCA_944391475.1 uncultured Alphaproteobacteria bacterium | reverse complement strand
ATGGTTGGAGTGCTTTTTTGTATCTGCACTATCTCATCTGCTCAGGCAGCCATATGCTTTTTGCCCGACTGCGGCGACAAAGATACCATTCCAGAATCCAATCAAGACGCTGAAAAGTGTAAAGATGAAGGTTATGAAAGTTTTCAAAACCGAGTTTGTCATCAATATTCTATTGTCGAGTTCTGTCCTTATAATTCCAACTATATCAAATGTAATAACAAAAAATGGTGCGAACTTAACGGCTATATTGAAACCGTGTGTGAAGAACCATACGAACTATTTAATAAATGCCCCAATGGCGAGGAGATGTATAAAGAATGCAAGCTCAACATGGAAGAAGCTTGCATGGCCGAAGATCCGACCTATGTCTCCACTTGCGATGCCGGTTGGGTGATTGACCCTAACGACCACTGTTCATATTCGGACGAATTTGGACATTGCTGTAATACTTGCCCCGGATTTATCAGTAAAGAAGAACTAGGCGACAAGACAGCTGTAGCAAGCTGTGATAGTTGTGATGGCAAAAAATATATTGCTGCAGATGACGGCTTTAATATGTGTGAAGGTTTCTGGGATTGTCAAGACGGGTGTGAGATAGGCTCAGAGACTTGCGTATCTTTTGGTGTGACCAAATGTAAGGTCTGCAAACGCTGTGAAGCCAGATGCGATTTAGAAGAATGTCCGTTTGATGATAATCAGGTAATGTGTATTGAAGATGATGGAAGTTGTTGTGTGCCTTGTGCCTCATTTCCGGAAACCAGTATTCCTAATGGTTATATTGCTACAGAAACCTGCACATGTTGCGGCAAGAAACAATACAAAATTGCAATCAATCCATGTAATGGTTATCAAGAATGCCAATATGGTGGAGCTGAAAATAGCCTGAGTTGTCAAAGCGGTGATATTATTAAATACAATATTTGTAAAGAATGTCCAAATGCTTGTCCTGAAAATAGCTCTTGTCCTACAGGTGCAGTGTGCCAGTTTGATAGTTGTTCTGGTAGCTATTGTCCAACCGGTTGTAAAACGGGTTACACAAACTACTGTAGTATGCCCAATACCGATTGCCGATCGCTAGGTTATTATTTGGCCAATAACTGTTGGATTACGAACACAGTCAAATGCCCATACAATACTAATTATGTTTTTTGTTACTAAGGAGAAAGAAATGAAACAATACTTGTTACCCATAATAATCGGCAGCTTATCATCGTTTATGCCTGATTTGGCAATAGCTGCTGATGTAAATTGTACTTCTACACCGGATTGTACCACTCTTGGATATACTAAAAGTGCAGATTCTTGTCCGGATGGAGGTATTAAATGCCCGTTTGATTCGAGCCGTATGTTTTGTTTGCGTAGTGCTGACTTGGGTTTTAGATTCAAAAATGATGTTAAAGCCGGCGACTATGTATACAAAGATGGTACTACTTCAAGCACCTATACTAAGGGTAAGGGAATGTTGGGGATTGCTTTGCGTGTTCACCCCGGAAATCGTCGTCATGCTCTGGTGCTCAAGCTTCCTACACATGCTACTAATGGTGCTTGTAGACCTATTCCTCAACATGCGGCAATGGCAGCTTGCGGTGATGGGTGGGAGGCCGGAGTTTATGGAATGGGAACCTATCTGGCCGGTATTGGCGAACTTAGCGAGATTTCTCCCAACGGGGGTAATATGTTATCAACCATTCAAAACCGTTTGCATGCAATGACCGATAATAGATATTTGTATTTCTGTGATAATTCCGGTGCTGATAGTTCCTATAACTATGTATCATCAACTCAAAGAAGTTCTTCTTCATACTATTATATTTACTCGCTGGGAAGTGGTGCTTCTTATGGAACGGTATATTCTGATGATACTGATCGTGAAGGTAACTATTTGTGTGTGATGTATTTGTAAGGAGAGATGAGATGACAAAACAATTTTTTGCTTGTTTGCTTTTAGCTTTGGCTTGGGTTTGTCCCTCCCAGAGCGCCGAAGTGGGGGATATCTACTACCATGACAAAACCTTTAGTAATAAGGTTGATCCCGATAAAGTACCTATTGGGGTGGTTTTTTGGGTCGCACCGGATAAAAACTTTGGGCTCATTGTGTCTATCGAACAACTATCTACTCCCTTAAATTCACATGATGCTAAATCATATTGTGCTAACTTTCAAACTTTGGGTACCAAAGTAGGAGATTGGACATTGCCGCGAATTGATGATTTGCAAAAACTTGGGAATAGCTACAAAAATGGTAAGCTGACCAACAACTTTACCACTATTAACAATGTGCTCAAAAAGGTGCCTTTAGCCAGCCAGCTCAAAGCGGCTAATTATATCGCTTATGGGGTTTATGGCTATTGGGCTCATTTGAGCAATGGTTACGTAGGCTACGCTGGCTCCACATCAGCTCAATATGAGGTGCGCTGTATCACCGGTTTCTAACTTTTGGGTAAAAAATATTATTATGTTATGCAGTTTCTTTCTTAAGTGCTCCGTAGATTGCGTCCGCGTCTACGGAGTATATTTTTTTATCTTCGGTGTTCTCGTCTACGGAGTATTTTTTTTATGACTCGTCGGTTTTGTTTACTATTTGTTGATTATATTATTATATCATGCTATAAGTTTGATGGCTTTAATTGTAAGGAAATTTTTTGATGTCTGAGAGAAGTCCTTTTGAAGTGTTTGATAACACTCTCGTACCAATGGTGATTGAACAAACTGCCAGAGGTGAACGCTCGTTTGATATTTATTCTCGCTTGCTCAAAGAACGTATTGTGTTCTTGACCGGCGAAGTGAATGATGAAGTTTCTTCTTTGGTTTGTGCTCAATTGCTGTTTTTGGAATCTGAAAACCCCAAAAAAGATATTTATATGTATATCAACTCTCCAGGTGGCGTGGTGACTGCCGGGCTCTCAATGTATGACACCATGCAATACATTAGTTGCGATGTGAACACTATGTGTATCGGGCAGGCTTGCTCAATGGGTTCTTTGCTGCTTGCCGGTGGTGCGGCAGGAAAACGCTTCTCCTTGCCAAATTCGCGTATCATGATTCATCAGCCAAGTGGTGGTGCGCGCGGTATGGCCTCAGATATCGAAATTCAGGCAGCCGAAATTTTGAGAATGCGCAAAATGCTTAATGATATCTATGTTAAGCACACCGGTCAGAAACTTGCTGCCGTGGAAAAAGCTATGGATCGTGATAATTTTATGAGCCCTAAAGAGGCGAAAAAATTCGGACTGATTGATGAAATTGTAGTTTCGCGCAGCGAGATGATGAAGTAAATTTATGAGGTCAAAATGACAGATAAAACCGATAATAATGATGAAATTTTGCACTGCTCGTTTTGCGGTAAAAGCCAGTCAGAAGTCAAAAAACTGGTAGCCGGTCGCGGCGTGTATATTTGCGATGAGTGCATCGAAGTATGCATCAATATCGTGGCAGATGAAATGAACGAAATCTCCAAGGAAAGCGGAGAGGGAGCTAATGTGGGGCAAAACTTGCCGACCCCTTCCAAAATTAAGGAGTTTTTGGACCAATATGTCATTGAACAAGATTATGCCAAAAAAGTGTTGGCGGTTGCAGTCTATAATCACTATAAACGCTTAAACAGCAAAAAGACACAAAAGGATGTGGATATTGCTAAATCTAACGTCATTCTTATCGGTTCAACCGGTAGCGGTAAGACTTTGCTGGCGCAGACTTTGGCAAAAATTCTTGATGTGCCGTTTGCAATATCTGATGCTACTACTTTGACTGAAGCCGGGTATGTTGGCGAAGATGTTGAAAACATTATTCTTAAACTCGTTCAAGCCGCAAACTATGATATTGAGAAAGCTCAACGCGGTATTGTTTATATTGACGAGATTGATAAAATTACTCGCAAAACTGATGGACCGTCAATTACTCGCGATGTATCAGGTGAGGGCGTTCAACAGGCTTTGCTAAAAATTGTGGAAGGTACAATCGCAAATGTTCCGCCTCAAGGTGGACGCAAACATCCTCAACAAGAATTTTTGCACGTGGATACCACCAATATCTTGTTTATTTGCGGTGGTGCTTTTGCCGGCTTGGAAAAAATCGTGGCTAGACGCGGCAAAGAAACTTCAATTGGTTTTGGCGCTAAAGTCAGCGGTCCTGATGAACGCAGTATCGGTGAGATTATTAAGGATGTACAGCCAGAGGATTTGCTTAAATTTGGTCTTATTCCAGAGTTCGTCGGTCGTATGCCGGTGATTGCTACTTTGTCTGATTTGAGCGAAGATGCGTTGGTCAAAGTTTTGACCGAGCCGAAAAATGCTTTGCTCAAACAATATGCAACTCTCTTTGAGATGGAAGATGTTAAGCTGACTGTTACCGATGATGCTTTGCGTGCAATTGCTAAAAAAGCGATTGAACGTAAGACCGGTGCCCGCGGCTTGAGAGCAATCTTAGAAGAAAACTTGATGAATTTGATGTATGAAATCCCTGACAAGAAAGATGTTGTGGAAATCATCATCGATGAGGAGGTGATTAATAACGGAAAAGAGCCCAAGTTTGTATTGGGTGAGAAAAATAAAAAATCGGCATAATATTTATAGTCGTTATGTGCCAAAGGGTTTCGATGCTCAATGCCCTCCCATGCGGGAGGGCATTTTTTTTGACATTAAGCAATATCTTGGAGATAGGGAGGTTGATAGTTGGGACCTTTGAGAAACTTGCCGTCAGCGCGCTTGAGGGGTTTGCCGTTAACTAACTTTGACATATTGCTTTGGTGGACGCGAGCAAAAGCCTCATGCATGGGCAGACCCAAACTAATTACCATTCCGCTTAAAACATATTGCAAATCGGCCAGTTCTTTGAGCATTTTGGCGCGGCTTGCGGCAGTGGTTTCTCCGCTGGTCTTGAGCTCGTTTATCAGATTATCTATTTCGGTATTGAGCTCGCTCATTTCCTCATTCAAGAGGCGTTGGCGCAATTCTAACAACGGAATGCTGAACTTGTCGTTAATAGCCATTTCCATAGCTTGGTGACATTCTAAAACTTGTTCTTCATATTCTTCCATGGTGTTTCCTTTCGGGATAAATATAACGCATTGAAGCATAATGTTAAGTAAAATTTTGGTGGGTGTTTATCGTTTTTGACAAAAATGTCAAAAAAAGCTTGCGCTATCCATAAAATTGTGATACTTTAGGCGAGTTAAAGTATTATTTTAGAGGTATTATGATGTGGCTGGTGAGGTTTTTGGTGACGGGAACTTTGCGCGGTTAAGTGATGATGCTTTTAGGGTATGGCTTTGGCTCTTGGGACGAAACACGTTCTGAGATTTTTTTATTAATTTAATTCTTTTTTTTATTATGAAAACAAAAGAGAAAAGCCTTAAAGGCAAGTCGAAAAACGTCGTAGTAATCTTATTTGCGGCTATTGTTAAATTATTTCCGCGCTTGTGGTTGCGCTTTACCAAAAAGTCCAATCCTTATGCAATGACTTATTTGCCCAGTGTTTCCAAAGAGAGACGTGTGCTCGTGGAAATGATAAAGGCAAATCCTGAAGAAGTACAAAAATATGTCTGGCGGCGTGAAACCAGAATATATTTGCTGAAACAATTCTATAGTAAGGTTGTTTCCGCATTATATTCGGAGGTGGATAGTGCTGATGAGTTTGATGTATTGTTGGCTTATGCAAAAGAGGATGACGTTGAAAAAGTTATTCGCAATAAGTCATATACACTGAACTCAAAACAAGTGCTAAAAGTGTGTGACCAATGGCCATATATGGTCGATTTGCTGATGAATAATCAAGCGGGCAGTTTTACACTTGATTTATTGCGAACACTGTCACCCAACGCATTGACGGCATATCTGAGTGCTTTGGCACAAACCGGTCAAAAGACTAGTCCGGATATCATCAGATTTTTGGTGGTTACCGTACCAACGCAAGTAGGTATATTTGGTTCTTTAGAGAAAGTTTTGAAAGATAATCTCGAGAATCTGCCTAAAGAGGTGGTTCATTTTATGGAAGACAATTTTTATAATTTGTTCCAAGAATGGGTCAAACTTCAGAGTGCGTGTATGCTATATGACATCTGCTTTGCCAGATGGCGCGAAGCCGGAAATGGGGTGATGATTGATTTGATGGTGGATAAGGCTTTGGCTGAGAAAGATTGGTCGCTGTTGTCGGATATTGCATGGAAATATCCCCGTAAGGTGCGGTTCTATGACATTGCCCAAAAGATGGTGGCGCAAAATCTACCTTGTCCAAAACTGCTTGAGCACCAAAATTTTGTTAGTCATAATCCAAAACTTTATCGTAAGGCATTGCTGGTTTCCATACAGCCGCAGGCGGTGAATTTTATTTCGCCTAAGGTGGTGAAAAATATGGAACCGGATGTCTATGAGAAGTATATAATTCTTAAAGCGCAATTAGGTTGTTTGACGTTTGAGGATTATAGCAAGCTGGATAGTGATCTCAAAGACAAAGTTCACTCTATTCAGCGTGATAATGCCGACATAGAATGGATTAGAAGGCTTCAAAATGTTTCACCTGAGATGTTTCAGGGGCAAAACTTTTCTGAAAACGTCCAAATGTGGATGAAACAGAATTGGATTGATGTTTTATTTGCTTATGGTACTGCTCATGTCTTGTCAGATAATGTTCTGAAGGACTTGATGACAGAACATAATTGTGCGGAGTTCTTACAAAGTTACTTTGCAAAGAATCCGATATCAGACGAGTTGAAAGACTGTCTGATGTTTTCGAAAAATAAATTCTTGCTGCCCGATTTGCAGTGAGAATAATTATTAATCAAATTAGGCGTTCCTTTGCGGGACGCCTTTTTTTATTTCTCCACAGCGGCTAGAAGGTTGATTTTTTGTGGCTTTCAAAAAAAAATAAAATAATGTGCAAAAAATATGAAAATTTCTCTTGACGTGAAACAAAAAAACTGTATATATAGAGACACCGAATGAGTTGAAGGTAATTCGAAGTTGGCCGGTTGGCAGAATGGCTTATGCAGAGGACTGCAAATCCTTTTATATCGGTTCAATTCCGGTACCGGCCTCCACCATTCCGACTTAGCTCAGTGGTAGAGCAATCGGCTGTTAACCGATTGGTCGCAGGTTCGAGCCCTGCAGTCGGAGCCATTAATTAAAAACTCCCCTTTATGGGGAGTTTTTTTTGTAACAAGAAAACTACCGGCTAGGCCGGTAGTTCCAAAGAGCTTACAGCTTTACAGATAAAAAACTCCTT
>CALXTR010000032.1 GCA_944391475.1 uncultured Alphaproteobacteria bacterium | reverse complement strand
CACGCCAACGAGCGTGGTCAAACCGTAAGGTTTGTAGCTGTTATAGAACCCCCAGTTTACTGGGGGATATCTATTTATAATCTTTAATAAAATTAGTATGGTTAAATAGAAATTTTAACCTATCACCATTAAGGTCAATAAGTCAAAAACATTGTGCTAACTTTTTGTTTTGGCTAGAGTTTGGGTGTCATACCTAGCTAAGGCAGATAGTTATGCATTTCGGACATGATACTTTCGGGAGTAAACACAATTGATGTAATGCCGATTTTGCGCGCCGCCTCCACATTTTTGAGTTTGTCATCAACAAAGATTACTTCGTGAGGAAGTAGATTGAGCTGTTTTAGCACTTGGCGATAAATCTCAGGGTTAGGCTTGAGTAACTTGAGCTGATATGATACAAAAACTTTATCCTCATCTGCTAAGTTGAGAGCCGTATCTTCCAAATTAGGCAGAGCGTTGGAAAGTAGGGCAATACTGATGTTTTTAGCTCTAAGTTCGGAGATAAGACTCAAAGTTTCGGGGAAAAAATCTCCCACCCCCTGATGCATCGCCACATCAATTTGGCGGATACGTTGGGGCGAATACGCTACCTCAAAAAACTTACAAATATCTTGGCAAAATTGTTCAAAACTAACTTGCCCCAACATGAGAGGTTTATAATCATACGAATTTGCCCCGCCGAGTTGGTCAAATTTTGAGAGATTAAGAGTGTTGTTTCGTAAATAGGCATTAAGCGGCTCCAAACTATATGGATAACACACTTGCCCAACGTCAAAAATTACACATTTAATAGCCATTATATTAGCGCAAACGATGCTCCCACAGTTCATCAAAGAGTTTGCTGCCGGATTTATCCATCCATTCAAACAGCACCATCTCGCGAGTAACTACGTCAATGCCGTGCTGAATAAGCCGTTGAACTCCCATGGAGTTTTGATAACTACTGCGCGAGGAGCAGCTATCTGCCACCACGAATACTTCATATCCGGCCTCATGAAAATCAATCGCGGTTTGGAGCACACACAGATGAGTTTCTAGTCCGGCAATGATGATTTGTTTTTTGCCGATTTTTTTGACTGCATCGCGAATTTTTTTATTTTTGCAGCAAGAGAAAGTGTCTTTTTCATAATAGCAGTCATTATTTTTCATCACCTTGCGCAAATCAATCATGGTTGAGCCAAACACCTTGTGGTCTTGTTCCGCCACGATGTAAGGGATTTTGAGTTCTTCTGCCACTTCTAGTAAGGTCATACAGCCATTGATAACGCCTCTGGGGCTTTCTTGAACCGGAGTTAAATTTTCTTGTACGTCAATGATTAAGAGTAAAGAATTTTCCTTATTAATCAGCATGGCAAGGCTCCTAAAAGTCACAACCTATACCTTTAGTCTAGCCCTAAAATCTAAACACAATGTTAATAGCAGAATTTTTTGCTTTGAGAAAATTAAAATTACAGCCGCTTCATGGGACTTGCGGAAATAATTTATTTGCATTTTCAACAATATTTTGTATAATAACAAGCAAAGCTTAAATTATGTTGAATTAAAAATTTAATTATTATGGAAAAAAAGCAGATAGAAGAAGCGATAGCGCTATTTGAAAGACAGTATGGTGCTAAACCTGAAAACACCGATGTTCGAGTTATTGATATATACAAAAAGCAACGGGCATATTTGTATGGAACTTCTCAAGAGGTGATAAACGCCTATAAGACGAGCCAAAATATTGCACGATGGATTATTGTATATTATTTTTGGCCGATAATAGTAGATGTGATATTGTTATTTATATGTATGCTCAAATATGAAGCCAATATCGATAATCTAGCCAGCAAAATTCTCATAGGATTCGGAGCGGCATGGGTGGTACTGTTTTGGGTGCTTTGGTATATTTTAATCCAAAGCGAAAAGAAATTTAGAGGTAAAGTGGTCTGGCTTAATTATGCATGACAACATAGCCACAACAAAAAGAGAAAGTCATAAAACTTTCTCTTTTTTTTTATTAGTTGCCTTACAGAAAACCCCGAGTTTACTCGGGGCTGAATGCCAAGGTGTTGGAACAACACCGCTCCACGCCAACGAGCGTGGTCAAACCGTAAGGTTTGTAGCTGTTATAGAACCCCCAGTTTACTGGGGGATATCTATATTACATAAATGGTTTCCGATAGGCTAGATACTTCGCGTATCTTTGTTAAGCGAGTTTAAGTTTGCGGCCTGAATTTGGAAATTGCGCTTTTTGATTGTTTCAAGCAAAATTTCCGTTTCTTGCGGCGTAAAACTCAATTCTGTCTTTTGCACCGGCAGATTAGGTGAGGTGATTTTAGCACCATAATAATCCGCGGCAGTTTTAGCTCCGTAAGTTGCTGCTTGAGCAATCAGCGCAAAGTTTACCGCGCCGCTTGTCGTTTTGTCATAACTGTTAGCCAGATTATTTAATCTTTCCGCGGCATTAGGATAGGGGGCGGCAAGTTTTTGTGCAGTGGCAGAAATTGTCTGCAAAGCAAATTTTTGACATTCTTGCAAGGCCGCTTCAATGCTGACATTTTTATCTTCCTTGGGCGCTAAGCATGCATCATGGCGCTTGCTAGCTTCAATTTCGGCTTGATGATAAGCAAATGAGGCTAAAAAGTCGGCCGTCTGCTCGGCACGTTGAATGGTGGTCGAGAAGGGCTTGTTCAAGAAGTCTTTAGCCTCTGTGGGCGCGCCGTTAACATCTTGGGCAATTATGGTGGCCTTGAGGTTTTGATTGGGGGTAATAAGATGAGCCAAAATTCGTCCGGCAGCTTGTGCATTGAGTAATTCGTCTTTGACGGCACGCGGAACATAATCCAAATATGAAAGCAACTCGCCGGAGGTAGGCATTCCTTGCGGTACAGAGTTTTTTTGTTTGATGTACTTTTCACTGGCGCGAGTTTTGGCGTCTAAACTAACCGAACTCAGTTCCTGTTTGAGCCAGGTTTGTTTGTCTGTACGGCTCTCGCGCGATTTGATTTTATCAGCAATTCGTTGAATGTTTTCGGGAGTTGGATTTTCTTCATAAATTGCCATCATCCCGGCAAAAAACACTTTGACTTCGTCTGGAGTTTCGCAAAATTTTTCCACCAGTGACATGGTTGGTAGCTGCAAATCGCGCAAGGTCTGTTGTTGTTTTTCGTTCATTGTATGCACTCCTAAAAATTTTTTCATCAGATTACAGAATATATGGCAATTCTAGCGAATAAAATTGGTCATTTCAACTTTTTCCGGCTGAGGCGCCTCAATGCCCGCTTTTTGGGCGGCTTCTTGGCACTTGAGCCAATAAGCCATATTTCTGGCCACAATACGCATATTTTGCATTCCCTCCTTGTCTTGGACTACTTCGTCCACCGTATTGCCGTGCACCATATTCCAATAGCGTCCCGAAATGACCGGCATCTCAGAAATTTGAAAATACTTATTGAGCTGGTCCACGCTAAAGGTTGTTCCGGCCCTTCTTGCGCAAACAATTGCCGTCCCCGGTTTGTGACGAAAAACGTCGCGTCCGGCCATTGCCGCCGAATAAAATACCCGATCCAAAAACGGCACAATAATCCCCGATGCCGAGGCATAATGCACCGGTGAGCCAAAGACAAATGCATCTGCTTTAGCTGCTTTGTCTACAAATTCATTTACCTTGTCATTCACCACACATTTCCCGAGTTTGGCGCAAGCCTTGCAGGCCATACAGGGTTTAATTGCCTCTGTCCCGACATAAAAAATTTCCGATTCGATATTATTTTTCTTTAGTTCCTCGGCAATTTCATTAAGTGCCGTATAGGTGCACCCATGTTGATGAGGCGAACCGTTAAGTAGCAAAACTTTCATCTTCATACTCCTATAAACTTCGTTAATATAAATAAGGTAGTTTTTCAAAGATTGCAAAGTCAAGTCATTTTTTGTTTTCTTTGTTTGGGGAAAGTTCTAAAAAAATTCCCCAACCAAGGATATGCCTCAAGATTGAGGAATTTTGCGATTTATTGATACCTATGACGGGGTTAGAACTGACAGGTTTCGCCATCATCAGGTACCACAACTTGTGCGGACAGATGATGTTGGTTCACACAGTTTTTCACTTCTTTTCTGCCCACCAAAGCATGCGGAACGGCATCAAGATGTGTGACAATGACTTTGGCCCTAGGGGCAGCTTTGCACACTTGCAAAATATCATCTAAGCCCATGATGATTGAACCACTGTCGGCAAATTGTGCATCTGCTCCATTAACGGCAATCACCTCCGGACGATATTTTTGCAGAGCTTTTTCCACGCCCTCATACCAAATGGTGTCACCGCATAAATAAAAGTTTTTTTCGTTGGGAGCCTCAAACACAATCCCGCTGGCGGTTTCTCTCATATGACCGGCATCATAATACTTTTGTGTAGTTTCCGGATGTCCGTGCAATCCATCAATCCTAAACATGAGTATATCAAAAAACTTGGTTCCATCATAGTTCAAGATTCTCACATCCTTAAACCCCAAGCCTTTAACCACCTTGGCATCGGTTTCATCTTGAGTGAACAGGGGCAAATCTTTGGGCAGAGCTTTAATTGCAAATTCATCAAGATGGTCCGGATGCAAATGAGTTACAATAATGGCATCAATTCCGGATACAATTTCTTCAACACTCATGGGTAGGCTAACGGTTGGCCATCTTTTATCCGGAAATGGTCCCACTTCCAAAGGCGGATATTCGTCCTTTGGCGCAAAAAACGGGTCAACCAAAAAACATTTGTTGTTATAAGTTAGTTTGGAAGTCGCGCCTCTGATTTGTTGAAATTTCATAGCTTATTCTTTCGGTTAATCATCAAAACGGTCAAACAGCATTTTCAGTTCGGCAATTTTTTTATCTTTGTCTTCGGCTGATGCAAATGACTGTGCCACACAATTTTGCAAGTGTTTTTGCAAAATGTTAGACTCCACGGCTTTTACGGCCGAACGAACAGCGCGGAGCTGACTGATAATCTCCGGACAGTAGCGCCCTTCTTCAATCATTTTTTTAATGCCCTCAATTTGTCCGCTGATGCGGTTTAAGCGCGGCATATTTTCCATATGGTTGGGGTGTTCGTCTGTATCGGAGCTATGGTTGTTAGTTGAGTTATTTTTGTGTTCATAGCAAGTGCACTCCGGACAACATTTGTTATCTTCGGTGCATTGACAATTCTCCCCGCAGTGACATTCCGACGAGCAGCAACAGTTTTGTGATTTAGTCATTATGTACCTCCTTCATAATTTAATCTGTATATCAATATACATATACCCCGTATATGTATATGTCAAGAGGAGCAGGGATAATTTTTTGTTCCCGCCTTATATATATCTGACACGGTCTGCAGCTTTAGAAGGCAATATCATATTTTAACGCTGTCATAAGCATAAAAAATTGACAGAATTTCAGGAATGTGGTATTGTAATAATTGGTAAAGTACGGATATGTTTTATAATTGTGAAAACTGGTTGTTGGATTGAGTTCTGCTCAACGAGGCGATTAGCGTATAGCTGAATATAAAATTTCCTAACGAGCCTTTGTCTCACTTGCTTTGACAAGGATGTTCCTTAGACAAATAATCTATTCGCTTCAATCGGAACATTGGAGTAACCTTCTAAAATTATAAGTATATGAAGGCAATAAATTTATTCTGGAGTGTGTGGTATTTTGTAGTTATGGCAGCATGTTATAATCCGCTGTCGTTTTTAATTTGGAGCTTGTTTGCTCCTCAAAGCGCCGCGCGCTCTTTGTACGAAAAAACTTTGGGTGCTAATAGCCCAAAGCAACTAGTGGCAGAATTTTATTGGGACCTGATTAATTGGTGCCGTAATTTGATGCCCTGGAAAAGCCGCAAGGCACTGCTCCTTGAAGGCCGGTTACAAAACGCCTCTTTTGATGAACAGGTTAAAATCTTTCATCAAGGCGACAAGGTGCGCATCATTAATGAGTGTATGCTCAGTCAGGAGGTCTTGCACCATGTTTTTCCCGATTGTGGCAATTTAATGCCGCAAGCCGCAAAGCAGATAGCTGAGCTGACCCCCGCTGAGTTTAATCTGCTTATGTATCGTGCGCATTGGAATGCTGTCAGTGACTATCTCATGCAGCAGCGTTCCGAAGACATCTTGCGTCGATTGGCGGATTATGCCATCAATTACCCGCAAGAGCAGGCCATCGGCATTTTGCGCTGGTACATCAAGCGCAATAGCTTGCCCAAGCGCTTAATCGCACCCTTGATTAATAGCAAATTCAAGGATACGGTTATGGAGGCTCTGGACAGCTATGGTGGAAGGCAGGTTATAATTGCAAGTAAAGAAGATGCTTCTCTCTTTGAGGCCGCTTGCAAAAAAATGGGCGAAAAAGCCCATCTGCAAAAAGAAAACCAGTGTTTGCTTGATGCAACTCTCTATACTATTTATCACCAATATGGTGGTAAATTAGATGATGATGCTATTGAATATTTTCTTAGCAAAGAAAATGTTGGTATGGCAAAACTCATCTTCAAATGGGAGTTTCTAAAAAACAATCGGGAACTGAATGATCTGCAACTGGCTCTGGTTAGCTCATCTCCGGTTTTGGCCAAAGAATGGCTGAAACTACAAACTGACGATGACGACGCCGCTTAAAAAACAACAATCGAAAGGCATTTCTCTTTGATAAGAGAAATGCCTTTTTTTGTGCTTTGATAAAACAACTAATTGTTTGGTTGGCGATGTGTGGAGTTATCAATTTCCAAGTGAATATATTCTGGGGGAATATACCCCTTAGTTAAAACCAACATATAATGCTTAATTGTGACCCAAGGCGACAACTTGAGATATTCGTCTTTTTCACATACATGCCAATCATAAGGGGTGAGGTCGATTTCGCTTAACGCATTTATTTTATAGATGTTCTCAAAGTTAGGATTATCTAAAGCAGTTTGTCTGATATCTTTACAATAAATTGCTTCTACCAACCCATCATTAATTAATTTTTCCAAATCAAAAGAGATGACATCGGCACAATGCACCAAGTTGTTTAAGTAGGGGTGCTTGTAGTTGTCTTGCGGCGCCGGTTCGGTAATTACACAAATCGAGTGCAGTCTTCCTCTGAAAGTTCCTTCTAAATAGGCCAAAATCTGTTCATAATCTTCCGATTTTGCACTATGCCGATGCGTCCATAATATACTTTTGCAATGTTCGCTGTTTTTATCAAACATCGCTAATGACTTATATCCTTCTTTGTGGATATTTTCATATGCGTAAGTATATAAATAAACTTTCATGCTATTTCCTTTATCTAATTAATTCATAATTGGCGATAACTAGCAATTCTCAAACGTAATCTAATTTTCTTTTTTTATATATTTTGCCGGAATAAATCCATCTTTTAGCACTAACATATAATGTCTGACCACGGCGAATAATAAATCTTTTGAGCTGTCACACTTTTCCCAAGTCAGAGGCGAGCAGTCAACTTCATCTAATTCTACTTTTTTGAAGTTTTCATTATAGCCATCGGCCTCAGAACCATCTTTACACCAAATAGCAGTAACTATACCATCTTCAATTAATTGTTCTAAATCGAAAGAAAACAATTCGCAATCATCAACAATTTTTTTAAGAATTTTATCGTTTCCTTGCCATACAATTTGTTCAGTCAGACAAGAGATAGAATTACTTCGCCCCTCAAAAGTATTGTCTAACCATGTATAAATTTCATCCGGATTATCTGTGTGAGCTCTATGAGCATAAGGGCGTAAACTTCTGCCACTTTTTTTAATTCCCAATAGCCCATCTTGCAAAATAGTATTTCCTTTTTTGGCATAATGGTACATTTTTAGCATATGTTTTTTCCTTAAAAAATACTGATGATTCTTATAATTGCGCCTTAGTCTAGTATATTGAGCTTTTATCTTAAATACAATGAAAATCACCACTAAAAAAAGCCCTCGTAAAATGAGGGCTTTTTTAGTGGTGATACTAACGCGATGAATTTCGAACTTTTACTTTCTCCTGAGTATTATCTGGCAACAATGAGTTTGTATGAAGAAATTAAAAGAAATAATATTAAGCCTCTGAATTTATTACAAACATTCGATAATGACATTTCATTAAATGAGGCTATATATTAAAAAAGTTGATAAAATAAATATATTGTATCAGATATAAAAGAGCCGGGATGGATAGAATTATATAGGCTTTTTTGAGATTTGTTTTACGCTTTTTCCAAGCATAAACCGTAGGTGCAATTATTATCAATAATATTGTTAATGTCATTATGGTATAGTTAAACCTATTTTC
>CALXTR010000031.1 GCA_944391475.1 uncultured Alphaproteobacteria bacterium | reverse complement strand
TGCATAAAATGATTTCGATATTAAATGCTCGCCTGCGTGATTTTTATGCTTGACTTCTAATATCGTTGCTTTTTTATTGTGTTGTCCAAAAAATTTAAGGTGAAACAAGATTTTTCGTTGACTATACATTAACGGTTGTCTATGATTTGTCTAAATAACTAGATTATTAATTTTTAAATTTTACGATTATGGAATTTTTACTTATTTTGTTTGTTGCAATGTTTATTTACTGGTTGGTGGTTTTGATTTATCACAAAGTAACCAAAGTTTCCTATGTGAAAGAAGCTTATACCCGTTCTTTTTTTAGAGATTTAATTCTTGGCTCGATTGTGGCTGCGGTTGGTATGTTGATAGGAATATTTGCCTATAATACCAATAGTTATTCTGCAGAGTTTGGAAAATGGGTGTTGTTGGTGTTTCCATTAGGAATTGCTGTCTTTGTGTTAATTGTATTAGATTTAATTGTGAAAAAGAGCAATTGGAAAAAATACACATTATCAAAATTTACTAAAGGAGCCACTTATGATTGGGAAGTTCGTGGTGCTGCCGAAGGTTTTGTCTTTGGTTTGATTTACTGGGATAAAAATACCAGTGAACAGTGTTCATGGGCATATATGGAAGCTGATTATAATGACATTAAAAGATTGCAAGTGGGAAAAATTTGTAAGGTAAAATTCTGTTCGGATTATTGTTTCCCGAAGCTAAATGGTTTTACCGGAAACTTAGTGGTTGAAGCCTAAGTGTATTATCAATACCTTTCTTTCTAACTCAGAAAGAAAGGTATTTTTTTGCGATTCGGAAAATTTGCTCCGAGTCTTTACCCTCCTAAATTAATTTTTGCGAATCCAAAAGCTTATTTTTACGAGTCGGAAACGCGAAAAACGAATCCATTGATAAAAAAATAGAGCTTTTTCGAATCGAAGATTGGTTTTTTAACACAAAATTAAGGAATCGAATCGTAGAATCGAACCATAAATAAAAATTATCTCTATTATGAAACCATTATTCTCGCCTCGATTATTAGTTCTTTCCATCATTCGATATTTTCGGATGAGGAAATATAGGGTGTTTGCTAAGAAACTTAAAAAGTGTCCAATCTTGTGTGATGCAGATGTTGTTTCGGTGCAGGAGTCTTCCACCCTTAAAGTTGAGGTTGCTTTCAGGTATAATGATGAAGAAATGTCCGGACATTTTTTTACATTATCCCCGCGAGGAACCTATAAGCCCGGACAGGAACTTAAACTTGATGTTAAGTTTCTTTTTCCAGCAGATCAGCTTATTGTCTGCGATGTCTTGTCACCTGCATAGCTTGGGATGTGCGGTTGCAAGTAATTAGATTTGTTTTAAGCTTAAATCAAAAAAAGGGTTCGTCGGTCTTGTACGGACCTTTTTTATTTTTTTAAATCATTGACATATCTTAATATTTTTCATAGTCTATCTGTCAGATAATTATAATTTTTGTTAAGAATATGGAATGGCTTATTATTTTGGGGGCTTTTGTTGTCCTTGTTATGTTGGTGGCTTCTTATGCTGCCAGTCGCTATGATTACTGGAAACAACGCGATTTTGAAGAAAATCAGAAATCAGCTAAAAATTAATTAATCTAAATTTTTAATATTATGGCTATGTTTTGGTGGGGCTTTGGAACGGCCTTGTTTTTAGTGTTGGTCGTGCGCATTGTTTATGTGTGGTTGATAAATTTATATGGCGTGCAATGGTATCAAGTTGTGGATGTTAAGCCGATGGAGGCTCAAGGTCTGTGGCATGTGAAATTTATTTTAGGGGACTATTTTGCTTATGGTTATTGCAAAAAAGAACCTCCACACGAAACAGATGGTCAAAAATTAATGGTTAGGGTGAAACATTTTAACGAAAAACGTGGATTGTATCACCTGCATTGGGAACTGCTTGAGGACAATAAGCAAAAAAGAAAAAAACCGGAGAAATAACTCCGGTTTTTTTCATGAAAAAAGTCTTGAAAATCCAAAAAGATTGATGTATTAATGCGTTGATTGTTTGGACACCCCTGGAGGTTTGGACAATTGGCAGCTTGACTGTCTGGTTAATTTTTTTTAGGATTTTATAAAATGGTTAAAATTACTTTTAATGCTCAAAAACGTGAGAAAGCAGGTAAGGGGGCAGCTCGGGCATGTCGTCGTGAAGGACGTATTCCAGCTGTTATCTACGGCGGAAAACAAGAACCAATCATGATTTCTTTGCATCCGGTTGAACTTGAAAAAGCTTTGAATATGGCCGGTTTCTATAATGCTGATATTGAAATTGTGCTTGATGGAAAAACAATTTTAGCAGTTTGCCAAGCAGTGCAATTCCACCCGGTTAGTGATATGCCGCTGCATGTTGATTTTGTTAGAAAATAATTGCTAATCTAAAGAGCGGCCAGTCAATAGGCCGCTCTATTTTTTTGCTTATATGTCTTTTTTGAGGTTTGAAAGAGATGTTTTTAATTGTCGGCTTGGGTAATCCGGGAGCGGAATATGCGGCAACCAGGCATAATGTCGGATTTATGGTTGCAGATAGACTAGCGGAAAAATATGCGTTTGGTAATTTTAGAGCCAAATTTGATGGACTGATTGCCGAAGGAGAAATTGAGGGCGAAAAAACATTTTTGCTCAAGCCGCAGACATATATGAATCTTTCGGGAAATTCGGTAGTGAAAGTGGCAAATTTTTATAAAATTTTGCCTGCTAATATTGTAGTTATTCACGATGATATGGATCTGCCGGTCGGAAAATTGAAAGCTAAATGTGGCGGTGGTGCCGGTGGTCATAATGGTTTGAAGTCTATTGATGCGGCAATTTCGCCAAACTACAATCGAATTCGTATTGGGGTAGGGCATCCGTTATCGCGGGGTGAGGCTGTGGTAAACCATGTTTTATCTGGTTTTTCAAAAGCTGATGCTGAGGTGATTAAACAAGAAATTGATTTTGTTGCTGACACAATCCCGATTTTGCTGAAAAAAGGCGTGGCAGAATATAGCAATAAATTGGGAATGGCTCTTAATTTTAAGGCTTGAATTGGTTGAGTTAATTGGCTATAAGTTTTCTTATTTGATAATTTTGGTTGTGATGAGGAGTTAATTTAATGGGATTTAATTGCGGAATTGTCGGGTTGCCTAATGTTGGTAAATCTACTTTGTTTAATGCTTTGACCCAAACTATTGCAGCGCAGGCGGCAAATTTTCCGTTTTGTACGATTGAGCCCAATACCGGAAGAGTGGCAGTGCCTGATGAGCGTCTGGAGAAGCTGCGTCAAATTGTTAACCCAAAAACCGTTACTCCGACCCAACTTGAATTTGTGGATATTGCCGGATTGGTTAAGGGGGCTTCTAAAGGAGAAGGGCTTGGAAATCAGTTCTTGGCTAATATTCGCGAAACTGATGCAATTATTCATGTGTTGCGCTGTTTTGAAGACGATAATATTACCCATGTGGAGGGTTCTGTTGATCCTATTCGTGATGCTGAAATTGTTGAAACCGAATTGATGATTGCAGATTTAGAATCTCTGGAAAAGCGCTTTGATCAACTCCAAAAGAAAGCTCAGGCCGGTGGTGATAAAGAAGCTCAGCTTAGAGTTGCGGTGGTCAAACCGATTATTGAGGCACTCAAATCTGGAAAACCAGCTCGAGTGGCGGCTCCAGATATCAAAGAAAAAGATGCTTATAAGCAATATCAAATGTTGCAGCTATTGACTTCTAAGCCGGTTTTGTATGTTTGCAATGTTGATGAGGCATCAGCTGCAACCGGTAATAAGTTTTCGGATATGGTGATGAAAAAAGCCGCAGCAGAAAATGCCTCGGTGGTAATTATTTCGGCAGAAATCGAATCTGAGGTGGCTCAGCTTGATAGTGAAGAGGAAAAAAAGGAATTTCTAGAATCTCTTGGTTTACAAGAAACAGGTTTGGCGAAAGTTATTCGGGCCGGATATGAGCTTTTGGGGTTGCAGACTTATTTTACGGCCGGACCTAAAGAAGTGCGTGCTTGGACGTTTATGAAAGGTTCAAAAGCACCACAATGCGCCGGAATTATCCATTCGGATTTTGAACGGGGATTTATTCGGGCTGAGACCATTGCTTATGATGATTTTATCAAATATGGTGGTGAGCAAGCCTGCAAAGAAGCCGGAAAAATGCGCTCTGAGGGCAAAGATTATATAGTTCAGGATGGAGATTTGCTTAATTTCTTATTTAATGTGTAGACGGATAGACAAAATCATTGACATTAGAAAGGTTTGGGCTTATAATGTCAAGTAATGTGTTTTATATTAATTTTTTAAATTATTTATATGGAAGAATTATTAAATATTGTTGCTAGAGAGTATCAGAAAATTTCAGGAACAAAAGCGGATCCTAAAGTGTATTTAAATGCAATACATTCAGAGACTCTGCAGAAAAGGTTAACTGAAAATTACGGATTTAAAATTATGAAAGGACGTCGTATGGGGTCTGTTGAAACTATTGCAAAAGCGATAGCTGAGGCTTATGACTTTTTAGATGACGTGGTTGAACAAATTGTAATTGCTGCAGAAGAAATAAGCGGTAAAAAGTATACTTCTAAACAACCATTGTTTGCGGAATTTTCGGAGCGGTATATGCATATATATCGTTACCAGTTGTGTCAAATGATGTTTGACAAGTATAAAATATGGTATAATGGTAAAATTGTTGAACTTAAAACGGCTGAAGATATTGCTGCTTGTATGTTTGAAAATTTGCCATTGTAATTTGATGAATTTGGGGCGTTGTAGTGATACAACGCCTTTTTTGTTGCTTTGCTTTCTTTTTGGTTTTATGCTGAGCGCAAAATTTATTAAAGGAGATAAAAATGCGTTTAGCTTTGTACCAACCGGATATTCCACAAAATACCGGTACTTTGCTCCGTTTGGGGGCTTGTTTAGATATGGAGTTGGATATTATCGAGCCTTGCGGTTTTGTGTTTTCTGAAAAATCATTAAAAAGAGCCGGAATGGATTATTTGGATTTTGTTAAATTTCGGCGCCATGATTCTTGGGCGGATTTTTTGGAATATCGCTCTAATCACCCAGATGAATATGGGCGTTTGGTGTTATTAACCACTCACGCCAGCGAGCCTTATTATGATTTTGAATTTGCTCCAAATGACATTATCCTGATGGGACGAGAAAGTGCCGGGGTGCCGCAAAGTGTGCATGAGACGGTTGATGCACGCTTACTCATTCCTATGAATGAAAAAGCACGCTCTATTAATGTGGCAGTATCAGCAGTGATGGTGGTAGGTGAAGCTTTGCGCCAAGTTAAAGGGTTTCCGGGGCAGAAGTAGTTTTTTGCTTTTTTATGAGAATAAACAATATCAGTAATCCCGGTAAACCGATTATGGTTGAAAAGATAAAGAAATTGCTCCAGCCTAAGCTCTGAGCCATCCATCCTGAGGTGGCTGATAAGCCGTCGCGAGCCAAACTCATGAGAGATGATAATAGGGCATATTGAGTGGCAGTATAAGCTGCGTTGCACAAAGAGGCCAGATAAGCCATGAAAGCGGCGGTACCCATGCCTCCTGACACATTTTCTACAAATATAGTTATCATTAGCATATAAGGGTTGGCTCCGGCATGAGCCTGAGCTACATAAATCAAATTTGACAAGGCTTGCAAAATACCGCAGATAATCAGCCCCTTGTTTAAGCTAATGCGACTTAACAGAGCTCCTCCGATAAATACGCCGCCTAATGTGGCAATAACTCCAAAAACTTTAGTGATGGAGGCAATATCTTTGTAGTCAAAGCCGATGTCTTTATAAAAAACATAAGCCATGGGGCTAATGTAGGCATCGCTCATGCGGTAGAAGAACACAAACAGCAGTATAAGCTGCCAGTTTTGGTGTTTGATAAAATCTGTTAACGGAGCAATGGCAGCCGAGCGGAAAAATTCTCCCAAGCTGTGGTAACTCTTAGTGCTGATATGGTGGTGTTGATTTTTTTCTTGAGCCAGCAAGAGGGTAATAAAACCTACAAGCGTGCCTAAAGACATTAGTAAATAAACCATATTCCAGCTGAAGACTTCGGCCAGATATAAAGCTCCGGCGCCGGAAAACAAAAAACCAAACCGATAGCCGGTGACAAATGAGGCAGAAGCAGCGGCCTGTTCTTGAGTGGTGAAACTTTCTACGCGATAAGCATCAAGGGCAATATCCAAAGTGGCGGAGCAGAAGGCTAAAAATACGGCCAGAGCAAAAGTTAGTAAATAGTGTTGATTAGGTTGAGAGCAAGCCAGAGCTAATATACCAACTAAAATTAAGGTTTGGGCTAACAATGCCCAACTGCGGCGTTGTCCAAGTTTCCATAATAATGGCAAGCGAATCTTATCTGCTAATGGGGCCCAGAGCCATTTGAAACTATAGGGTAGTTTGGAAAGTGAAAAAATACCAATGATTTCCAATGCCAGATTATCAGATTGTAACCACAAGCTTAAGGTATTGAAAACTAAAGGAAATGGAAAACCACTAGCAAAGCCTAATGCTAACATAATCAGCATTTTGCGGTCGCGATATACATTAAAAAAAGCAGCTATTTTTTGCAACATCTTGGTTTCCTTTGGAGATAATATATCCAATATAACTTAAAACAGTTTTAATTTTTGATAGGAAATCTCTTTTATGATAACTGACTTGCAATAGAGAAGTTTTTTACCTACATTATTATTTAGTTTAACAAGAGGAATTTTATTATGACCACAATTTTATGTGTGAGAAAAAATGATGAGGTGGTTATGGCCGGTGATGGTCAGGCAACCTTGGGTGAGGCAATTGTGTTTAAGTCAAAATCTATCAAAGTGCGGCGTATCGGTAACGGCAAGATTATTGCCGGTTTTGCCGGAGCGGCCGCGGACGGAATGACTTTAATTGAGCGCTTGGAAGAAAAACTTGAAAAACACGCTAATCAGCTAAAGCGTGCGGCCGTGGAGTTGGCTAAAGACTGGAGAATGGATAAATATTTGCGCCAGCTGCAGGCCTATATGATTGTGGCAGACAAAGATATCTCACTGGTGATTTCCGGTACCGGAGAAGTGATGGAGCCAGATGACGGTATCATCGGAATTGGCTCGGGCGGAAATTATGCTATGGCTGCAGCCAAGGCTTTGTATGATATTGATAATCTTTCAGCCGAGGATATTGCTCGCAAAGCGCTCAAAATTGCCGGAGATATTGATATATATACTAATCACAACATTGTGGTGGAAAAAGTTGTCTAGTGGATTATTAAACACTGTTTATATAAGGAAGTTGATTGATGACAAATTTTAGTCCGAGGGAAATTGTTTCCGAATTAGATCGTTATATTGTCGGTCAGGAAGATGCTAAAAAAGCAGTGGCGGTTGCTCTGCGTAATCGTTGGCGGAGAATGCAGGTTCCTCAGCATTTGCGCGAAGAAATTGTACCTAAAAATATCTTAATGGTGGGGCCAACCGGTGTCGGTAAAACCGAGATTTCTCGACGTTTGGCTAAACTGGCTAAAGCACCGTTTATCAAAGTTGAGGCAACCAAATTTACTGAAATCGGCTATGTTGGACGCGATGTCGAAAGTATTATTCGCGACTTGGTGGAAGTGTCTCTGCACAGCACTCGTGAAGAAATGCGTAAAGCGGTTAATGCTAAAGCTGAGCTGGCGGCAGAAGACAGAGTATTGGAGGCTTTGGTCGGTGCATCTGCTAGCGAGGAAACTCGTCAGAAGTTTCGTAAACTCTTGCGCGAAAATCAACTTAATGACCGTGAAGTTGAAATCAGTGTGCTGGATAATTCTAACCCAAGTATGCCCACGATTGATATTCCAGGTATGCCCGGTGCGTCTATGGGAATGATTAGCCTGTCAGATATTATTGGTAAGCCGTTTGGTGATAAATATAAAACCAAAAAAATGAAAGTCGGCGATGCCTACAAGGTTTTGATGGAAGAAGAATCCGACAAACTCCTTGATGAAGACGCCGTGACCAAAGCGGCTATTAAGTCGGTGGAAAATGATGGTATCGTCTTTATTGATGAGATTGATAAAATTACCGGTAAAGATGACCGTCGCGGAGGTGATGTTTCTCGTGAAGGGGTACAACGCGACTTGTTGCCTTTGATTGAGGGAACATCGGTTAGCACCAAATATGGTATGGTCAAAACCGATCATATTCTCTTTATTTGTTCAGGTGCCTTTCATATATCCAAACCGTCTGATTTATTACCCGAACTTCAAGGACGTCTGCCGGTTCGTGTCGAACTCAAAGCTCTTACTCATAACGATTTTGTGCGGATTTTAACCGAGCCCGAGGCTAATCTGATTGAACAATATGTGGCTTTGCTTAAAACCGAAAATGTCGATCTCGAATTTGAGTCGGAAGCTATTGATAAAATTGCCGATGTGGCAGTTCAAATCAATGAAAATGTCGAGAACATCGGGGCACGTCGTTTGCACACAGTGTTGGAGATTTTGCTTGAGGATATCAGTTTTAATGCTTCTGACCGTTCGGGGCAAAAAGAAGTGATTACAGCGGCTATGGTGGAAGAAAAATTAAGCCGCTTTACCAAAGCATCAGACTTATCAAAGTTCATTTTATAAGCGAGAAACTATCTTGTCTTTGGGGATTTACATACACTGGCCTTATTGTCGTTCTAAGTGTCCGTATTGCGATTTTTATAAGCAAGTATGCAAAAATGTTCCCCAAGACGAGATTGTGTCCGACTATCTTAAAGAATTGGATTATTATCACCAATTGACCTCAACTCGCAAAGTGGGCAGTATTTTCTTTGGCGGTGGTACTCCCTCGCTGATGGAGCCAAAGCAAATTAGCCGCTTGATCGATTATATTGCCAAACAATGGTCGCTTGATTCTAAGGTAGAAATTTCTTTGGAAGCCAATCCGAACTCAGATTATCCGCAGATGTTTCAGAATTTGCACCAAGCCGGGATTAATCGGCTTTCTCTGGGGGTTCAGGCGCTTAATGATGAGGATTTGCGTTTTTTGGGGCGTACTCACAACCTCAAACAAGCTTATCAAGCGATTGATGAGGTTTTGCAAAATTTTGATAATCACTCAATTGACTTAATCTATGCCCGTCCCAAGCAGATTTTATCGGCTTGGGAGGGCGAGCTAAAGCAAGCTGTCGCTTTGGGTTTCAAGCATATTTCGCTTTATCAACTCACCATTGAAGAAGGTACGGTTTTTGCTAAAAAAGGTATTTTGCCCTTAGATGAAGATTTAGCCACGGAAATGTATCTACTCACCGAAGATATCTTAGCTCCTCTTGGGTATCACAAATATGAAGTTTCGAATTATGCTCAAGCCGGTTTTGAATCTAAGCACAATTTGCTCTACTGGACAGGTGGGGAGTATATAGGGGTTGGTCCGTCGGCTCACGGGCGTTTAACGGTTTTTAACGGGAACCTAAAGCAAAATTCCGGTGTTCGAAACTCACGTACTAATATGTACGCTCAAGTTTCTGCGCTCCGTGATTTCACTTTATCTTCCACGTTAAAAACCGTTAAACCGTGTCCTAAACCAAAAGAGGAGAACCTAAAGCAAAATTCCGGGGCAGGGAACTCACGTACTAATATGTACG
>CALXTR010000030.1 GCA_944391475.1 uncultured Alphaproteobacteria bacterium | reverse complement strand
AAGGCGTTTGCTGGCACCATTAGGGTTACACCCGCTTATGAAGAACCACCGGCTAAGCCGGTGGGTTACTTTTTTTGCGCTCTTGAATAGTATCGGTAATGGATTAAATTAGAAACATTATTTCAACCATGAGGTACTGATGAGTAAATATTGGCTGTTGATAGGGGTGGGGGTAGTGTTGCCAAGTCTGGCAATGGCTTATGAAACTCCGGGGCTATACGCCAATTTCAAACGAGTTGGCCTTGATTTAGGTACGAGCAAGGTCAGTAACTACCAAGACTATGAAAATTCTCCCAATACTGAGCTCAACCAAAATACCCAAGGTGTCCTAAAAGGTGTGTTTGATTTTGCCTTTGAGTATGAACAGCCTCAATACCGTTGGGATAATGCGGTTTATGCCGAATATGGCAAAAGCAAGATTTATGGCAACCCCGGACGCGACAAATATGTAGAAAATGCCGATACTTTGCGGCTGACCAGTGAATATGTCTATAAGTTATGGCATTATTCTAACCAAGCCGATATGGGACCTTTTGCCAATGTGAGCTATAACACGGAGTTCACCTCCGATTCGAACGCCCGTCGTCTGAAGCTAAGTCGAGGCATGCAAGGGCTAAAGTTGATTAACGGCACATCAGGCATTACCGATTTCCACTTGGCGGCGGTGGAGGAGTTGGATTTTACTTATCCTAAAAGCGAGCGCAAAACCGCCTGGCAAATCGGCTTTACTTATAAATATCAACTAGCCGAGCGCTATCGGTTTGAGCTGGAAAGTTATTATCGCGATTATTTGAGTTATTCCCGCTATGAAGGCACGGATTTTCGTTACGAATTTTTTGCCATTGCCAAGCTCAACTACCAGTTTAGCGAGCAATTTTTTGTTGAACCTTATGTTTCCTATTTTCGTGCCGAAGACCGCGAGCATAATCAGGCCGGCTCCAATGTGGTTTTGGGAGTTGCGGTTGCCTTTAGTGATGTCATCAAAATGTTTTAGGTTTGTAAATCCGATTCGTAATTGACTAATATTAGACGTAAATATCATTTTTTAAATCAGGTTAAACATAGTAAAATATACGCTGAAACTAAATCTACACAAGGGAATGCCTTGATTTTTATAATTTTTTAAAAAAAATAATTTTCTCTTAAAAAAATATTGAAATTTATGTCTAATTAAGTTATAAGAAATTGCATTATTTTCACATTTAGGATAAAAATCATGAAAGATAATGCCACAGATACGAGTTCAGTAATCAAAAATTTTATGCAAATCACTGAAACATCTGAAGTTTTTCTCTATGGCGGTGCTGCCATAGATCGCTATATGAATCATAATGCCACAATTATGGATTATGATATCGCCATTTCCGATCCACACCAATATACCAAAGCTATTAACAAACTGCGAGATTTGGGTTTTGATGTAGCCAAACCACGTATTGCTCACAATCTCTCGACGGTTGCAAAACATCCTGCTTATGGTGTGTTTGACTTGGCTTGTATGGATATTCAAAAAAATGGTATTTATAATCTTGAAAAATTTTACATTCACTATTCTCAAGATTATCCCAATGGCAAAGCTGTAGATCGCTACGGTACTGTGCGTGCCTTGCGTGAAGGTCGAGTAGAGATTGTCAACAATCCTGATGAGGAGCCGGCATACCATTTATTACGTCGTTTTGCCGTGTTGTCAGGCAAATATAATTTGTCTTTGTCCAGAGATGGTATAAATAAAAATACTATAGATATCATTGAAAGAAGACTGCAAGAAACTCCTGTCTCAAGAGCCAATGAGCATGATCGCGTTCGTTGTTTGTCTCGATTTTTGGGGGCTGTTCTTCGTTCTAAAGACCATGCCAAATATCTGGAAGGCATGGGCGAAACCGGTCTTATGCGCTTTGCATTTCCCGAGATTAATAACTTGTTGCATGACAAAAGCTTTACCCGCAATCCGGAAACACGCAATAGCAAAACCAAGTTTGACCTGATTCAGGTTATGTTTGAGCGTACTAAAAATAAAGATGCTCTGATTGATGATTTGAGCATCTTAAGCAAACGTGAGCCCGACCGCGAAGAAGCAAAATTAATCAATACGGTTAATTCGCTGATAAATGCCCCTGCCTCTAAAAAACGCATTGAAAACTTGATTAATCCGGTATTTGCACATATACTTCAAAACAAAATGAGCAAATAATAAAGGAGATAGTTCATGAAAATCACGGTATTAGGATCTGGGTCAGCTTATGGTGCTCCCATGGCTTTTAACACTTGGTGCGGTACTAATCCGGCTGAGCCAAAAAATCATCGCTTGCGTCCCTCAATCTTAATTGAGAAAAATGGCAAAAAGATAATTGTCGATGCCGGACCGGATTTTCGTGAACAAACCTGCCGTGCCGGACTTAAAGATGTTGATGCCATTTTTTTGACCCATGGGCACTATGACCATATCGGCGGCATTCCGGAGTTGCCTCGTGCTGCCACCATGCTTAAACACCCCATTGAGATTTATGGTTCCGAAGAAACTCTTGCTGAAGTTCGCTCATGCTATGCTTATTTGTTTCGTGAGCATGGTGAACCCGAAAAGAAAGGTTTGCGTTGGATAACGCTGCCCGATGAAGGAAAATTTGAAGCTTGCGGCTTGGAGTTTGAGACCTTTCAGGTGCGTCACCACCGTCTGCACCCCTCCGCCTTCAAAATTGATAATTTTGCATATATTACCGATTGGGCTGTCTTGCCTGATGAGGCATATAAGTATCTGCAAAATCTGGACTTGCTGATGGTTGAGTGCAACAATGGTATGGTTCATGAAGAAAACGGCCATAGTGATTTGCCGTTGATTTTGGAGCGTATGCCCAAGATAAGCGCCAAGCATGTCGCCTTGTGCCATATCACTTGTGAAGTGGACTACAACGACTTTGTCAAGCATATGCCGGAAAACTTTACCTTGTGTTATGATGGTATAAGTTTTGAGGTATAGAACCTAGAGATTAAAGCCCCGACATAGTTTGGGGCTTTAATTTTTGATGCGTGAAGGCTGTGCATATTTGAGATTAAAGTTAAATAAAACATTATGTTTGACATATATTGACAAACAATTAAAAATATGATATTTGTGTCCAAAAAAATAAATTTGGAGATAATGGATATGTATATCAACCATTCTACTTTGGAAATATGCTACAGCACTCAGAAGGTTTTGGAAACCAATTATATCAAAGAAGATAGTCTTAATAGAAATATCATCATAGAGCAAACTTATGATATGCTAACTAATATTCACAATGGAGTATCTTCAGTTCAGGAAAAAGACATTCCGTTGGTTGAAGGATTGTTAGATAGTTATCTCTCTATCGTTAATTGGCGCCAGAGACGAAAAGCGCTCAAGTTAGCCGCTAAACTCAAAGCTTTGTTGGCACAACAACGCCAAACATATCAGAAGTTATCTGATGCCAACTATGTGGCTTATATCCTAAATAATAAAAAAAGTGCGGCGCAACTCACTCAGGAAGAATTGCTGAAATCTTATAGCACACTGAATGCCTCTAAGCAATTTTCGCCCAAGCTTAAAAGTAGGTTGCAGCAAAAACTACAAAGTTATGCCGTGCTGAAATATCATTCTTTGCCTCCGCAAAATTTAGAGACTGACGATGTAACCAAGGATTTTATAAAAACTTTCAATTTAGCTCATGTGAAGCATAATTTTCTTCAAGCTTCGCTCTCAAGTGGCACAAAGCAATATTCTGCTTCGGATATACATGCGCCTATAAATTCAGTGCAAAAACTTCAAAATTGGATGACCGATGCTAAGTATTGGGGGATATCTACAGCTAAAAAAATAAACAAGAGCTACAAGCGTATTCATCATCGTGTCAAGTCGTTTTTCTTGAAAAATGAATATAAAATTGCTGCTCTTACTTTTGGATTATTAGGATTTGGGACTTATCAAGCTAATCGAATGTTGGATAAGGCCGATTATAGTACACAATATAAATTGTTTGTAGCTCCCACCTTGAAAAATTCAGCCCATGCCAAAACGGCTTCATTTACTCAAGAGCATGCTAAGTTGCAGCAATCTAAAAATCAATCTGGTATAACCAATAATGAGACGCATAAAACACTAGTTGGAGAAGATTATTATGATACCTCGCTTCTTATCCACCTCAAGTCCAAGTCTGCGGTAGAAAGTTTGTATGGCAAGATAGATTCTCTGCAACAAGCCGGAAAAATCAAGATGAGTGAGGGTATGGATACCAAGCGCTATGCTCATTCTTTTACTATGTATAAGTTAATCCGCCCCAATTCTAAAGAGAATAAGGCAATTGAGAATTTGCTAAGCGGCGGAGCAGAAGATGCTTCTTATATTGATGCTTTAGTCAAGCAAGCCGGCGCCAAGGGGAGTGGGGTTAAAGCCGATGATAATTCTGTTACTAGCAGTAATTTTTCCAAAGCGAGCTTAGATTTGCAACAAAAGCACTTGCAAAATCTTAGAAGTTTTAGTCGTTTTTAGTTTAGTATCCATATCCGGCTTGATATTTCTTCAAGAGCGTACTATCCAAGTTGACTACTTTTTGCTGAATAAGTTTTTCAGTGCCCAAAGGAGCTAAACCGCGCAATTCTTGCAGCCGGTCTGCCGCCGAAGTCGAATTCACCTTCACATGGTTTAAGCTTTTCTGATTGGAACTATATTGTAAGATTTTTTGGGCTTGAGCATCATCAATGTTTACCAAATCAGCCACGGCGGCTCGCGAAGTTTTAATTGATGAATTACCGGTCAGATTCGCATAATTAAAAGGTTGATTAATTGCCACTAAGGCCAGATTATATGCATTTTCGCCAAAGCGGTCCGATAACGATTGTACTGTTGGTTCCACCTCAACAGCCTTATTATCCCCATTCACCTTATTTAAGTTTTCAATCAGTCGGGTTAGTTTTTTCCGTTGCAACTCTGTGCTGTTGGTATTAGTTTGCACATTGTTTTTAACCATCGCATTATCTGTTGACAATGATTGATTATTTTGGCTTGGTTTGTCAATAAAATCTTTAGTTAAATCGGGCAATTTTCGATACATCACTTCCGATACTCTTTGTCCATCTTTATCTTTCCATTCCCGATATTTGGGTTGTTCATTATTAATCGAATGTAATGGTTTATTTTGTAATGGTTTATTTTCACCTTTTCCTATACCCGAAATTTTATCCACACACCAACAACCCGCTCCGAGAATTGGAGCACCAATCCCAATCAGTGATGCTAAAGCCCCCTGCGTAATTTTATTATTATACTTTTTGAGATTATTGGTCATATTATCAATTTTATCTTGAGGAATTCCGCAAAAACCCATATATTTCCGGAAGGCATTTTCTTTCCAACTCATTTCGCCGTTTTTAAACTTTTCTGCAGAAATTTTATCCAACTCCAAATTAGTATTTAAAGGCTCATAGAGGCTTACATTTCCACTATATTTTATGCCGTGTACCAGATTGTTAACGTCAATATTGCGTGAATATAGCTCATTTAATTTTTGTTGATAAGCTTGCGGGTTTGATTTAGGAATTTTTTTCCCTTGTTCCTTATATTCTTTCTCAATTGTTTCGGCCACTGCCGAAGCTGCCTGATAAATATTTGGTGGCAAATTATCATAAAAATTTTTATATTCTTTTCCCAAAAAAGATAATTCATTTTGCATATTTGCTTTTTCTTCTTCTGTTTCCACCTGATTATAAGCCAACTGACAAGAACCGACATAACCGGAAATATACTGTGGGTCATTGCTTAGAAAATTATTCAGTGTAGCTTGATGAATAATCAAATTTTTATATTCATCCAAACTAATTGAGCCGTCATATTCCGGAACTCCCAAATCTTTGGCCAGCGAGCAGGCATTTTTAGAATTTTTTTCTAAGATAACCATATCATATTTGACATTTTTCGGAATTTCCACATCTTGATTCATATATTTACCAAAATCCACCCCACCGATATTATAAGCAATATCTTTTCCCCGTTGATAATTTTCATCATGAAATTGGGCGTATTTATTATCTCTGTCAGCAAAATATTTAGTCATCTGAATATGATCATTCGAGTAAAGTTTCCCATATGTTTTCTGCCATTTATCACGAGTACCATTAGCAATCAGAGCCATATCTTTATCAAAATCGACTTGATTGTTACTCAGTGGATTAACTTCCCCTTTTCCCACTGCATCTTTATAAAATTTAAAAAAACTTCCGTTGCTGTCAAAAACATTAATATCTTTAGTTTCAATATATTTCTGCCGCAAATAAACCAGCTCGGATATTGTTGCCGAAATTTCATCATGCATATTAAGTTTATAAGATTGCTGTGGCGAAACTGCATAAACCTTCATTCCGGCAATAGAATTATCCCGATGTTTTTGCTCATGTAGCAATGTAACATCACTCTGAGCATATTCATTATTATTTTTTTCGAGGAAATAATTTGAAGTAATGGTATTTTCATTTGGACTAAAATAAGCTACGCCAAAATTATTGTTGTCTGCCCGGATTGTATCGACTTGAAAATCAATCAAGCGATAAGCTTTGATTTTTTCATCGTTTTTTTCTTTTTGCTGACGCAGTTCTTCTGCTAAAGTTGACATTGCTATTCTCCTTTAAGCAAGTTATTTTCCATTACCAAGTCATTTTTTGCCAACCAAGCCATACGTTCCATAATTAGTTCATTAATCTGCAAGATTTTATTTCTCTCCACCTTAATCAAGCGAGCAATAGTTTCAATAAAATTAATTTCGGCATCATCCAAATCATCATCAATATTAGCAATACTGAGAAGTTCCTTAATAAAAAAGAGTGCATGCCGGCGGTCGGCCACCACCGATTTAATTTTGCTCAACAGATTATCTTTGGGTGGCAGATTGTTAATTTCATTAAAATACTTTGGCTCAATTTGGTAAGATTTTACCAATTCTGAAATCATGACTTTTTCTTCATCTTCAAGTTTTCCGTCTGCCTTGATTAAAAACACATAAGCTTGCAGGAAGGTGATTTTTTCTTCCAATGATAATTCTTGTATAATTGTTTCACCACTCATAACAGATTTGCCCTTTCATTACCAAGTAACACATTTTTATTGATAATTGTGTTTGAGATTTATTTTAGCAGTTTTTTCTTGTCTTCTTTGGCTTTCAAGACTTCCAAGTCGCGTTCGGTTGCAATCTTGTCCAAAATAGTTTTGACCACTTTATCGAGCTCCCGATTTTCACGATAATCGGCAGGTAGTGCGAAGTTCACCCGATTATCGGTTAAGAGCTTGATGGCATTTTTCTTATGTTTGCTTTTGGGGCGATAAACGGCAATAGCATTTCCTCCACGTTCCTTGGTGATTTTCATGGAAGGAATATCAGTCATTCCATCGCCAAAGTAAATCATTCTCCGATAAGGGATACGTCTTTCTTCATCAGGCATAAACTCGTTAACAGCGCGATCTTCAAGCTTGCCAAGACCTTTATTGATTTTGGAAAGATACTGGGTTTTGGCTGAATAGTTCACCACCCGCGCTGGCCATACCGGAGTTCCGTCTTCACCAAAAGCAAAGCTGCAACCAAACACATCTTTGAAATGTGGCCTAATGGAAGCCCCGGCAATAATTTCTTCATAGCCCGAAGAAATAATGTAGTGTTCGACCTCTAAGCCCAAATTTTTGCCATATTCATTAATACGGTCAAACCAACCTTCCACTCCTTCAAAATACTCAATGGTTTTTCCGGCCTCGCAGAAAAAATCCCTCGTTAAGCTGATACCTTTTTTACGAGCCATCACAGTGAAATAGTACATACTGCCGGTAACTTGGTCGGCGCAATGATCTCGTGACCAAGCGTTGGCTTTTTCCCAAAATGTTTTGGGTTTCATGCCAAGCGTAGGAATAAGCACATAATCTTGCATATAAGTAACGCTAAGCGTTTCGTCAAAGTCATAAATTAAAGCAACTGTCGTAAGTTTAGGCATAATTCCTGTTATCTCCGCTTGCAATTTCTAAAGAAGTATTATAAAAGGAATAAGTTAAAATTAATTTAATGAGAAGGAAAAGATAAAATGGTAGCCACAACAATGGACCAACTGGTCTCTTTATGTAAACGTCGGGGATTGATATTTCAGAATGCCGATATTTACGGCGGTTTGCAAGGGGTGTACGATTATGGTCCGTTAGGTGTTGAGCTCAAAAATAATATCAAGGCCGCATGGTGGCGTGCCATGATATATGAGCGCGATGATATTGAGGGTTTAGACGCGGCCATTTTGACCAACCGCAAGGTATTGCACTATTCCGGACACGAAGATACGTTTTCAGATCCGATGACAGACTGCAAAAAATGTAAAGGACGTTTTCGCGCCGACCACATTAAGGATGGCAAATGCCCCAATTGTGGTTCAACCGAATTGACTGAGCCTCGTCCGTTTAATCTGATGTTTAAGACCGCCATTGGTCCGGTTGATGACGGTTCATCGTTTGGTTATCTGCGTCCTGAAACTGCGCAAGCGATTTTCACTCAGTTTAAGAATGTTGTCGATTCGACTTCGCGCAAATTGCCGTTTGGTATTGCCCAGATTGGTAAATCTTTCCGCAATGAGATTACCCCGCGCAATTTCATTTTTAGAGTTCGTGAATTTGAACAGGCCGAACTGGAATATTTTGTCATGCCAGGTGATGATGAAAAATGGCATGAGTACTGGAAAGAAGAACGCATCAAATGGTGGGAAGAACAAGGCTTGAAGCGTGAGAATATTAACATTTATACCACACCTAAAGAAGACTTGGCTCACTATGCTAAAGCTTGCTATGATATTGAGTATCGTTTCCCTCACGGTATGGAAGAACTTGAAGGTATTGCCAACCGTACGGATTATGACTTGGGGAACCATACTAAGGGACAAGATGAGTTTGGGCTTTCAAGCAAAGTTCATGCAAATCCGGAATCTACTCAGAAATTGGCCATTTTTGAAGAAGACGAGAAGAAATGGATTGTTCCGTTTGTAATTGAGCCTTCTATGGGTGTTGACAGAGCGGTTTTGGCACTTTTGACCGAGGCTTATGAAGAAGAAGACCTAGGCAACGGCAATTCGCGAATTGTTTTGAAACTCAAAAAGCATTTAGCTCCGATTAAGGTTGCGGTTATCCCACTCAAGAAGAACAATGAGCAGATAATGAACAAATGTCACGAGATTAAGCAAAACTTGCTCAAGTTAGGTATTGGTCGCGTGGCTTTGGAAAATACCGGAAATATCGGTAAGGCTTATCGTCGTCATGATGAGGTTGGTACACCGCTTTGTATCACGGTTGACTTTGAAACCATAGAACAGCAGCCGGAAAGTGTCACCATTCGTGACCGCGATACCATGGAACAGCATCGTGTTAATGTAGCCGATTTGCCGAGCTATCTGCGCGAATATTTTGCCAGATAGGTTTGTGATAGGTAAATTATACAATCCCCGAAGGCGGCGCTTCTGAGGATTTTTTTGAAGATGGCACAAAAAAATAAAGTTATTAGCAGTTAAGGGGATAAAACACATTCGTACCCGTTAATCCTGCTAATAACTTTACTTTTTTAGAGCTCATGTTTATCTTGTTCATCGCAATGATTGTTTTTAGAGGTAAACATTCCTGAAACCATCAATACAATAAATAGAAGCATAACCACGCCAACGGCAAAATCCACTATTCCCGCGGTTAGGTTGTCAAAAAATAATGCTGCCATGATGATAAAACATTATAAAGACAAAACAATAAATTAGAATTGAAATAATAGTATGGCGAAATCATATTTAAGTCAATAGGCGCGAAACATATTCAACTAAAAAAATATTTTAGTTAAATCTATTGAAGTGCTATCAATTATCCATGATTTTTACTTGACAATGATAGATTTTATCGCTATAAAGCAAGCAACAATAATAAATCCACCAGATTATGGATTGAATTTTTAATACTCCAAGGAGTACCGCCAGTCAGCGAGGGTTCGCACACTGGCGTGCAATAGTATGTAGGTACAGATTCTGTCGTAGTGACTGCGGGAGCAACGCGGAAACG
>CALXTR010000029.1 GCA_944391475.1 uncultured Alphaproteobacteria bacterium | reverse complement strand
GCAGATGAGATAGTGCAGATACAAAAAAGCACTCCAACCATCATAGGTAGAGATGCGCAAATACAGCTCAGGTATTTTTTGAGTAACAACAACATATTTTTTCTTCTCCGATAGTCTATAGACAAAAATACTAAATCATCACTTTTTATCCTAAAGTTAGGTTATACGACTCTATCCATAAGTATATACTACGATAATTTTCCAAAATTTGCAACAATTTAATAGCCTACCCTAAGGCAATTTGTCTAAAATATTTGAAGTTGCAAAAAAAATCTCCGCACTGCGGAGATATATATTGGGGATATTTCTATATCAATTATTCTTCTGATAAGGCTTTTTTTAATACATAGTTCAATTTGCGCATGGCCTGAAGCTTCATCTCTTCTTCTGATAAACCTATGGGCACAACGACGCTGGCTTCAACCCGTGTCTCGGGCTCAATAGCAGTGACTTTGACGACGTTGCCGTTTCTGACAAACTCAAACAAAATCTCCGCCATCGCCTAATCTTTCAAAAATTTGTTGCTTTTTGGAAAACCAAACGGAGCCAACTTACCAACCTGTCCTCGGTGACCAAGCCAGTTTAGTAACTCAGTTTCCGTCTTGCATCCGCCGGCGCGATTGTAAGTGAAGCCCTCCTCTTCTTTGAAAATCTGGACATCGGCCATGCCGCCGTCCTTGTATTTCTGCAAGGTTACCCCGCGCCCACGCGCCATGGTCGGAATTTCTTCTAACTTAAAGACCAAAAGCTTGCGATTGTCACCGATGATGGCAACCATATCGCCGCATATCCGTTTGCAGAACACAGCCCTTTCTCCCTCACCTAAGTTCATAATCTTTCTGCCATTTCGGGTCTGCGCTAAAATGTGGTTCTCATCTACCAAAAAGCCCTTGCCGCTATTTGAGGCAATCAGGTATTGCGCTTTGGGATCAAAAACAAACATTTCACTGATGTTATCGGCAATCCCTAAATCTACCATCAGGCGCAACGGCTGACCAAAGCCGCGTCCGCTCGGTATCTCACTTGCATTGATATTAAAGAACTTTCCTGATGTATCAAACAAAATTATCTTATCTGTGGTTTGTGCATGGATAACCGCTTGAAGTGCATCATCGTCCTTAAACTTGAACTCCTCATTTAAGGCACTATGACCCTTGATGCATCTTATCCAGCCTTTTTGAGAGAGAATTACTGTAATCGGCTCTTTTTCAACCAATGCTTCTATCGGAACTTCAATGTCTTCAGAAACTTCAGCAAAATCTGTCCGGCGGCGGCCTAATGCCGTTTTCTTACCGAACTTTTCTCTAATCTGCTTTATCTCACTGCCGATTGCCTGCCATCTCAATTTTTCATCAGCCAGCAAAGCCTCAAGCTCGCCTTTCTCGGCAGTCAAGTCGTCAAACTCTTTTCTTATCTCGCTTTCTTCTAGTTTGCGCAGATTCCGCAACTTCATATTCAAAATGGCTTCGGCCTGATTATCGGTCAAGGCAAATTTTGCTATCATTACCGCTTTGGGGTCTTCTTCCTCGCGGATAATGCGGATTATCTCATCCAAATTAAGATAAGCAATCAGGTATCCTGACAATATCTCTAAACGGGCATTAATCTTATCCAAACGATAGTTAACCCTTCTAACCAATACCTTATGGCGGTGAGATAAAAACTCGCTTAAAACTTCCTTAATGCTCATAACCCGCGGAACGCCATCAGAATCAAGCACATTCATGTTCATGGCAAAGCGAATCTCAAGCTCAGTTTGTTTGAACAAATGCTCCATTAGCATTTGCGCATTGACACTGCGGTTCTTGGGCTCTAAGACAATGCGGATATCGTGCGTTGACTCATCTCTGACATCGCTTAATAGCGGTAGTTTTTTCTCCAACAACAGCGAGGCAATCTTTTCTATTAGCTTGGATTTTTGCACCTGATAGGGTATCTCTTTAATTACAATTTGATATTGCCCATGTCCCAAGTCCTCAGTTTCCCAGCGAGCGCGCAGGCGGAAACTACCCTTGCCCTGCTTGTAGGTATTTAATATGCTCTCAAAGCTGTCAACGATAATCCCACCAGTCGGGAAATCTGGTCCTTTAATCTTACGTACCAGCGGCTCTTCTCCACATTCGGGATTATCTATCAAATACAGCAATGCGTCGCAGACTTCGCTTAAATTGTGAGGAGGAATGTTGGTGGCCATACCAACAGCAATACCAGATGAACCATTACACAGCAAATTTGGCACCATAGAAGGCATAATCACCGGCTCATGTTCCTCGCCGTCGTAGGTTTCCCTCATGTCAACCGCATTTTCGTTCAAACCTTCCATCATGGCAATGGCATATTCGGTCAAGCGAGCTTCAGTATATCGCATGGCGGCAGGACCGTCTCCATCAATATTACCAAAGTTTCCTTGTCCATCTACCATGGGGTATCTAACCGAGAAGTCTTGTGCCAATCTTACCATGGCCATATAAACCGCCGAATCGCCGTGCGGGTGATATTTACCGATTACATCTCCCACCACGCGGGCGCATTTCTTAAAGCCAGACTTTGGATCTAAATGCAGTTGACGCATGGCATACAGCAAGCGTCTGTGCACCGGTTTTAAACCATCGCGGACATCCGGCAATGAGCGGGCAACAATCGTGGACATGGCATAAGACAAATATCTTTTGCTCAATTCCTCTGCCAAGTGGACATCTTTAATTTTTTCTTCAACCGGTTCTGACATATTTTTTCTCAAATTCAAGCTTATATATTCAACTGAGTTAGCAAATTAGCACGGTTTGTCGGGAATTTCAAGCCGTGAGTGTTAAAAAAGTTTTTTTGCAGGAAAAATTCGGTCATCTTTAATAAATCTACCATTTCTGCGGTATTTGGGTGATAGTCTTGCCCGATTATGAACTGTGGATAAGCAAATAATTTGTCCCGATATAAAAAACCGGCCTCCTCACAAACTGCTCGTCCGCTTTTGGGTGAAACATAACAGAGATTATCCGTACGGCCTGTGGCGGCACATTCGCTTAAATCTAATCCAATCCCTAACTGCTCTAACAAATAAAACTCAAAAAAACAATAATGAACCAGCCAATTTTCTTCGTTGATCAGTTCCATAAAGCTTTCAATATAATAGTAAAACCGCTCTAAGGGTTCTTGTTCGGCCAAACAGTTATCGCATAGGGAACAAAGCGAACTCAATGCGGCTAGCTTACCACCATCAGTGATAAAATTGGCTGAGGCGGCATTTTGTAGCTCTACTCTTAGGGTTAGCATATTTTCCTCAACCCGAGCAAAAGCCTCTATCTTAACTAAATTTCCTAGCTGGTAGGTGCTCAGAGTCTTTTTATGAAGGCAGTTCTTTACATAGCCGCTAATCTTGCCATGATTACGCGTTAACACGGTGAGAATTAGCGAACTCTCACCGTGTTTGCGCAACCGTATTATGTAGCCTTCATCACTAAACTGCAATCTTTATTCCTAATTAATAATCGTGAATCATGCTTTTAGTAATTTTATCATAAGCCTGCAATTCGCTTAAAACCCGTTTCATATCATGTAAGGGTATCATATTTGGGCCATCGCTCAAGGCTTTAGCCGGATTGTCATGAGTTTCGATAAACACTGCTGCAACGCCTACTGCAACGGCAGCACGTGCCAAAACCGGAGCATATTCGGCTTGTCCTCCGGAGCATCCGCCCTGCCCGCCTGGTTGCTGTACCGAGTGTGTGGCATCAAAAATTATCGGGCAGCCACTGTCTTTAGCCATTCTCGGTAAGCCGCGGAAATCAGTCACCAGGGTATTATATCCAAAGCTTGAACCTCTTTCAGTGATACAAACATTCATATTTCCACTGTCTTCCGACTTCTTAACTATGTTTTTCATATCCCAAGGAGCTAAAAACTGGCCTTTCTTAATATTAATCACTCTTCCGGTTTTGGCTGCAGCAACGACTAAATCGGTCTGACGGCACAAAAAAGCCGGAATTTGCAACATATCTACATACTTTGCTACAATCGCGCATTGCTCCTTTTCATGAATATCTGTTACAATCGGTAGTCCTGGATAGAGTTTCTTAATTTCCTCAAAGGTTCTCATTCCTTCATCTAATCCTACACCACGTGCGGCGTTAATCGAAGTACGGTTGGCCTTATCAAAAGAAGCCTTGAAAATGTAGTTAATGCCCAATTCCTTAGTAATTTCCACCATTGCACCAGCCATTTCAATTGCATGAGCTCTGCTTTCAATCTGACATGGGCCGGCCAACAACGCTAGTGGTAGTTTGTTGCCTAGTTCAAAATTGCCAATTTTTATAGTCCGTTGTTCCATTATTTCATCCTTTATTATCAATATTGGTTCATCTATAGCAGAAATTATCTGATTTGGCAATCTTTATAAAACAAAATCCCCAGCGCGAAACCAGGGATGTGATTGTGGTTATCGTTAGTCAAGCACGGGGAGGCTTGTTCTAAGATAGCTTGCATATACTCGCAAAGACATTTGCCAACGTATACGCTGAAAAAAATTGTCCCGAAGCTGCGGGGCATTTTGTCGAAACAGTTCAAGTTTCTTTTTGTGATAGTCTTGTGAGAAATAGCTATCACCATACATTCGAATGTAGGCATCAACATTATCTTGCAGATTTTGCAACAAGATTTTTTTTGATACATACGGCGCTTTCCACAAGTCTCCAAGTTTGACATCATTAATATAACACCATAACTGATTGACACCGGATTGTTTTACTAGCATTTCTTGCGAAATGCAGCAAGTTTGAGGGCTGGTTACCAGTAAGGCATTGTCACTTATAGTTTCCACATCTTCGCTATATTCAATATTGTGTGTGTTTAGCAACATGCGTGCCTTGGTGTTTTGGTATGGATTGCGATAGTTACCTAATAATACCACTTGAGGTATAGTTTTTTGCTGTCGCATGGCATTGATATAGAGCGCAATCCCTAACGGAATATTATTGATGTCAGCCGCATCTAGCACAAGATATTGATATTTTACGATATCATATGTAATTGTGCCGGGAATATGGTCTATAATAGGTACATCTTCTAACTTTTGCGGACAAAACCAGATGCCGTTGTGGTATGAGAAGATTTCCCTAAGAGATAACTGTTTAATCACCTCAGCATCTGCTACCACAATAGCTCTAGCGGCTAGTTTTTCTTCCATTAATTTGGTGATTAATGGACGATAAAAACCTATTCTTTTATCATACTTGCGCAACAATCCGAAATTTTCTCGGCAAATTTTGGGGTCGCAGTGATAGTTTTTTTGATAGGCTTCACTAAGACATGCCAAAATTTGTTGGTTGCTGCTGTTTTTGTCGGCAATTATCAAATCCACCATGGGAATTTGCCATTTAAAACAACTGCTGCTAAGGGTTGAGCCCTGAAAAACATCAAGTGCACAAGAAAAAAACTTATTAAACCGTTTCATAAAAATAATATTAAATTAAACATAAAATAAATAATTTCGTTTAGAAGAGTCTTTAGCACAGGCGGTTGCTAATTTCAAGCGGTTTATCAGAAACGATACCTAAGCCATGTGAACAAAACATTACCATCATTTTTAAGCCCCGGAACGTATGCAGCCTGCAAGGACCAATCTTGATATTCAATTCCTGCGAGCGGAAGTGGTAGCGGAACCGGAATATAGGCATATTCTGCACGCTGGGTTAGGCTCAGTGTAAACCCTACCCCCACTCTAAAATCGGGATTGCAGTTTACAAACCAATTTTTCTGGTAGGCATAGCCAAATATGGTTTGGGGGTGGTAGTTAGAATCTTCAAATACGATGGCATATAACCCGTGCCAATCGCCATCACTATCATATCGTCCTTTACCTATGCCCAACCCCCAAGGCATTTCATTGTATTCGTCAATTTTTTCTTTATCATATGTCAGGCGGTTATGCCATGTATTGATAGGGATAAACAAATTGTAGTCACCGTCCTGCCATGTTTGGCTTACATTTGTCTTGAACTTATCCCAAAGCGAGTTGTTATTATCTTGAGCCTTTACATTAAAAGATAGGCCCAATATATTGAATATGAGTGTTATTATAAATAGTTTTTTCATTTTTTTCCGTCCTTTTCATATCATTTGTATGAAATGTTTGGCTAATATGCAACAAAATTATAATTACTCACAAAAAAACTCCCCGGTCTAGCCGAGGAGCTCTTTATTGTTATAATTTCTTACAGTAAGCGGCTTTTATCAATCGCAGCCTTTACAAAAGAAACAAACAATGGTGCCGGAGCAAATGGTTTGGATTTTAGCTCAGGGTGGAACTGAACGGCTACAAACCACGGATGATCCGGAATTTCTACTATTTCAGGCAACTTGCCATCGGGAGATTTTCCGGTGATGACCATGCCGGCTTTTTTCAAAACATCGGCATATTTCATATTTACCTCATAGCGGTGACGGTGGCGCTCGGAAATATTCTCGGTTCCATAAATCTTATAAACCAACGAATTTTTATCCAAAACGCAAGGATATGCACCCAAGCGCATGGTTCCGCCTAAGTCACCATCGTGTTTGCGGGTTTCTTTGCTGCCGTCTTTTTCCCATTCAGTCATGAGCCCTACTACCGGTTCACAATCGGGGCGAAGCTCTGTGGTATAGGCATTCTTAATTCCAACCACGTTTTGCATGGTTTCAATAACCGCCATTTGCATACCATAGCAAATTCCCAAAAACGGAACTTTATGCTCGCGGGCATATTTAACTGCAGCAATCTTACCATCGGTTCCTCTTTGACCAAAGCCTCCGGGAACCAAAATGGCGCTAACATCATTCAGGTATTCTGCGGGATCGTTCTTTTCCAAAAGTTCGGAATCAATCCATTTTACTTTGACTTTATAGTGGTTAGCAATACCACCATGAGTTAAAGCTTCCGCCAAAGACTTATAGGCTTCCAAAAGCTGAGTATATTTACCAACAACTGCTATTCTTACCTCGCCTTCGGGGTGTTTGATGACATCCAAAATATGCTCCCATTTGCTTAAATCAGGGGTTTGTTTGCAGTCAATTCCGAAATGTTTACATACTTGCGTATCCATGCCTTCGCGAGAATATGCAATCGGTACTTCATAAATGCTGCTGACGTCTAGTGCCGGAATAACATTCTCTTCTCTAATATTGCAGAACAAAGCAATTTTGCGCTTTTCATTCTCCGGCAGCGGAATTTGTGAACGACAGAGCAACATATCAGGCTGGATTCCGTATTCTTGGAGCTTTTTAACCGAGTGTTGGGTTGGTTTGGTTTTGAGCTCACCGGCGGTCGGAATGTAGGGTAAAAGCGTTACATGGATAAACATGGCACGTTCACGACCCAAGTCATAAGCAACCTGACGAATAGCCTCAAGATATGGCTGTCCTTCAATATCACCTACCGTACCGCCAATTTCGCATAAAACAAAATCTTCATCATGTAAGTCTGACAAGATAAACTCTTTAATCTCGTTTGTTACATGCGGAATTACCTGAATGGTTGCTCCTAAATAGTCACCATGGCGCTCTTTCTCAATAACGCGGGAGTATATCTTTCCGGTGGTGACGCTATCGGTCTTGCGGCAAGAAATGCCCGAAAAGCGTTCATAGTGTCCCAAATCGAGGTCGGTTTCGGCACCATCATCGGTCACAAAAACTTCACCATGCTGATAAGGGCTCATGGTGCCGGGGTCAACATTCAAATAAGGATCTAGTTTGCGCATTCTGACCTTAAAACCGCGGGCTTGAAGAATCGAGGCCAGAGAGGCTGAGGCCATACCTTTTCCAAGTGATGAGACTACGCCACCGGTAATGAAAATAAATTTAGTATTTTCAGGGACTTTTTTTAAGTTTTCTAACATTTCTGACATAAAATTTTCCTTTGATTAAAGTGACAAAGGCGCAATTCAAAGAAATGCGCCTTTATTTTGAATGGTTCTAATCATCTATTTTTCCGCAACCGGAGCTTCAGGTGCTGCAGGAACGGTTTGTTCGGCCTGCGTCTCAACTTCAGCAATGCTGTCAATCAGCGATTTGTTAGCGGTGTTACGCCCCTTGTAGTAGAAAGAGAGCGAAATGCTGGTGATGATAAACAAGGTTGCTAAAATTGCCGTTGTTCTGGTCAACAGGTTGCCTGTACCACGTGCCGTCAAAAAGTTGCTGGCACCGCTGCCTCCACCCAGACCATCAAGTGCTCCGCCTTCTGAGCGTTGCAGCAAAATTACGGCAACCAAGAAAATTGCAATCAGCAGGTGAATTACTAATAAAACTGTTCCCATTATTCTTATTCCTTAACTTAGATATTTATTAACAACCGGAATTTTTGGCAATCGCCATAAAGTCAGCAACCTTCAAGCTGGCGCCACCAATTAAGGCACCGTCAACATCGGGTAAAGATAAAAATTCTTTAGCATTGCCTGGTTTTACGGAACCACCATACAAAATACGCATTTTGTTGGCATTGCCTTTTCCTAACTTCTTAGCCAAAACCTTACGTACGGCAGCGTGAACTTCTTCAACATCATTTGCTGTTGGGGTTTTGCCGGTTCCAATTGCCCAAACAGGTTCATAGGCAATAACGGTGTCGGCTGCGGTTGAATCGTCTGGAACAGAACCCATAATCTGTTTTGAGCAAACATCTATAGTCTTACCCGAATCGCGTTCTTCTAAGGTTTCGCCAATACAAATCACAGTTTTCAAGCCGGCCTGGTGAGCGGCAACAGCCTTCTTATTGATTAATTCATTGCTTTCGCCGTGATCAGCTCTTCTCTCAGAGTGACCCAAAATTACATACTGACAGCCAACATCTTTTAACATCTCAGGGCTGATATCACCGGTATGTGCGCCTTTAGTATTAAAATGAGCATCTTGAGCGCCCAGAGCAACTTTTGCTCCGCGCAAAGCCTTTTTAACACTGGTCAAAAGTGTAAACGGAGGACATACCAAAAATTCGCATTCGGGTTTGCCCATTGCCTTAACTTCGGCGGCAACACCTTTTGCCAATTCTACACCGTCAGCCAGCAAGCCATTCATTTTCCAGTTGCCAGCAATTAATTTTTTTCTTGCCATGGTTTGTTTCCTTTCATATTTCTCGATGATGTCCTTTTAGCACAGCATTTTTAATTTGACTAGCTAAAAAAACTTTTCAACACGAATATTTATAAGATTGCATAAATTTATAATTTGGCACTATAATCTCCTAGCTTTAATTTATAATATATACAGGATTGAGTTCAATGATTGGTAAAATTAGAAATATTCAGGATTCTTGGTTCATGAAGGGTATTTTAATCCTGACTGCACTTAGTTTTATGTCTTTGTTTGGAATTACCGGATATTTGGGAAGTGCTGTCCAAAACAAAACCGTGATTAAGGTTGATGATATTGTGGTGACCCAAAACCAAATATCTCAAGAGCTCAACCGCGAAGTCCAAATGGCGCACAAACTCTTTGGCGAGAATCTGGAAATTAATGATGCTATGCGTCAGGCTTTGTTACAGAATCTGGTACAAAAAGAACTCGCAGCGGCAATTTTGAAGAAAACCGCACAAGATAATAATGTTAAAATCAGCTTAGGACTTGTTCAACAAATTATTCGGACTATGCCGGACTTTCGTGACTCGCAAGGCAATTTTAATCCTAATCTAATGAAACAAGCTCTTAGTGCTGCCGGATGGTCTGAGGGTATGTACATTGACACACTCAAAAACGATGTCGCTCAACAGCATTTGGTAGAAAATCCGGTCTTGATGGTCAACGTACCCCAATTTATGGCCGAATATATCAACAAAATTGATAACCAGAAAAAAGTGTTTCAATACATTGTTATCAATCCCGAAGACATGAAAATTGATAGGAAAATTTCTGATGATGAATTGGAGCAATATTATAATGATTTTGCAAACCAATTTGTTGAACCGGAAAAACGCGATGTATCTTTCATTAGCTTCTCTATTGAAGATGCTGCCGCTAAAATCAATCCTTCCAAAGAAGAAATTAAACAATATTACAGCGAGCATGTTGATCAATTTGTAACTCCTGAAAAGAGAAATATCTTGCAAATGTTGTTTGACAACCAAGAGGCTGCTAATAAGGCTTGGGATAAACTCAAAGCCGGTCAGGATTTTTATGCGGTTGCTAAATCTGATGCCAACCAAAGCAAAGAAGACACCGAGCTTGGTGATGTTTCTCAAGATATGCTGATTGCTAATATTGGTGAAGAAGTGTTTAAGCTGAAAAAAGGCGGATTTACATCTCCTCAGCAATCAGAATTTGGCTGGCATATCATGAAAGTTACTAACATCACACCAGTGAAGAAAACCCCTGATGAGGTTGCATATAAGCAAATTGTCGAAACCTTGCAACAAGAAAAGGCTTATGAGGCGGCAGAAGGTTTGGCAATGGATATTGAAGATATGGTCGGTAGCGGAAAATCTCTTACCGAGATTGCAAAAGAACTGAACCTCAAAATGTACGAAGTAAAAAAATTAGCTGAAGATGGTTCTAGCCAAAATGCTCCGTCGCAATTTGCTGCTTTGGTCAAAAGCCAAGATTTTGCCGATAACGCTTTTTCTTATAATATTGGAGAAGTCAGTCAAGTCTTTGAGACAGACAAAGGTTTTGCTGCTTTGGTAGTTGATGCCATTCAAGAAGCTCGGCAAATGAGCGTTGATGAAGTTAAGCCTCAGATTATTGAAATGTGGGAAAATAATGAAAAGGCGGCAATTGCTCAAGAAGTTATTAACGATGTAACCAATGATTTGGAAAATGGTGATAAAATTGCAGAAATCGCCGGTCGTTTTAATTTACCACTCAAGACTTCTAAGCCCCTCACCCGTTCGGAGAGTTTTGCAGGCTTGTCTAAGTCGCAAATGGACGAAATGTTCAAGGAAGGCTTGAATTCACCCAAAACTATTAAGCTTGGTGATGAGCAAATTATTGCTGTTAACACCAAGGTTATTAACAGTAAGACTAAGCCTTCTCGCGGAGATTTAATCAGCACCGCGTATCGGGCCGGTATGGCAATTTCTCAAGATATGGCTCAACAGCTAGTTAAAGATTATGGCACCAATTATGATGTCAGAGTCAAATATAAAAATGTTGGACTTGCTGATTAGAAACTAAAAAAGCCTCCATTACGGAGGCTTTTTTTATAAACATTAATTACTCATTATAAATTTTTGAAACAGATGTTTGCCACAAATTTTCCATATCTTCAGCGTGGCGTTTAGTTAATTTCATAATACAATCCGCTTGATGAAATGAAATGGAGCTACCATCATATTCGGAATAAGTTTGCGCATAAAGTGAACAATAGCGATTGCGGAAACTAATCCATGTATCGAGCATATTTTTGAAATTTCCCTTAAACATGCCATTACCATTATTCCAAGTGCTAAATTTGGGATTAGAAGATAATTTTTGATAATAAGAATCAATTTTGGCAACATCACGTTTAGCTTCTTCCAGATAGCATTTGGCATATCCGTCATCTTGTTTATTGGAAGCATTGACACAATTGTAGTAATCGGTACTCTGAGCATTGGCGCCTGCTGCCCCCAATAGTAAACCACTCATTAAAACGGCACTTAAGATATTTTTCATTTTTACCTCGGATATTGAGTTTAATTTATATTGTGTTCAATCTTAGCACAAGATGATTTAATTTTGAATTAATGAAATTAACTCAATTACGATAAAAAATACTTGCAAAATAAAAAAAACAAGGTAATTTAGTTTTGTTGAGAGAATCGGGACATAGCTCAGCCTGGTAGAGCGCTTGCTTTGGGAGCAAGATGTCACAGGTTCAAATCCTGCTGTCCCGACCATCTTATCTATGCGCCCTTAGCTCAGCAGGATAGAGCAACAGCCTTCTAAGCTGTGGGTCAGACGTTCGAATCGTCTAGGGCGCGCCATTAAAAAAGCCTCCGTTTGGAGGCTTTTTTAACAGGCAGCGCCTGAGGCTGCAGTCAGATGCTGGGAAATTGTGCCTTGTCCCCGCGATGCTACCTATGACCAGCTTTTATAGTGGACCTTGAAATAAATATAATACGGCAGACTTGTTGCCGAGTGCGCAAGTGACAAC
>CALXTR010000028.1 GCA_944391475.1 uncultured Alphaproteobacteria bacterium | reverse complement strand
AAATGCGAGTGAGCGTATAAAGACATACACGATTGGAGTATTTTTTCTGGTTTATGTATTAGTCACCCGCTAGACGAACTTTAAACTCTGACACTTCTTAAAGGTCGGAAGAATGAGTCGTATAATAAGAAACCAGAGAAAATGCGAGTGAGCGTATAAAGACATACACGATTGGAGTATTTTTTCTGGTTTATGTATTAGTCACCCGCTAGACGAGCTTTAAGTTAAATGGGCATGGACATAATCGTATTATAAGCCTTAATCGCGGTATCGCGAACAGAAACGACAGTGTTAAGAGCCATCTCGGCATTGGACACGGCTAAAACCACATCTTGAATATCTGCTTTGCCTTGAATAGCTTTAAGCGTCATTTCTTCACCGGTTTTGGAAAGATCAACCGCTTCGTCAACAGCAGATTTAACTAGATTCTGAAACTCGTTGTTAATAGTAGGTTTAGGCTCAGAAACCGGAACATTCCCCCCAATCCGGCTCAGCGCCTGCTGATAAGCATTAAGTGCACTTGAAATATTGCTGACCATTTTGTTTTCCCCTTAACTTATTTCAATAAATCCAACACCTTTGAGTTCATATCTCGGGCGGTTTTCATCACATTTAAATTTGCTTCATAAGTGCGTTGCGCCTCTTTCATATCCATCATCTCAATCAGTGGATTGACATTTGGCAACGACACATAACCTTGTTCATCGGCGGCAGGATGATTAGGCTCATATTTTTTCTCAAACGGAGATTGGTCTTTGACTACCTTTTCGACCTTGACCAGCTCCGCTCCGTTGGCCTCGTCAAGATAATTTCTAAACACCGGCACTTGGCGACGATAAGGCTCACCGCCGGGAGTAGTCGCAATTGAATCGGCATTTGCCATATTTTCGGAGATTAAGCGCAAACGCTCAGCTTGAGCTTTCATTCCTGAAACTGCAATATCTGCTGCCACCGTCAAATTACTCATTTATCCCTCACCTAACCATTAATTTTGGTGTTAGCCGTGTTGAGCATGGTTTGATATTTACCATACAAGGTGATGATACGGTCATATTCGCTTTTGCTTTTGCTGATAGCATTAATTTGGTCTTCCAAAACCACCCCATTACCATCTATAGTCAGTGCCGTTGTTGGCTTTGGAGTATATAGCTCATATCCTCCGTTACCACGCCCCACACCAGAAAGATGCTTTTCGTTTGTCAGAACCATTTTCAACTTAGTAGAAAAATCCGAACCAAAATCAGGGCGTTTAAGGTCTTTAGGGAGATATCCAGGAGTATTAGCATTAGCCACATTAGCGGCCAAAACTTTTTGCCGCTCGGTCTGATACTTAATATTTCTGTTTGCGGCTGCAAAAACCGCCAAACTGTTCAAATCCATGATTTGCTCCCCAATTTCGACATAAACAACACCATTATGCCGTATCTGATGCAAGATTCGTGCCATCTAAAAAGACTTGTCAAATCATTCCCCAATGATTACAATAAGTTAAGTAAACTTAACCAGACAGGAACACAAGCATCATGTCTAAGAAAGATGATAACAGAAAAAACGCCCAGCTCAATCCCGATTTAGAGTTATCCTCAAAATATGCAGTGGCATTGGGATATAAGGCCGAAGAAAATCGCGCACCGATAGTACTGGCCAAAGGCCAAGGACAGGTTGCCGAAAAAATCATTCAAATCGCGATTGATAACGATATTGAGATTCGCCAAGATGAAGATTTATTACAGATTTTGAAAGCTGTAGACATCAATGAAGAGATTCCGATTGAAGCTTTTGCTGCCGTTGCGGAAATAATTTCCTATATATATCAGAAAAACGGCAAAGCCTTAAATCCCAATCAGCAATAAAAAAAGGCTCTGCAATGCAGAGCCTTAAATAAGGTTAATAATTAAATCATTCAAAAATGAAACCTTCATCTTTGTTGGTATCACCGGAGATGTGAGCTGTCATCGCTTTATCATCTTTCATCAAGATTTTTCCGGTATGAGCTGAGACAAGAAAGTTCATTGTTCCTGATTTTGCCACCAGCCAAAACCGCTCTATTCCAACGCTATTGGCATCGACCAGCGGTAAAGGGTGCTCCATCGGCGCCACATTTCCAAGATGCTGAAGATAAATCTTGCAGGCTTCTTTATCAGAAAGATACTCACCTTTACTTGCGTGCAGTTTCTTCCCATCAAAATGCCAAAAAGCCTCTTTACCGGCATAAACCTTTTTGCCCAGACATTCAGGCTGAGCATAGATTCTAACCCACATATTATAAGCATCAAGCTTTTGTGCTTTAGCATCAAGTTCATAAAACTCTCTTTCCAAATTGTCTGCCACCCAGAACAGAGAATTATCCCTCCCCGCCAGACTAACTTTCAAGGCAGATGAAAGCGCATCATCATAACGCTTTTCCTCCACAAACCAATGAGAGCAAATAAACTTCAAAGCATCTTCTTCAGATAACACCGGCTCTGTCTGCTCAATCATACCAACGTACCAATCATTGATATCTGGTTGAACTTTAGCGTACATAAATTTATCCTCTTGGTAAATTATCTCCGCTTTATCTAGCAACCAAACTTCAGGTGCATGCAAACTATGATACCACTTCAATTCGGGCAAATAAAATAGTGAATATACCCACTGAATGTGTTTATAGACTACTTCATCACATTCCTCAACTTGCCATGTTAGCATAAGAGCTAACTTTCCCTCAGAATCAAATTCTTGGCACAAACCTTTCACATCAATTACTGGAGTAATTTTAGCTAATTTAATTTGCAAACCAAAACCAATTCCAAAATGGATTTTAACTAATGGCGATAGCTGAGCAAGTAGTTCATCTAAATTAAGCTGACGTTCTGAATAATAATTTTTCTGTTTCATAAAAAATAAAAATTAAAAAATTAATACTGTTTTACAGAGCATAAAGTAGCACAATCTACCCCCTAAAGCAAGGATAATTATGCAAAAAAAGCTAATTTTACAAAACTGTAACTAAAAGCAGGTTATATTTTTTCAATCACCGCCAAGAAAAATCCGTCCGTTCCGGTTGTAAGCGGGGAAAGGCGCAAATATTCATTGGAGTGACAAGGATAAGGAGCGGATAATTTTTGCTCCCATAACGAGCGCAAATTAAGCAACCGCAAATCGGCATGAGCTTTGACAAACGGCTCAACGATATTTTCGTTTTCATCTTTGAAGATTGAGCAAGTAATATAAATAATTCGGCCGCCGGACTTGGTTTTGCTATAAGCAATGTCAAGAAGTTCGCGCTGAGTTTGGTTGAGCTTTTGCAAGTGCTCGGGCATAAGACGGAATTTGGCATCGGGGCAACGGCGCCAAGTTCCACTACCTGAACAAGGTGCATCAAGGATAAAGCGGTCAAAATCGCGGTCTGTATCGGCAATAATGTCGGTCAGCTCGATATTTTTAATCCCCAAACGCTGCATCCGCGGTTTAATTTCTTCCAAACGAGATAAAGAAATGTCATGAGCCAAGATTTTGCCCTGATTGTTCATCAGATAAGCCAAGGCCAAACTCTTGCCGCCTGCCCCGCAACAATAATCAATAATTTTGTGATTGGGGTTTACATCGCACATAATTGCCGCAATCTGCGAGGCCTCGTCTTGGACTTCAATTGCGCCGTTTTGATAAGCCATGCAGTTGCCAAGACTGATACGATGCAGGCTGCGAATACCGATTGGAGAGTATGGACAAGGTTCAACTTCATAACCTTCGGATGTGAGTTCAGAAATAACTTTGTCACGATTTTTTACGTTAATTCTGAAATCTGCCGATGCAGGCTGATTCAAAGCCTTAAGAAATTCGACATCATTAATTTTTTCAAAAATCCATTTGGGAGTTTCAGCTTCCACATAAGGCGGATAAGGTTCATCGGTTTCAGTGGAAAGAGATTCCAACTCTTGAGAAGAAAGTTTGGCAGGCGCATATTTCTCGCCACTAAAAATTTCAGTGGGGGTGTCCATGGTAAACTGTTTTATGTATTGCAACAAAAGGCGGCGCGGTTGATTAGATTGGACTTCAAATTCGAGTTTCATACGGTTGCGAATAATATCCCAAACCGTATCGGCAATAAAACGACGATCTTTTGAGCCGATATATTTACGCTCCCGCATATAGTTGTTGATGATTTTATCGGCCGGAGTTAAGGAGCTGGAAATAGTTTCCAACAGTTCCAAAATTGCTTGATAACGTCCTGCTTGTTGCATCAAAAAACCTCATAAAATTGCTCTAATAACCCAAAATACGACCTCTACTCTCAGGCACAGCTTAAAGGTCGGAGTTTGAGGTTAGTAGAGTAGTTTTTAGGGCGAGAAAAGCTTGAGCGTATACAGAAATACGTGAGCTTTTCGAGACCCGCTAAAACTGCTCTAATAACCCAAAATACGATCTTTAAGTTAAAGGTCGGATAGTGAGGGGAATAATAAGATTTCAGAGTGGCGGCGACTGAGTGTAGATAGACCTACACGATTGGAGCCGCCAGCTCGCAAAATCTGTATTAGTCACCCGCTAGACGACCTTTAAGCACCTTTGAAACCTTGTGCCACCAAATAAGTCTCCGGACTCTCTTTGCGACTGGCCGCTGGCTTAAAATGAGCTACTTTGGAAAAATTGCGCTTCACATCCGCCAAAAGCTCACCCTCAGCCCCGCCTTGAAACACTTTGGCGATAAAAATACCACCTTCTGCCAAGACCTCTTTGGCAAATTCATATGCCAACTCCACCAAATGAATGGTACGCAAATGGTCGGTCTGTTGGTGCCCGGTCGTATTTGCAGCCATATCGCTCATCACAATGTCGGCCTTGCCATGAAGCAGCTCTTTGAGCTTATCTGCAGCATCAGGCTCGGTAAAGTCTTGTTGAATGGTAATTGCCCCTTCAATCGGTTGGGTTTCTAAAATATCCAAACCAACCACCTGCCCGCTACCTTTGTTTCTAAGCACGGCAATTTGAGTCCAACCTCCCGGAGCACACCCCAAATCGACAATCGTTTTGCCTTTTCCGAGAAATTTGTACTTTTCATCAAGCTGAATAAGCTTGAACGCCGCCCGAGAACGATATCCCAATCGTTTAGATTCTGCCACATAAGGATCATTAAGTTGGCGAGCCAACCACTGATTAGACGACTTTTTGCGGTATTTTGCCGTCTTAACCTTAACGGTCACTGACCGCCGCCCGGTAATGGAGCGGACTGACTTGCTTTGATTTGTCATGATTTATCAACTCTTTAATTATTCCATCTTTGGCACTTTTTAGCGAAGCGGTAAATTCTTTCACACCCAAACCTTTAGAAATGGTTTGGAAAATTACCCCTGCCGCCACAAAAATGAGCGAACGTTTTTCGCCAATATAATTGTTATGAGCCATTTCTTTTGGTGACATTGTATAAATATTTTCAATTTGTTTATCAACATCGGCATATTTTACGGTAATACCATCAGCACGTTCCCGATCATACTCACCAAAATTTTTGACCATCGAAACCAATCTAAGCGGTGTACTAGAAGTTGCCACAGTGCAAATATCATTTTGATATTTTTCCCAGTTTGCCTCATTTTTAAAACCATCGACCCAACGTCTGATTTCGCGGCGCAACAATTCTGCTTTTTCAGGCTCATAAGAACTTAAAGCAAACGCTTCACTAGCATTTCTAGCCCCCCAAGGAATTGAAATAGTAAACATTATCTCAGGATTTTTGGTGTTTTTTGCCAAAGAAATTTCGGTTGAGCCGCCGCCCAAGTCATAAATCAAGACATATTTAGCTTTGCTTTTAACATTATCCATCGCCCCAATTAAGTTAAGACGAGCTTCTTCTTTACCATCAATAACCTCAAGCTTGAGCATGGTTTCATGATAGACCTTATGCAAAAATTCTTCTGCATTTGAAGCCATACGGCAAGAAGCCGTAGCAATAGCTCGTACATTATTTGGCTCCACTCCAAATTTATCAATCTGTTGCTTAAAATTATAGAAACACTCCAAGGTCCGATTCTGAGCATCATCAGAGAGTTTGTTTTGAGCAAACATACCCTCGCCTAACTTGGTTGATACCGTATCTTTGTAAACATAATTTCCACTATTGTCTGCAATAAGCAACCGGCATGAATTAGTTCCAAGATCAATTGCCGCATAATATTTATTTTGTTTCATTTCCATAGTTTTTCTTGCCTCTTTTCGCATAAGGATGGCGATATTTTCTTTTTTTCTTAGCCGCATAAAACTTAGCATTATGCATCAAATCAAGAAGGATACCCTCCCGAATACCTCGGTCAGCCACCGTAATTTCGGTAATTGGCCAAAACGAACAAAGCGCTTCAATAATTGCACATCCAGCAATGGTTAAATCTGCCTTTTGAGCACCGATACAAGGATGCTTTTTGCGACCTTCATCACCTAATCTTTTAATCTTTGCAATCGCTCTGTCAATATCATTTTTCAAAATTGATATTCCGTCCACAGCTGAACGGTTATATCGCGTTAGATTAAGATGCACAGCCCCAAGTACCGTAACGGTTCCAGAAGTTCCGATAATCTGAATTTCCTGATTTCTGATTGCTTCCGAGATATTATACTTTGCATCAAAATCTTTCAAGAGCTTATGAGTTCGTTCCATAATAGTATTATAAGCCAAATCGGTCATATCTTGATTAGGGAAAGCCTCTGAAATTGTTACCACCCCATATGGCAAAGAAACAAATCCCTCGATAAATGTATTTCCGGTATTAGTAACCCGCGCCAAAGAAATTTCGGTTGAGCCCCCTCCAATATCAAACACCAACGTACGCTTAATATTACGATTTAAGAGCGGCACACACCCCACCACAGCCAAACGAGATTCTTCTTTTGAGGAAATGATTTCGATATTAAGACCAGTTTCACGCCGCACTGCTTCTAAAAATTCGTTACAATTTTTTGCTCTGCGACAAGCTGCCGTTGCCACATATCTACAACTATGGATGGGGGCATATTCTTCCAGCACACCGGCACAAACCTTGAGTGCACCGATAGTACGTTTAATTGCCACTCTGGACAATTCGTTATCATTAATAATGCCCTCACCCAAACGGGTAATTCGAGAAAAAGTTTCCACCACTCTAAAGGAAGTTGGCGTTGGAGTAGCAATCACCAAACGACAAGAGTTTGTTCCCAAATCAATTGCTGCATAGTTTTTTTGCACCTGATTTTCTTGCAACACTGATTTAATCTTCGAACTCTCAGCTAATCGATTTTTATTCTTTTTACTCCAATTTTTACTCATTCCGTTTTACAATTCAAAATCATTCGCCATAAATTTCGACGCGAACCACTTTGCGCAACTCATCAATACTGACCAAACCTTTATCTTTGTCTTCAAAGTGCCAGTATACCCAACCATTACAAGCCGGAGCATTTTGCGCTGCAGCACCTACCTGGTGGATAGATCCCTCACCAAAAGAGGCTTTAAGTGTACCATCTGAACGAATAAGCGCACAATGCTTGCGAGAGGCATCATAGAGTTTGTCCCCGGCTTTAAGGAGTCCTCTTTCCACCACAGCCCCAAACGGCACTCTAGGTTGACGTTTTTTAGCGCTAAATTCCAAACAATCATCACTAACGCGCTGTGTATTATCAATACGTTTTTGAGCTCCTGCCACATAATGAGCATCGCGTTCGATACCAATAAAGTTACGTCCGAGCATTTTAGCCACTGCTCCGGTTGTACCTGTTCCAAAGAACGGATCCAAGACCACATCACCAACTTTAGTAGATGCCATCAAAACACGATAGAGCAAGCCTTCAGGTTTTTGGGTCGGATGGAGTTTATTACCATCTTCATCTTTCAGACGTTCCTTACCGGTACAAAGCGGAATTTGCCAATCACTACGCATTTGAGTATCTTCATTTAAGGCTTTCATCGCTTCATAGTTAAAAGTATATTTAGAATTATGATTTTTGCAAGCCCAAATCAAGGTTTCGTGAGCATTAGTAAAGCGAGTACCCTTAAAGTTTGGCATTGGGTTAGTTTTGTTCCAGATAATATCATTTAAGATCCAGAAGCCCAAATCTTGCAAAATATATCCGACACGAAAGATATTGTGATAAGAACCAATCACCCAGATTGCGCCATCATCTTTCAAGATTCTGCGAGCAGCAGTCATCCACTCACGAGTATAGCGATCATACTCAGCCAGACTTTCAAAGCTGTCCCACTCTTCATACACACCGTTAACATTAGAGTTATCAGGTCTGGTCAAAGCCTCACCCAATTGCAGATTATACGGAGGATCAGCAAAAATCAAATCCACCGAATTAGGTTCCATAGAGTTCATAACTTTAACACAATCATCGTTAATAATTGTATTAAGAATTTTTTTCATCTGCGTTCTGCTCATTTTGTTAACACACCACTTATTTAGAGTTTATTATTTTAATAACACAATATTGCAAGAAATTGGTTATAAATTTATTAACAATCCACAAATTTATTTAATTTTTTTTGTCTTTTTTTGAAAATTTTGACATTTCAAGCAATTATTAATGAATAAAAAGGCTTTCCAAGGATTCAAATCACCTTATTTTTAAGATTTTTTTCTAAGATTCGTCCATTTTGATAGAAAAAAGTAAATAAATTAAAAGACACGAGAAATTGATTCTCGTGCCTTAAAATTAACTTCAAACCCGTTACAATCTGATTTCTCGTTTGCGCACAAAGGCCCCAAACAAAGCAAAGAACACATCTGTTTTCTGTTCGCTAACCCCTCTGGCCTCGAAAATATCTGTCATTACTTTCATATACTCAGATAATGAGTTTTTCATCATGTGGATACGCAACATATCCGCCCACATTTCACGCACATCACCACAAGCCATCGACAAAACTTTTTCGCTTGTTTGAGCCACCTTACGCAACAACACTCGATTAGCCGCACCTCTCACCAAGTCAAGAAACAAATTGAGAAAATCAATTGCAATATCTTCAGATTCCGAAACATAAGCTTCTCCAAAAACTTTATGTCTGCAAAGTTCTTCACAAAGTTTTTCAAAATCGTTGCATAGTTTTTTCTGTTCAGTCTCTACCACAACCAATAAAGCATCTTGATTATCATCGTTGCGCCAAAAATAAAGCTCTTTTGATACTTTTTCATTACCAAGTTGGCCATAAGCATCGCAATACCATTTACATGCTTCACGATTTCTCATCTCTGAAAGCGACTTCAACAAACCAAAGTGAACACTAATTCGAGCAATTTCCGGGTGTAATTCTTTTGTATCCATAATTATAAATTTAATGATTAATAAATTAATTTAGTTTTCTGGCTAAAAAGATAGATAAACAATCCATAAAAGTCAATCAAATCTTACACCAACAAAAAAACGCAGCCCCGAAAGATTCGGAACTGCGTTGCATAAAATTTTTCTTATAGTTTGTGATTTTCGATAGCAATCACCTCCATTTGTGCAATGGAAAGTTCGCTATCGGCTGGTATCCATAGTCCGAGCGCTCTAACCTTGTCTGAGAAATATTCATCTTTGGCGGCACGATACCCCTTGTCAGGATAAGAAGACAAAACTTCACCAGCCAAAAACATCAACATTTCTTTTTCTTTACGGGAAATTCCCCAAGTTTCGCAACCGTTGAGAATTGCATTCAACCCTTTAATAAACACCGGAGCCGCAATCAATCCTTTCTTAGGATTAAAATCTCGACAATATTCCAAGATTGCTTCAAAATGTTTGCGAAAATCCACTTGAATTCTTTGCCACAGCAAATTCTCGACATTATTACCGCTACTGCGCTGTATTTCAAAGAAATTATCCAGCATTTTGTATTGATCAATACATACCTCCTCAATCAAACCGCCACGTTTCTGCACATAAGTCTTAGCTAGACCTTCAGCCTGACCTTTGTGTACATACAATGCTGCATAAATCTCACAAATCACACTTACTTGTTCAAAAAACTTTGTTTCCATAATAAAAAATTTTAAAATAATTAATAAAAAAGTTAAGTTAACTGTGCTCACATATAGACGAAAATAAAATATTTGTCAAGTGTTACGTATTATAAATATTTCTGAATGGGTTTATAAGAGCGACGATGCTCCGGACAAATTCCGCAATTTTCAAGTCCTGCCTGATGAAGAGCCGTTCCATAACCGGCATTTTTCTCAAACCCATAAGCCGGATATTTTTTCGCCAAATCCGCCATAAGATGATCACGATAAACTTTTGCCACAATCGAGGCCGCCGCCACCGACAATGACTTGGCATCACCTTTAATCAATGTTTTACATGGGCACGGAAAATTTTTAGGAGCCCGATTTCCATCAATCAATGCCGATTGTGGAGCAATTTTCAAACTTTTCACCGCCCGATTCATCGCTAAAAAAGTTGCCTGCAAAATATTGAGCTCATCAATTTCTTGTGCACTCGCCTCCCCAATACCAAGAACAACCTTTCCAGCTTTTTCAGCCTCAAACAATGCTTTATAAAGTTTTTCTCGCTTAGTAGCTGAAAGTTTTTTCGAGTCATCAAGTCCGGTTAAGAGTTCTTCGGGCAAGTTTTTATCTGCAATCACCACTGCTCCTGCCACTACCGGTCCGGCCCAAGGCCCGCGTCCGGCCTCATCAACTCCGACCACAATTCCCCCCATGCTGTTTTCAAATTCAAAATTAGGCATTGTTATTTAAAGTCCCGTTTAGATGTAAATAAAAAAAAGAGACCGCAACAAACTACGGCCTCAATGTTTGTAATATCTAGATTAGCCGCCTTGGTTAATCAACACAATTTCAACACGACGATTTTGTTCGCGTCCGGCCGCGGTTGCATTGGAGGCAATCGGGTTAGCCGGTCCAAAACCTTCGGTAATAATGCGGTTACCATTTACGCCTTGCAAACGCAAGTAGTTTGACACGGCATTAGCTCTCCGTTCTGATAATGCCATATTGGTAGCATTAGATCCGGTACTATCAGTATAACCATTAACCTGAACCATGGTTTTGTTGTATTCTTTAATCACTTTAGCCACTGAGTTCAACACCGGTTTGAAACCGCTTTGAATGGTTGCATCATTAGTACCAAAAGTGATATTACCCGGCATAATCAAATAAATCTGGTCACCTTGTTGAGCCACCTGCACACCGGTATTAAGCAACTCCTGACGCAGTTTGCGTGCTTGGATATCCATATACCCACCGGTAGCAGCACCACCCACAGCACCCACACCAGCACCGATAAGTGCACCTTTCTTACCGCCCACCAAAGCACCAATACCAGCGCCTGCAGCAGCCCCGATACCAGTTCCCCAAGCAGTTTTAGAAACTTTGCTTTCTCCGGTATAAGGATCAGTTGCACAAGCAGCTAAAAAAGAAGCCATCATTACAGATAAAACGATTTTTTTCATTTTCATCTCCTTGTTATCAAAAGTAAAACCAGCTTAAAACATCATCACCGATTCTGCAAGAGGAATAAGCTGATTTATTCCCAAGCAAAGAAAAACGACATCTAGTCGCGAGGTTTGCATCCACAATAAGTTTGCGAGTATAAATCAAGCTCCTTAATTAAGTTTGCCCTTCGCTCTTGCATACCGCCTTTGCGGCCTTCAATTTGGATATATTCGGCTCCGGTTTCATGCGCTGCTTTTGCGGCTGCGTCGTTAACTTGCGCCAAATTTTTATAGCGAGACACCCCAAGCACTGATGCCACCTTAGAATAGCCGTTGGCAAGTGCATATTCCATTACTCTTTTCAAGCGCATATAAAAGCAAATTGAGCATCGTTTGCCACGTTCAGGCTCATTTTCCAAACCTCTGATTAAATCACACCAGCGCTGATTATCATATTCAAGTTCGATAAATTCCACCCCATAACGCTCACACAAACGCTTATTTTCATCACAACGCTTGCGGTATTCGGCTTCGGGACGAATATTAGGGTTATAAAATACAACGGCAAAGTTACGTTTTTCTTGAGCCAATTTTTCAATCACCGCACAAGAACAAGGCGCACAACAAGACAGCAGCAACAATTTATCGGACATATTATTACCTAATTACAAAAACTTTACGGCACATATTTATCATGTGCCGTAGGGATTAGTCAACATATAAGATATTATAAATTTCGGTTTTGGGACGATAAGCCCAATCCTGCACACTTACACATTTTCGAACCATATGACCATTGAGTTGGGAAACCATAGTAAAGCAACGAGTATCGGCAAAAGTATTGGGCTGATAAACATCACTCACAACATAATTTCCGATAACCTCCCCCACCAAACTAGCCACAAAAGCTCCTATTGGCTCTCCCACTTTATGATGGGGGCGAAACGCCGGCACCGGCCGTTTCCATTCATGATGCGGCATATGCAGTGCAGATGGCGGGAAATGGGGAGCTCCGGGTCCAGGTCTGGCCTGAGCTGCAGAACAGCTCAGAACCAACACCATCATAATTAGCGAAAATATTTTCATATTTTGCCTCATTTATTTTTCAAGAATAGGTTCATCACCTGGTTTGGGAGCTTCGTGACGTTTACGAGGAGCTCGACGTTTGGCATGCATTTTATCTTTAAGAGCATCAAATTTAGTTTTTTGCTCAGGTGTCAAAATACTCTCAAATTCTTTCATATTTTCTTTGCGCAACTCATCCATTTGCTTACGAATTTCGCGCATTTTTTCCATCAAAGGTTTGATTTTTTCTTTTCCTTGTTTATTAATCTCCTCAGCTTTTTGTTTTTGTTCATCACTCAAATCCAACTGCTCTGCTAATTTTTCAGCCATTTTTTCAGGATTAGGCGGCATTTTCTTTGCTTTGCGCATTTCCATTTTTTCATGATGAGGAGCTGGCGCACCATCAACCGGCGGCAAAGGTTGAGCCGAAACGGAAGTAACTCCTGCCATTAAGATGGCGGCTGCGGTAAACATCATCAAATATTTCTTATTCATCAGTATTCTCCTTTAATGGTTTTAATGTTTCACTTAAAATTTTTCTGGCATTAAACAATCTGGACTTAACCGTACCTTGCAGCAAACCGGTTTTCTTGGCAATTTGTTCATAAGAGAGTTCTTCAAACTCATACAAAATCACAATTTTACGGAGTTTGGCTGGAAGAGCATCAACTGCTTTGAGAATAATTTTCTGCCTGGTTTTGGCATCAATAATTTCTTCCTGATTTTGGGCAGTTGATTTCACATCTTCCAATACCTCGTCATCATGAACTTGGAGCAACTCTTGCTGATGCCCGCGGGAACGAAAATAATCACGACACAAGTTAACGGTAATTGCATTAATCCATTGCCGAAACTTTCCTTCCTCGCGATACTTGTCAAGATTCTGCCAGGTCTTGATATAGACTTCTTGTTCAATGTCCTCATTATCAGAGCCGGTAAGCTTCCTGATAATTGCGCGTATCCGATTACGGTTTTCCAAAATAATCTGCTTCATTAGACAACCTTCAACAAACCATATTCATCAGTCGGCAAGCCCATATCCTCAATCACGGAACCATTTTCGGTCAGATAGATTTCACTTTCCAAAGAAAAATAATTATAGCTGACTTCCGGGTTTGGAGATAAGAACTGAAACGTAAAGACGCACACAAGCACAGCCAAAGCTGATGTCATACGTTGACGAAAGCGCTTACGGGCAAAATAGAGAGGCTTAGCTTCTCTGATTAATTTGGAAATATCATCGTCCATCATTTATCCTCCTTACACCAGATAAAACGCAATACCGATAAGAAAAGTTCACAAAATTTTGAACTTTTTTAAGTTTATAGGCAAAAACAGAAAGTTAGCAACAAAAAAATTTCTTGACTATGAAGATAGTTTAGCCTATTTTTTGAGATGTTGAACAGATAATCGGGAATAATTCCGAAAAATGTTTACGACATACTTTGGGCCCATAGGTCGTTGGTTAGCCGGAGGAATAAAACATCAACGATTTGATGTTTTAGTGCGACGGGTGATGTGTAGTTAGCCTGTAAGTAAGCGATAGCGAGCGAAACAGGCGTTACGAACGAACGACAGGAGCGCAGTTATTGAGCGATTAAACGCGAAATCTACGGAGCGACTCAGGCCCTGCTCTTATTATGATGATACCTAAGCGTAATCTTGATTTTCAAGTTTACGACATACTTCGGGCCCATAG
>CALXTR010000027.1 GCA_944391475.1 uncultured Alphaproteobacteria bacterium | reverse complement strand
ACTCATTCTTCCGACCTTTAAGAAGTGTCAGAGTTTAAAGTTCGTCTAGCGGGTGACTAATACATAAACCAGAAAAATACGCCAATAATGTATTTCTTTATCTGAAGTTGGATATATGATGCAAAAAAACGGATAGTTAATCGAAACTATCCGTTTTCAATATTCTGCTCTTTAATCTACATAAAGAACCGAATATGCAGATACAAAGCACCGATAGCAACCGAAATCAGCATGGTCGGGATTGACCAAATCAAAAATCCAATAAAGCTTATCGGGTGGCCTTCACGTTGCGCTAAACCTGCAACAATCACATTAGCAGATGCGCCAATTAAAGTACCATTTCCACCAAAACATGCCCCCAGTGACAAAGCCCACCAAACTGGCATCATAGCCTCTCGGCCGCCCATTGATTCTTCCATTGATTTTATCATCGGAATCATGGTTGCAACAAAGGGGATGTTATCAATGGCACTTGATACTAATGCGGAAGCCCAGATTATCAGCATGGCGGTTTTTTCGATACTGCCTTCGGTCAACTCAACAAACTTGTGTCCGAGCAAAGCTAATACTCCGGTCTGTTCTAAGCCGTATACAATCATAAACAAGCCGGCAAAGAAGAAGATAGTGGTCCAATCTACCGAGCCCAAAATAGCTTCAACTTTGTGGTCACGTTCGCTATGATCATTGCCAAAAGTATACAAGAGCAACAAAACTGCAGCACCGGCCATGGCGATGGTGCCGTTAGCAATATGAAAACGTTCGGCATTAACAAATCCAAAAATGACAATTGCCAGCACAAACAGCGATTTCCATAACAATTTCCAGTCAGTGATGCAATCAATCTCATTAATTGCCATAACAGTTTTTTTGTTCTTTTCGGTGGTTATCAGACGTTTACCCCAGATGAAGTCAAAGGCTAAAATCAGCACAATCATGGTGATAGTAACAACCGGTGCCAATTCGTTGACGAAGTCCATGAAAGTCAAATTTAAGGCAGAACCAATTAAAATGTTTGGTGGGTCGCCAATTAGGGTGGCCGTGCCGCCGATGTTAGAAGCAAAAATCTCAACTACCAAATAAGGATAAGGGTTGATATTGAGCTTTCTGGTAATTTGGAATGTGACCGGTGCAATTAACAATACTGTCGTCACATTATCCAAAAAGGCGGAGAATACCGCGGTTACAAGAGCTAATACTACCAACAAGCCTCTCGGGTTGGCTCTAACTTTTTTGGCACCCCAGACGGCAACATATTGAAACATTCCCGATTTTTCGGAAATGCCAACAATTGTCATCATACCAATCAGCAAGGCCAAAGTGTTGAAGTCTACCCCTTGAAGGGCTGTAGTTTGAGTTAGGATACCGGTAAAAATCATGATTGCGGCACCCAACAATGCAACAATGGCGCGGTTTACTTTTTCGGTAAAAAGAACCACATACGCAATAATAACAATTGCGGTAGCGAGGATTTTGCTATCCATGCCCAAAATCATCTCCGGAACCGCAGATAAGTCGGCTGCGTGCATTTATTTATCCTTTAGTTTTAATTGATTACGAGAATCAAATTAACAGTCTTTACTTAAATCTTGGTTAAAAAAAAGAACTCTTGCGAGTTCTTTTTTTGTCCTACATGAAGTGTCGGATATGTAAATACACTGCCGCAATGCCAACGGTTATCAGCATGGTCGGGATTGACCATATCAGAAAACCTAAGAAACTTATCGGATGTCCCTCTCGTTGAGACATTCCACCGACAATCACGTTGGCGGAAGCTGCAATCAGTGAACCGTTGCCGCCAAAGCAAGCACCCAACGACAAAGCCCACCAGACCGGCATCATGGCTTCTCGGCCACCCATTGATTCTTCCATAGATTTTATCATCGGTATCATGGTGGCAACAAAGGGAATATTGTCAATGGCGGTAGATACAAATGCCGAAATCCAAATTACCAGCATGGCGGCTTTTTCGATACTGCCGTCGGTATATTCGATAAACTTATTGCCCATAACTTGCAGTACTCCGGCTTCTTCCAAGCCATAGACAATGGCAAACAAACCGGCAAAGAAAAATATGGTGGTCCAATCTACCAGACTAAATGCTTCTTCCACTTTGTGTTCGCGTTCGCTGTGGGAACTTCCCATCGTATAGAGTAACAGCAAAATTGAGGCGCCAAACATGGCAATGGTGCCATTGGCAATATGAATATGCTCAGCCGCGATGAAACCGCAGATAACTGCAACCAGCACAAACAAAGACTTGTATAACAAGGTCCAATCGGTAATGCTGTCGATGGCATTAATCTTCATAACGGCGGCTTTGTTTTTTTCGGTAGTAATCAGTCGTTTGCCCCAGATAAAATCGAAGGCTAGAATCAGCACCACCATAGAAACCACAACCACCGGAGTGAGTTCGTTGACAAAGTCCATAAACGAAAGGTTCAAAGCAGAGCCAATTAAAATGTTTGGTGGGTCGCCAATTAAGGTGGCCGTACCACCGATGTTAGAAGCAAAAATTTCTACAACCAGATAAGGGTAGGGGTTGATTTTGAGCTTTCTCGTAATCTGAAATGTTACTGGAACGACTAGTAAAACCGTGGTTACATTATCAAGCAGGGCTGAAAATACGGCGGTGACTACGGCTAGTACCACCAATAATCCTCTCGGATTAGCTCTTACTTTTTGAGCTGCCCAAACGGCCACATACTGAAACATACCCGATTTCTCGGAAATGCCGACAATGGTCATCATCCCAATCAGCAAGGCTAAGGTATTAAAGTCAATACCTTTCAAAGCTTGCTCTTGGCTCAAAATGCCCGAAAAAATCATCACCGCAGCACCTAGTAAGGCGACTACGGCACGGTTGAGCTTTTCGGTGAAAAGAATGATGTAGCTCACAATTAAAATGGCCGATGATAGTATCATCGGGTCAAAGCCAAAAATAGCCTGACTGGTGTGAGCAATTTCTGCTGCTTGCATCTGTTCACTCCTTGATGATTGTATATTACCCCATATCTTAAAGAATTAAGCCTCAATATTTGGTAAATATATAATCTCTATGGAGCTATTTTTGATGAGGGTATTTAAGATAATTTATAATCCCATACAAAGTATTTAGTTCTTGTTCAGTCAAACTGCGGCGTGAGAAAATGTTGCGCAAATTTCTTAACATGCGCGGACGTTTTTCATCAATGCTGAAGTTGCCGCAATCGTTGAGCTCAACTTCCAAAAAATCGTAAAAATGCTGAAGTTTTTCTTTGCTGGCGATGGTGGTATCGTTGGTGACAAATTGCTCATCTAGGGTATCGATTTGCTGTTTGTAAAACTCATAACCGACCAAGAGCACGGCTTGTGATAAGTTAAGCGAGCAGTGCTTGGGGTTAAGCGGAATATTGATAATCGCATCACACAAGCTGACGTCATCATTTTCTAGTCCGGTGCGTTCGGGCCCAAACATTAAGCCGCATTTTAATCCTTGCTTTAGGGCCGTGGTCATTTGGCTGGCTGCTTTATCTGCGGTATAGACCATTTTGGTTTGGTTGCGATGACGCGCGGTAGTGGCATATACCTCCTGTAAGTCGGCAATGGCTTCTTGCACAGTATTAAACACTTTTGCTTGATGCAAAATTTCTTCAGCACCTGATGAGGCCGAAATGGCTTTGGCGGACAGATGATCCTCACGCGGGGAAACCAACCGCATATCCGGAAGATTGCAGTTCATCATGGCGCGTGCGGCCATACCGACATTTTCTGCTAACTGCGGATGAACTAAAATGATACTGGGGCAAATATTGGTCATTTGGTTTTACTTTATTCTATTGTCCAAAACGACGACGAGTAGAGAGGTGCTTGACCGTGTCGTCTTCTATGATGATTTGTTTAGGTTCTTCTTGACTGATAGTCTTTTCATTTTGGGGAGTTTGATCTTGCAGCTTTTCTGTTGTGTTGGTTTCTTTATCCGCATTCTCTTGTGTTTCATCTTCCTCAATTGGTTCTAAGAGGTGGATAAAGTCTTCCGGTTTAGCATTTAAGTCCAAAATAGTGTTAATCTTATTGGCGACATCTTCAGGATTGTTGGTGGTTTTGCTCCAATCAACATCGTTTGGGGATGCGCTCTTACCCATAAGTGCGTTGCGGCGGGTGGCGATGTTGGTAAAACTGCGGTTTAGGCCTACTACTTCGGCTTTTATGGAGCGATTGACCGTGTTTTTGATGTTGTTTGGGGCTGTAATGGCCATGGAGACAGCTTCTTCCTGACTTATATAGGGCGAATCTGCAGCTTGAACAGGAAATGTTAAAGCTGAAACTGAAAGTAGCCATAAGCCGAATTTAGATGAGGTCATTACTTATCTCCTAGTCGGTATTTAAGAGGTCGATACTGTTAAAGAGCAAGTTTTCGGTATCTAATCCGGTTTGCTCTTCAAACAAGCCTACAAAGGCAGAAGAAATTCCGGCAATCGGGTTTCCGGTATGGTCGCCATAAACCACGCTATCATAAGCGGCGCGAAGCTGTTCGGCATAATTGCTGGGCAAATCTTTGATGTTTTGATCATAGCTTGAAGGTATCTTATAGCCCAGATTACGCAAGTGTTGAGTCATAACCAGCATATTGTGGCGATTAACCTCAGGGGCTATCATTTCTTGTCCGTATGCCGTGCCGTATGTAGTAGCTTCACCGACATAGTTTAAACCACGGTCATGGCGGCCGCTACCTCGCCAGGTTTTGATACCACTCCTATCTCGGGCACGCGCCCAAGGGTCAACCGGCAAAACTTCTCCACTTGTTTGACCATTGCCATATTCGGGGACAACCGGAGCTTTAGTCGAATCATAAGTGGGAACGTTTTCAAAATAGCCATCGTTGGGGTTGGGTGCCCAGGGATTGGTCGGCAACTGGGCAGTGGCACTAAATGCCAAACAACTACTAGCTAAGAGTAGCGATAAGCTCAGAAGTTTCTTATCCATGGTAGCCTCCCTGATTGTTTCTTTTTATTATTATATCATAAGATTATAGTTTTTCATAGTTACAAAAATGTTAACTAAGCGAACTATTTTTGCAAATGAAACCACCGCCCACAACTCGGTCACCATCGTAAAAACAACAGCCTTGTCCGGGGGCAACTCCATAGAACTTATCTTTAAGACTGACCTTGGCGCGATTATTAGGCAAAAACCTTATGTTAGCGGCAACCAGATTTTGACGGGAGCGCAACTTGACCTGAACTTCTATGTTCTCGTCTCTTTCTTCACCAAGCCAGTTTACATCGTGAATGAAAACTTCGGTTTGGAGCAAATTTTCATGAGGGCCGACAATGAGTTGATTGTGCAATGCATCAAGTGACAGCACATACAATATACCTTCATTTCCGCCAATTCCCAATCCTTTTCGTTGGCCGACCGTATAGTTTATCAATCCTTTATGCTGTCCTAAAATGCGGCCGTCAATATGAACAATATTTCCGGGGGTGGAGCTGTTTTTTGCAAAATGCTCTATCAACTCGGCATATTTTCCTTGTGACACAAAACAAATGTCCTGACTGTCGGGTTTTTGGAATATCGGAAGTCCGGCCTTTTTAACAATTTCTCTAGTTTGCTCCTTGCTATATTCGGATAAGGGACAGCGCAGCATTTGCAAATGTTCTTGGCTGATGGCAAACAAAAAGTAACTCTGGTCACGGGTCAAATCGTGTGCACGGTGCAATTCTACTTTGCCATTATTGATAATGATTTTGGCATAATGTCCGGTAACGATGACATCGGCGCCCAGCTCTTTGGCTTTTTCTGCTAAGGCGCCGAGCTTGATGTGTTGATTGCATAAAATGCAAGGAGAGGGGGTTTCACCTGCCAAATAGGACTTAACAAATGGCTCAACTACTTGCTGCTTGAAAATTGATTGGTAGTTGAGATAGTGGTGCTCAATGCCTAGCATTTGGGCAATCTTTCCGGCATCTTTAATGGTGGAAACGATAGGTGCATAGGGGGCTTGGAGCAAGTCCATGGTCAGGCCAAAAACTTGGTATCCCTCTTGTTGCAATAAACAAACTGCGGCAGTGCTATCTACCCCTCCGGACATGGCTACACAGACTTTGGTATCTTGCGGAGCTTTATTTATTCCCAGTGAATTAAGCATCTTTTTTCATTTCTTTTAATTCGTGTTTGAGCTGTTCAATTTCTTTATGCAGGGCTTTTATCTCTTCTGCAACCGGATCTTGCTCGGTTTTGCTGCTAACGCCATAAGCATAAAACCCTTGTTTGCTTTTGGCAGTGGGGTGGGCGGGAACACCAACCACGGTGGTATTGTCCTCAACATCTTTTAAGACTACCGCATTAGAGCCGATTTTGACATCGTTGCCAATTTTAATCGGGCCTAAAACTTGAGCGCCGGAGCCGATAATTACATTGTTGCCGATAGTGGGGTGGCGTTTGGCTGTGTTTTTGCCTTTGGCACTAAAAGCCGAAGTGCCGCCCAAGGTCACACCATGATACATGGTGACATTGTTGCCAATCTCGGCGGTTTCACCAATTACTACACCAGCTCCATGGTCAATGAAGAATCCTGTTCCGATGGTGGCACCGGGGTGAATCTCGATTCCGGTCAAAAACCGCGCAATTTGTGAAAGGACTCGGGAAAAGAGGCGAAAATTTTTGCGCCAGAGGTAATGGTTGAAGCGATATAAGATAATCGCATGGACTCCTGAAGAACACAGCAAAGCCTCAGTTCTGCTGCGGGTTGCAGGGTCACGAGCCAAAACGGCATCAAGGTCTGAGAGAATTATCTTGTATTTTGATTTCATTTTGTGGTATGTTCCCTAAAATTAACAATTTATATAAACTTTATCGGTAATATAACCCTCGGGTTACTAAATTTAGGTTAAAAAAATGACAGAAGTTTTATTTAACGGACATGCCGGAAGATTGGAAGGGCGCTATCACCAGAGCGAAAAGCCCGGTGCTCCTATTGCGCTAATTCTGCATCCGCATCCGCAGTATGGCGGAACTATGAATAACAAGGTGGTGTATACCTTGTTTAGTTGTTTTCAAAATTTGGGCTTTTCGGTCTTGCGGTTTAACTTCCGCAGTGTGGGGCGTTCGCAAGGGCAGTTTGAGGACGGTCCCGGTGAGCTCTCTGATGCCACGGTCGCTTTAGACTGGCTGCAATCGGTTAATCCGGAAGCAAGACAATGCTGGATTGCCGGATATTCTTTTGGGGCGTGGATTGGGTTGCAACTCTTAATGCGGCGTCCCGATATCAATAATTTTATTGCTGTTTCTCCTCCTGCTAACGAAAAAGATTTTTCTTTCTTGGCGCCTTGCCCAACTTCAGGTTTGATTATTCAGGGTGGAGCAGACGAGATTGTTAATCCGCCAAGTGTGGCAACTATGGCCAAACGCTTGAACCAACAACGCAATGTTGATGTCGATTTTGCGCTGATTGAGGAAGGCGACCATATGTATAACGGTCATTTGGTTGATTTATATAAAATCGTCGGGCACTATGTAATTGATGCCATGAAGAAAAAATCTCCGCAGAAAAAACGCCGCGGCAGACGTAAGAAAAATGAAATGCTCGAAAATCCAGACACCTTATTATTGCAAGAAACAAATGATGAAATCTTGGATAATGAAAATGATGATTTTGATGACGAGAACGATTTTGATGAAGGTGAAGAGTAAGTTCTGAAGTCTTTATCAGATTAAAACCTCCCAAGCGATGAACTCGGGAGGTTTTTTGTTGTTTGATGTATGTCCATATTGATAACATTACAACTATTTTGGTTTATTAGCATAGTCTTTTGTTGTATATGAATTTTCTTTCCTAGAATATTTTTTTATATGAATTTAGCTACATTGTGAAACATTTTATTTCAGGTTATAGTTTGCTCATGAAAGAAAATATTAAAAAATATCTAGGGCTGAAAGTGCGCTCATTGCGCGAAAATGCTCATCTTACTCAAGAGAACTTAGCCGCAATTTGCGAGGTGAGCTGGCGTACTATCTCTAATTTGGAACGTGGTCTGGTGGTGCCGGATTTAATCATGCTTTGCCGGATTGCTGAGTGCTTTGATGTCGGGCTTGATGAATTGCTCGATATTAAGATTTCACGCCGAAAAACTCTGGCCAGAGTGGCGGAAGAAAATCTGCTAATTGAGCGTATCCGCTTAATTGATGACAAGTTGCTTGATTATATTTCCGAACAAGTCGATGTGGCAGTACGCCATTTCGGATAATCATATTCTATAGTTTTTTCTTGCAATTTTTTACTATACAATTTTTTTATTTTGTGTATTATACATTTCGTGTTTTATGATTTATAGGAATTTCGTTTCATATATCGAGATAAAATGAGAATTGGTGATAAACTAATTTTAATAAGGCGTATTCTTTGCTTTTTGGAAGCGGCCAAAGAAGGGGCGGTTTCAAAAGCGGCACTTAAACATGGTCTTAAACAATCTAATATGTCAGCGGCTATTCGGGAACTGGAAGAAAAGACTAAATGCCGTTTGCTTACGCGTACTTCGCGCGGTATGGTGATGACTGATGCCGGCAAAAAGGTATATGAAATCGCTTGCAATATTGACAAAGCAGTTAGTGATGTTGATGAGCTTTCTTTGGCTAAATTTAATCTCTCCGGTTCAATTAGACTATGGACCAGCGATGCTTTGGCTGCGGCTTATCTTTCGGCTTGTTTGCCGGGGTTTTATCAGCTCTATCCTGATGTTCACATTGATATTATCTGCTCAATTGAACCACCTAATGTTTTGTATGAGGTGGATTTGGCACTTGTTTTTGAAGAACCGCGCCAGTCTTCGGCTGTGGTTTTGATGAAGCATGATCTTAAATTTGGGCTCTTTGCCTCCATGGATTATCTTTCTCATAACGGTTATCCTAAAAATCTTACCGATTTGCAGGAAGATCATAAGCTATGTGTGCGGGATAATTTTTCTTCGGTATGGGAAAAATGGAAAAATCTGCAAGATGGGTGTCAGCACATTGTGGCTTCTACAAACTCTTCTTCAATGCTGATGCAACTTACTCGTGATGGCATCGGAGTGGCTCTGCACCCCATGAGTATTGGCTTAAAAGAGCAGGGGTTGGTATATCTTGAAAAGCTAGATTTTACGCTTTCTCATCCGTTTTGGATTATCTCTCATATTGATGCTAAAGACCAACCCAAAATTCGCGCGCTCATCAATTATGTGCGGGAAGCAACTTCGCAATTATAAAATCTATAATCTTTAACGGAAGTTCTTTTTCAGTCTTGCTCTGAAACCAAATCTTGCGTCTTAATTCTCCAGAAAGCGTTATCTCTACAAAATTGCTTTTCTCTTTGGGAGGTTGCCCGCTGATGATAATATCAGCCTGATTACGGCATGATGTTAAAACAATGATGGCATTGTTAAAATCAGCAAAGAAATTTTCAAAATTGTTAAATTCTAATTCGGCTGATACATATATTTTTATGATTTGAAGGTCTTTATCTTCTTGGATATCGGCTTTTTCAAGTTCATGCTCTATTTGTTCGGCTAAAGCACATACCTTGGTTCCCAATGCTGTTGGAATTACGCCTTTGGGGGTGCGGTTTAAGAGTTTGCCGCCAATTATATCTTCAAACTCAGAAATTAAGCGGCTTAAGTTAGAAGGTTTAATGCCGTTTTTGGCTGCGGCGGTGTTAATGCTGCCACATTTGGCCGTACTGTTTAGGGCTAACAAGTATTTTATGACTGCTAGTTGTTTTTTTAACGACATTTTTGAAAATCTCTAAAACTTTCGACTCAAAATATATATCACTATTATTAAAGTAGTATATTCTAATGAATTCGCTGTCAAGTGTATAATATACTTATGTTTGAGGATAAGTTTGACATAGGAATTGTACATACTGATGCGGATTTTGCTGCGATGAAAAAAATCCGCACTGCCGTATTTGTAAATGAAGCGCACATTCCGGAAAATAAAGAGTTTGACGGTAATGATTATTGCGCCGCCCACGTGTTGGCCAAAGTTAACGGTGAGCCTCAGGGAACTATGCGTATTCGTTTTTTCTCCGGTTTTGTGAAATTTGAGCGTATGGCAGTGATGCCAGAGTATCGCAAGACAACCATGGCTGATCAAATTATGCAATATGGCTTTGATTATGCTACAGCTAAAGGATATGAAACTGTTTATGGTGTTTGCAAAAAAGAGCTTTTAGCTCGTTGGGAGAAAAACGGCTATTTGCGTATTGAAGATGCTCCAACAATCGAACAAAACGGAATGACCCTAATCCCGATTATGCGGAAGTTGCCAAAGAACGAAAACTCTTTATCTTTGCAATCTAAGTTTGAACTGCTTAATCTTCCTGAAGGGGAGTGGCCGCAGTTGGATACTATCCGTTTGCATGAAGACAATGAAAAAAGTTATCTGAATTTTGTAATGCGCAAGCTTAATAAGAACCACGAATAAGCTTTATTTATCTAATCTTAAATCTGTTGTTGCAGGTGTTTTAATATATATACTCTAATTGCCGATGACAAATTTTCATGTTCACGTTTTGAATCAATCTCAGTGACTAACTGATTGATTGTCATATTGTTTTCTTGTGCAATCTTCTTGAGCCCGTCAATGAATTCGGCTTCCAGCGAGATGCTGGTTTGGTGGCGTCCGGCGATGATTACGGAAAGTTTTTTCATGGTTATTTTTTGCGGAATGCATCAATGGAAATAACAGTGGCATTGCCGCCGGATACTTTGCGGGAAGAGGTATTCTGATGAGCTTTTTTGTCGTCATCATCTTCTTCATCCATGTCATCATCGTTAAAATCTTTTTTGCCTAATTCTTCGCTGAGGTTAAAGCTCAGACCAAATTTGGCATGAGGATCGGCAAAGTACAATACGGCATCAAAGGGAATAGTCAAGGTTTGCAAAATTCCTCCAAAGCTCAAATCAACCGAGAAATAGTTTTTCTCAACTATCAAGTTGGAATATTGGTGCTGCAACACAATGGTCATTTCTTCAGGGTATTGTGTCCGCAACTGGGCCGAAATTTTGGTGCCGGGGTGATTGGTGCGGAAGGTAATATAAAAATGATTTTCGCCTGGCAAACCTTGTTCCTCGGCAATTTTTAAGGCCTCAACAACCACGTTTTTGAGAGATTTTTCAATCAGTTTGTCATAGTTGATTTCAGTTAAAAATTCTTGCATCTTATATTATCCTTCTTACTCAAAAAAGCGAGCCGTTCTGTTGCTAGGTGGCTCAGACCCCACTCACAACTAACCAAAGTTATGAGGATTTAAGTTTGTTACGCTCGCCTTAAGCAGCGATTGCAACTGGTGCTACGTTATTATCGTTAGCATTCATTTTAGTTGAACCGATAACGGTGGTATCTCACCGGACACAGCATAGTACCTTTACTGATTCCTGTCTATCCTGTTTCACCCCCAAAGTTTGCTCTGTGGTCGTCTAATACAGAAATGTCAGATATTTTGCTCCAATCGTGTATGTCTTTATACACTCAGTCGCAAAATTCCTAATTTCTTATTATACGACTCACATATCAACCTTTGGCCAAAGCTTGCTCTGTAGCGACTAATACAGAAATGTCGGATATTTTGCTCGAACCCGTGTATGTCTGTCTACACTAACTCACAAAAATCCTAATTTCTTATTATACGACTCACATATCAACTTCAAAGCTTGCTCTGCGGCAACTAATACAGAAATGTCGGATATTTTGCTCGAACCCGTGTATGTCTGTCTACACTAACTCACAAAAATCCTAATTTCTTATTATACGACTCACATATCAACTTCAAAGCTTGCTCTGTAGCGACTAATACAGAAATGTCGGATATTTTGCTCCAATCGTGTATGTCTTTATACACTCAGTCGCAAAATTCCTAATTTCTTATTATATGGTGCACATATAACCTTGGCCGTATTAGCGCAGGAGCACTTTGGCATAACACAATTTTCAAAGCCGGTTGGAGCTCAAAAATTGTGCGGCTGTTGTAGAATTGGTGGAGGTGCTGGGTACCGCCCCCAGGTCCAAAAATCCTATTTCATACCGCCTCTAGTGTCATAGTCAGTTACCTGACAATCTTTATTATAAATAAATTTATCTAATTTTCAAGTCTTATAGCGCAAATTTTATGCAGATTATTTAGCCGCTGATGTAGGTTTTTAAGGCTTCATCTTGCTCAAACAAGTAAAGTAGGGTTCGCAGTGCTCTTCCTCTCGGGGTTTGCAAATTGGTATCAATATTTAAAATCATTTGGGCATCGCGGTGAGCTGTTTCTAACAAATCCTTATGAATGGTCATATCGGCCAGTTTGAACTCGTCAAAACCGCTTTGTTTGGTGCCGAGAATTTCACCGCCGCCGCGTAGTTCCAAATCTTTTTCGGCAATGAGGAAACCATCTTCGGTTTGGCGCATGGTTTCTAGCCGTTGGCGTGAGGTTTCGCTTAAGGGATAGGCATACATCAAAATACAAGTCGAGGCCTCAAAACCCCGTTTGATGCGGCCGCGGAGTTGATGAAGTTGAGCCAAGCCAAAGCGTTCGGCATGTTCAATTATCATGACGGTGGCTTCGGGGACATTTACGCCCACCTCAATGACGGTGGTGGCAACCAACAAGGTGATTTCGCCTTTTTTGAACTTGTCCATCACCTCGTCTTTGTCTTTTTCTTTCATTTTGCCATGAACCAAGCCCACCTGATTGCCAAAGATTTTACGCAGACTTTCATAGCGTTCCTCAGCAGCGGCAAGGTCGATTTTCTCGGATTCTTCAACCAAGGGACAAACCCAATAAGCGCGGCAACCTTGTTCGAGTTTGCGCTTTAATCCTGCGGCAACCTCATTGATTTTTTCTACCGAAACCACACGAGTATCAACTGGTTTGCGTCCGGCGGGAACTTCATCAATTTTGGAATATTCCATATCACCATAGGCGGTTAAAACCAGAGTTCTCGGAATAGGGGTGGCGGTCATGACCAAAATATCGGCTTGGTTGCCTTTTTCGGACAAACTCAAGCGCTGATGCACGCCAAAACGGTGTTGCTCATCGACGATTACGCAAGATAAATCACAAAACTTGACTTCATCTTGAAACAAAGCATGAGTGCCGATTAAAATATGAATTTTGCCGCTGGCTAAATCTTGGAGTAGAGCTTGACGGGTTTTGCCTTTTATTCTTCCGGTGAGAAGTTCGGCACGGATGCCGATGTTTTCACACAATGGGGCAATGGTTTCAAAATGTTGTTTGGCTAAAATTTCGGTCGGAGCCATAATAGCTGCTTGCGTACCACATTCTACCGCATTGAGCATGGTAAGCAAAGCAACAATGGTTTTGCCGGAGCCGACATCGCCTTGCAAGAGCCGCAACATTCGAAACTTGGAGCCTTGGTCGGCAAAAATTTCTTTTAAGACCTTTTCTTGGGCGCCAGTAAGCTTGAATGGCAGGGCTTCTAAAACTTTTTTGCGCAAAAGTCCGTTGCCTTTTATCTCGCGGCCGGCTTGTTTTTTTACTCTTTGGCGTGCAATGGCCAAGGTGAGCTGATTGGCTAAAAGTTCATCATAAGCCAAACGGCAACGCGCAGGCGAGGTTGGCTCTAAATCGGATAATTTTTGGGGGTGGTGAGCGGCTAGTAATGAGGCACGAAAACTGCTCCATTGTTTTTGGCGGACAAATTCGGCATCTAGCCATTCGGGGAGCTCGGGCACGCGGCTTAGGGCCATGATTTGCCATTTGTTTAAGGTTTTGTTGGATATACCGGCGGTGAGGGGATAGACGGTTTCGATGGGGGAAATATCCTCAAACCGATTGACAATATAATCGGGGTGGCTCATTTGCCAGCCGCCGTTAAAATATTCCAACTTGCCGCTGATAACCCGACTGGCACCAACAGGTAAATTGCGCTGCAAAGTGCTGACATAGGCATTGAAAAAAATCAGCGTGATTTCGGCGCTGCCGTCGCTGGCTAAAATTTTGTAGGGTTGGCGTGATGTCTTGGGAGGGATGTGCTCCAAAACTTTAATTCCAATAGTACAAACGCGTCCGGGGACGGCGGTCGAAAGTTTGGGTGAATAGCGGCGGTCAACCAAGTTGGAGGGGAGGTGCCAAATCATATCTAAAATTTTGTGTCCGCCGATGAGATTACTCAAAAGTTTGGCACTTCTTTCGCCCACACCTTTGAGTGTTTCAATATTGCAAAACAATGGAAACAAAATTTCCGGCCGCATTTTCTTTTCCTCACCTATTAAACCATCAGTTGTAGTATAGAATATTTTTATGAAAAATCAAAGATATTTTATTATTAAGTGGATTTGTGGTGGAGAACATCAAAATATAAAATGTTATATAAAAGAGAGGTTGGACAAATATCCTTGGGGTAAGCTATTAAATTATTGCAAATTTTGTAAAAATATATTATGATATTACTTATATATAGAATCGCTAATGGGAGAATCTGTCGGTTTAGGTATC
>CALXTR010000026.1 GCA_944391475.1 uncultured Alphaproteobacteria bacterium | reverse complement strand
GCAAGTTTAACCGGTAACTTAGGATTAAATGAGGTTATGCGACCTGACTCTCTTGCAACTCCTCCACAGAAACACCATGGATAATTTTCACCAGAAGAAGTCTTATTAAAGTTCTCATCTTCATTATATTCTGTGTAACTTGATGCAACGAAACTTGTTGATGTTATTGCTAGATTTCCTTTATAGGTTGATTCATTTGTTTGAGACAATACACGCGATGTCTTAAACTTAGTATTATTCAAGCTACCATCGGTATTTCTGCCATTTGGTATTAACCCCTCAACACCAGGCAATGCAAAGACAGTGCTGCCAATATATCCAAAGCCGTTAAATACTTGGTCGATTGAAGTTACACCTACACCATCTGTTGTAGCTATACATATTGGAAAAGAATATCCTGCATTAGCACTCCAAACACTGTTAAGATATCTGTACACTTTTTTATCGGAGGTTAGATAAAATATATCGCAGTTAGTATTATCAGCTGGCAGACTATCTCCAGAAGCTAAACGGTTTGCAGAGAATGAAAGGATAGTGTTACGTTCAATCTCGTATAAGAATATACGAGTACCTGCTGTAATATTATAGTTTTGATTTGTTTGCTCTGTAATAGTTTTCAATAAACCGTTACCATCGTATACTTTACTACCTATTGATAAATACAACTTCTTATCAGCAAGCTCTAGCTTAATATCTTGAGGTATCTTGGTAATGCAGTTGGTTAGGATTGATTCGTTAAGAGTTCCGGTAGTTGCTACTTGCGCCTTTTCTGCCCAATATTTGGCACTTCCGTTGGGTTGCTCTTGGATTGTACCAACCGCCCATTTGCGTGCTTCTTCTTTGCTAGCTCCGGCATTTTGTTCGTGAGTTTTAGCCAAGGCTTCTTTGCTAATTACGTTTTGCTCTGATGCTAAAACAGTGGACTTTGTTTCCAGCATCAGCTGCTCTAAGTCGTCATATGCAAGATTGGAATTGCGCAAAGATGCTCCATTGTTATCCCAAACTATAGCTTTGCCATTTTCAGGCGCTGGTAAATTGACGGTTTGAGCATTTTCTGAGTATGGCGGAAAACTTACACTTCTGCTGATTTGCTCATTTAGTTGCTGCAAACAGGCGATTTGATAGTCCAATTCATAATTTATGGCTTTGGCGCGAAAAGCTCCGCTTTCTTGAAAATCGCTCGTGCGTTTGATTTCTAAATTTCGTAACAGAGTTATGCTTTTACCGTTTTTAGGAGCGGTATTAAAGATAACTTCTCCTCCTTCGCTGGTCCCCACTCCGGTTATACTATAACCGCTTTTAATTAATGTATCGTCTATATATACATCCATATCTTGATCCGAGAATATCGGAAAAACAAAACTGAATGATTTTGTTATGCCATCAGCAATATACCTTACTTTGGGACTGACGGCATTGATGATGATATCTTCACTCATTTGATTATCCTTTTGTTATTAAATTTAAAAACAAAAAAGCGTACAGTTGAACTGTACGCTTTGGCATTTGGGCACAATTATCCCAAGTGACTTTTATGCTATATCATAATAAAATGAAAAAGTCAAGGATTTTATTCCTATTAATTTAAGGTGCTTAAAATCACACCTACAACTACCGGTATGGATAAATTATCGTCTATATCAACCTTATCTTCAAAAATTTCGGTAAATGTGGCAACTATGCTGGCAATGACGCCCGCATAGGTAAAGTGATATATTGGCTCACACAGCATATTTATAAGTAGTGCGCTTAAGAAAAATGCCAGACTACCTTCTAGGGTTTTGTGTTTATAAATTTTTCTTTGTCCGTATAGTTTCCCTATAATTGCAGCTGCCGTATCTGATACTAGCATTACACTTAATGATATTACGGCAACGGATTTTGAAAACATTAATGTGCAACCGATTGCAGCTAAAATTACATAGAGAGAACCGCTAATTTGGAAACGTCCGTGGGTAGTTTCTTTGTTGCGTAAAATCCGAAAAAAGATGTTACCGAAGGTTTTTCTGGCCCAAGGGTATTTTTTGTAATTGCCATATTCAATAATGGCATTACCAATAAACAGGGTAGAAAAAAATATGATGGAAACTCCTGGGTGCGCCAGATATATAAACAATGGTATCCAAAGAGAACTGAGGTGCAAAGCTTTGCGATAGAGTTCTTTTTTTATTGTTTTGGAAATTTTTAGGAGGGGTATTTTAATCATGGTAATTATGTTTTATGGGGTTAATTTTTTTGATGACGGGGACAATCTCTTGTTCATTAATAGTTTTGATAATATAATAGCTCCCCTCCTCTGATACAACCTCATTTAGTTGTTTGGCATCGATTTTTAATTGTTTAATATCAATATTTATATAAGTGAATGTGCAAATTAGAACATATATAGCTGAATGGTATAAGCGTTTACCGAATTTTGGTGCGGGAACCTTAGGAAATACATAGGGTATGCCAACTAAAATGACCGCTAATGATACACAAATTATGGCGGTGAAAACATGCCAGTTATTGCACAAAATCAGCCAGTTGTTTAACAATGATGACCAGATGCCGTTGGTATCTAGAATAATTTTGGTGTTTTGCGTATAAATAAGCCAGACCGAAAGGCTTTCTTCTGTTAAACAAAAGAACACAAATAAACTGAAAACAATTCCACCCACAATATAGTCGAGTTTGGAATTTTGCATAGAACAAGGTAGTAGCAAGAGATAAAATACGTAAGGCAACATAATGTATAAAAACGAAACCATTGTGGTTAAAAACAACACTCCGGACGTTTTTATCAGAGGAAGGAAGGTTAAGTCCAACTCCGTATATTTGAGGATAGATACAATAATCAGCTCCAACAATTCGGCTGATACTGCAACAACAAAAAATGGTAATAGTCGCCTAACCAAGTATGAATACATACTATATTATCCCCAAGTTGCGTGTTCTACTAAAATTACCACAGATAAAATAATCTGCAATGACTTTTTTGCAAGTAGAACTGATTGGGTTAATACATTAAAATTATGTTTTGTGCGGCACTAACGGTGTTGATGTTCAATTTACCTTCAGTTAAGCTAAAATATCCTCCAACGTTGGCTAAAATACCCTGAGAGCTTATAGTGCGCTGAAGCAGAGTCTCAGATTTTTCTACGTTCCCTTTGATGTCTGAACGTTGTCTGGTTTCAACATATTGATTTTGCAAATCATTGGCAGCAGCTATTTGGCTTTCTGATAATACATTTCTGATATCATTAACTAATTCGCGGTTGTTGTTAATGACAGTTTCAATTTCTCTTTTATTATATGGGTTGTTGTTTAATCTTACGGTATTGTTTGCAAGATATTCAAATTGATAGTTGCTTAAGTTTTCAATGTTTTGAGACATCAGAAAGCTATTGAGTTTTTGTTCTAAGTGTTTGATGTCTTCTTTTAGTTGCTTATTTTCTGGTAAATCCAAAATAGATGTACGCATTTGCTTTGTAACGCTTGTGTCGCTTGTTTTATTTAACATCGCACGAGCTTGCGGTGATAAATCCAACTGGTAGGCGTCGTTAGATGTGGTTGTTTTAGCTGCTGAAGAGCTATTTTGAGCTTGGGTGTTTTTAATGAAGCTTGTATACAATGAATTAATGGCTGAAATTTGCATGTTTATATCCTTTCTTTAGTTGCTTGAGTATATGCAAAAGGTGTGCCAAAAAAAATATCTAGGTGATTTGGTGTGCTATCTGGCGATACAGTCATCTCCGCTAAAGGTGTAATTGCTAACAAAACCATTGGTGATGGTAAACGATGTGCTACAATAATATGGATAACCACTAGTAGTCTCATAACCACTGTTGATTACGTCATAATTTACTTCATTGCCGTAGGGATTAATGGTGCCATTTTGGCTGGTGTGTGTGAATGTTACCACTTTGCGGTTGGGAGAAATGTAAAATACATTGCTTGGAGCTCCCCATTCCTGATAAAGCATTTGTTCGGGTTCTCCAACCCATTTTTGCAATCCGGCGGCATAATTTGCGCTAGTGGCGCAACCGCACAATAACATTAGTCCGATTAGGTAGTGTTTATTCATTATGTTTCTCCAAGTTGTTGAGCTAAATGTAGTCGCAAAACGGAGAAAAACAACCTAGTTGATTATGATGACATCTTTTTGTTTAAGTCGGTTGAAATCCGGAACTGCGATTAATATCTCAAAATCATCAAAATTTTCATTTGGTTTACGTGAGACAACCTCTGCATGCCGATACAGCCAAGCTTGAAGAGCTCCATCGGTGTTTTTTATGCGGCAAGTGACTGCCAAACGGTTTTGAGATAATTTTTTATCAATTAACTCTAAAAACTGGTCGCTCCCCTCTCCGCTGGTGGCTGAAATTGCTAGTAGAGATGGATTGCGGGAACTAATTTCAGCTACCCATTGTCTTTGTTGCTCGTCTAGCAAATCTATCTTATTTAAAAGCTCAATATAACAATTTTGTTCTTCGATTTCAGCCAGCCCCAGGCTTTTGAGTACAGCTAAGACATCTTTCTTTTGTATGTCATGATTTTCGTTAGAGATGTCGCGGACATGGACAATGATATCTGCGGCCAATACCTCTTCCAAAGTGGCGCGAAAAGACATAATCAGTTCGTGAGGCAAATCAGATATGAAGCCTACGGTGTCTGACAAAATCACCTCGCGTCCAGAGGGTAATTTTATTTTGCGTAGTGTATTGTCCAGAGTTGCAAATAATAAATCTTCTGCAAAAACACCTGCTGATGATAATCTGTTGAAAATTGATGACTTACCGGCATTGGTATAACCAACCAACGCGACAACCGGATAAGGAACGCGTTTGCGGGCACTTCTTTGAAGTTCGCGCGTTTGGCGTACTTTTTCCAAATCTTTCTTGATGCGTATGATTTTATCATCAATAATTCGGCGGTCTAATTCGATTTGGGTTTCTCCCGGACCTCCCAAAAACCCGGCACCTCCTCTTTGTCGTTCCAAGTGTGTCCAGCTTCTAACTAATCGGCTACGTTGATAAGTCAAATGTGCGAGTTCTACTTGTAGTTTTCCTTCTTTAGTTTGAGCTCGCTCACCAAAAATTTCTAAAATCAGTGCCGTGCGGTCGATTACCTTAATTTTGAGTTTTTTTTCTAAATTACGCTGTTGAATTGGAGTGATGGAGGAGTTAATAATAAGCAATTCAACATCTTGTTCCTGAAGTATGGGTAGAAGTTTATCTAAACTACCTTGGCTGATGAAAGTGGCCGGTTTGACTTCTCTTAATCGGATAATTTCTTGATGAACAACATCTAATTTTATTGCCTGAGCCAAGCCGATGGCCTCAGCCATGGCAGAATCCGCCGACAACCCGGTTTTAGGATTGCCTATAACCGGGTGAATGACGCAAGCGCGTTGTCTGGGATTTTTTTCTATTTCAATAATCGGCAAGGTTTAAGCTTCTTGAGGCTCAATTTCTACGGCAGTTCCGGGCATGATTGTGGAAATTGCATGCTTATATATCAACTGGGTATGTCCATCGCGGCGCAGTAAAAGTGTATGATCATCAAAATAAGTGATTAAACCTTGGAGCTTTACTCCATTAACCAAGAAAACAGTAACGGAAATTTTATTGGTACTTAAGTTGTTTAAAAAATCTTCCTGTATGTGTTGGGACATTTTTATTATCCTTATTATTATTGTTAATTATACGTTATGATGTTAGTTAACAATATTTTCTTTTATTAGTAAAGCATTGTTTGCAATAAAGGTAAAATTTCTTGCAGATTTTTTAATTTGTAATCCGGTTTTTCTCCGATATAGCGTTCATGAGTTGCCACAATTGCAACCCTACAGCCCCAGAATCGTGCTGAGGTGGTATCAGAGGGACCATCTCCGATTACCAGAGAGGTTTTGGGGTTCGCCCCACAGCATTGCCAAAATTTTTCACAAGCTTCGGGGGCTGGTTTGTCTTGGCTAAAAGTTCCGGCTCCGCAGACATTGCTAAAATAGCTTTTCCAACCTAGTCTTTCAATCTCTTTTTCTAGGATTTGTTGGCGTTTATGGCTAAAAACGTGACACTTAATATTAGCTTGTTTGCAAAAATCAAGAACCTCTTGCGCTCCACTGCAGGCAGAGAGTTTATCTAGATGATGCTGTAAGGTGTAGGTGTAAAAAAAACATTTGGCTTTGAAAAAGTCATCTTCTCCAAAAACACTTTGGAATAAGTCTATCTCTTTATTTTGGTGCGATAGACGGCGAATTTGGGCATAACTTATCGGTTTTTTCTTCAAAAAAGCAAAGGTTTGGTTGAATGTTTCTTTCAGAAAAGGCAAAGTATCTGCCAGAGTGCCGTCCCAATCAAATATGATATCTTGTATCATGGAGTGCCTCATACGAAGATTTGTTCGGCACGACGGATGTGGCTGCTGCTCACGTAAATCAGCAACTTATCTCCTACTTGCAAAATTTCATGTGAGTGAGGATAAATTATTTCCTCTCCTCTTTGGAGCGCTCCTATCTTGATACCTGAAGATAAGCGGAGTGAAGAAATTTTGTGATTACAAATATTCATATAATCTTCGACTTCAACAACCCAAATTTCACCAAAGCCCTTGCCTAGAGAATATGCAAAATCTATTTTGTTTTGGCGGATTTCTTTGAGTAATTTGGAAATGGTAATAGCTGAACGATGCACTAATATGTTGTTGCCGATATTATCGACCAAGTTGTTATTAGTTTGCGAGTTTACAAGAGAAATTGCTGAGGTGGCGCCACTTTGTTTAGCCAGAAGCGATACCAACAGATTGTCTTTGTCTTGGTTGGTGACGGCTATAGCCATGTCTGTATGCTCGATGGCAACTTCTTCTAATATGTTGTCGTTGAGCATGGCTCCATTGATAACTACGGTATTGTCTAGTTCCTTAGCTAGTTGGCGAGCAATTTGGGGATTTTCCTCCACAATTTTGCAGCTTAGAATGTTGTCATCACTTTCCAATCTGCGTGCGAGGTTAAGGGCAATTTGTCCGCCGCCAAAAATGACAACACGCTCAACTGCCGGTTTATCCATATTAAATGCATGGATGGCATCATCAATGCTATCCTTGGGGGTTAAGAAATATACTTCATCGCCCATTTCTAGGAAATCAGTTTCTTTAGGGATAAAGCTTCTCCCTTCTCTCACAATGCTTAAGAACGAAATTTCCAAATCGGGAGCAACCATACTTAGCTGATTTAATGGGGTTTTTAAGAGCGGACAATCTGATTGGCAGCGGAGTGACAATAAGTAAATTCGCTCATCAAAAAAAGGCAGAAATTCAGAAAATCCAGGTACTTTTAACAATCTATAGATAGCCTCAGCAATGGATTGTTCCGGCGAAATTATCAAATCAATGGGAAGATTGCTTTCATTATATAAGGTAGACCAAAGAGCTGATAAATAAGCATCATTATCTATACGTGCGATGCGCTTGGGGAGATTAAATAGACTATAGGCAACTTGACATGAGACCATGTTGGTTTCATCGCTATCGGTGGTAGAGATGAGTATGTCTGCACTTTTGGCACCTGATTTTTCTAAAACTCCAGGGTGAGAGATAGAGCCATGAATCGGGCGGACATCAGCAATTTGAGAAAGTTCGTCTAGTCTTTTAGGGTCACTATCAACGACAATAATATCGTTGTTACCTTGAGCAAGGTAGCCAACAATACTTTGCCCTACACTTCCGGCACCGCCGACGATAATTTTCATTTCTCTTCTCCTTGTTGCATCTCACAGACATTGAAATAATCGTCAATGGCTGAAAATGCATCGGTAAAGTTGGTGATGCGAACATAATTTTCGCGAAACTTGCGGGCATCACGCAGGTTTTTGCAATACCAGCAGACGTATTTGCGTGATAACGGCAAGGCTAATTTTTCTCCATAATAACTTATTAATTCTTTAATATGCCTTAACAAAATTTCTCTAGTGGCAAAAATTGAAATATTTTGCGGTTCTTCTCCGGTGGTAAGAAAGTTGTGAATTTGGCTAATAAGCCACGGAGCTCCTAAGGCGGCGCGACCAACCATAACTCCGTCTGCTTTAGTGTGTTCCAGCATTTGTTTGGCACTCTTGGGAGATGTTATGTCGCCGTTGCCAATAACCGGAATTTTGACGGCAGCTTTGACGGCAGCAATAATGTCCCAGTCGGCAGTGCCGGAATAGAAATCACTTCTGGTGCGACCATGTACAGTGATGAAATCGGCACCGCTTTCTTCGCACATCTGAGCAAATTCTACGGCGTTGACATGGTCGTTGTCCCAGCCTTTGCGAAATTTTACGCTGAGTGTTAACGGAGTGGATTTTTTGACGGCACTGATTATCCTTGAGGCCAATTCCAGATTGCGCATTAAATCAGAGCCAGAATGATTGTTGACAATCTTTTTGACCGGACAGCCCATATTGATATCTAATGTTGCCGCGCCTAATTCTTGTAGAAATTCGGCGGCCTCGATGAACAATTCGACATCTCCGCCAACCATTTGTACCGTGACGGGATACGGCTCATCGCGAACATCGGCAATCCGAAAACTTTTGGGATTTTTTCTCTGTAGGGCATTGATGGCGACCATTTCGGACACGATGTTTCCGCCCCCCAAACTTGCAACCAAGCGGCGCATCGGCTTATCGGTAATGCCTGCCATAGGCGCTAAAAAAACAGGGCTCTTAAATCCTAAATCTTGTATCATATCTTAAAATCGTATGTTTGGTTGTTTTTATGCATAAAATCTAGCAAAACTTTGGGTTCCTCATTTAAGCTCACTGCTACGTTATACATTTGTCCGGCATACTTCTTTAATCCGGCAGCAGTCTGCAGCGGGGTAAGACTATGCAAGCTGTATACGGCATCGGGTCCGAGATAGGTTTGAGCATAATTGTGCAGAGATATTGGCTTACCACGTAAGTGAGGACGTGATTTATCAGTATTGGCTTGGGGGTGAAGACTTATTTCTTCGGAATTGTCTGCTGTTGTAAATTGGGCATATTTTCCGGCATTGCGGCTTTTTAGGCGGCTGGCATTCTCATGAATTTGAGCGCTTAGCTCCGCAAAGGCTTCAGAACTGATTTTTACACCGGACATAACTTATTATATACCCCTACCCTAGTTTAGTTTATCCAAAGAACGTGCCAAAATATAATACAGCTTACCAACATCTGAGCCAGAAATCACGGCCATAAGCACATTGGAGCGCTCATTTTTCTTGGCCTCGGTAATCAGTGCCTCAAAGTCGGACATATAGCGAGTTACCAAATCGCGGAATTCTAAGTTTTTCTCAAATTCGGAGCGGATTTGTAAAATTTGCTGTTTGTTCATGCTGCGAGAAAGGTAGCGGACAAAAGCTGCTGTATCGCCGGCATAGTATTTCTTCCACAAGTCTTCTTCTGCATCCGGAGTGAAGATGCGATTAATGTCAACGGCCATGGTTTCTAGTTTTTCAACCACATAGCCGGCATCTTTCAAGAAGGTTTCAACCTTAAGATGTTTGTATCTCTTTTCCAATTCAGCAATCTTATTGTCAGCTTTTTGGGATGTATTTTGCAATTCATTCATCTGGTGAGAGAATAATGTATTAAGCTCGTTGGCCTTACTTACAATATCAGCACTTTTAGTATCAAAATCTGTGGTGGTGGTTTGAATACTCTGCATTGCAGCATTTACCTTTTTAATGGTTTCATCTGTGGCGGCAATCAAAACATTGGACTGCTGCAAGAAAACCTCACCCGAACTACGAATTTCATTGGAAATGCGTTCGGCATTGGAGGCAATTTCTGAAATAGATGAACGAATCTTATCGCTGGAGTTTTCCATATGAATGGAGCTCATTTTGGCGGTTTCACCAATTTGCAGGCTCAAAGATTTTAAGCTTTCCCCAAAACCTTTGACCTTGTCGTATGCTTGTTGAGCGCGTTTGGAGAATTCCATTGAGGTGTCATTCAAGACCTTATTGAAAAATTCTACTAATTCTCGAGTATCATTAGTGATGGCAGTCATTTTGTCGCCTTGCTCGGAAATAAGTTTGTTAATTTCAACCACTCCTGTACTGGCTTCTGCAGTTACGGTATTAAAGTTGGCAATATATTTTTCATATTCTTGTCCAACTTCCCCTATCTTGGAAACAGATTTATTAACACAAGTGTTCAAATCATCGGAAGTTTGGTTTAATGACAGGTTAACTTGTTGTATGTCCTTAATAGAGTTTTTGGCAGCTTTAGATACATCTTGGCTGACGCTTAGCAACTTATCTCCCAAAACATCAAACTCGTAGGAAAGCTTTGAGGTAATTTCAAAAATGTTATCAGTGCTGTCCTTGAATTTTCCATTAATTTCCCCAATTTTTTGTGCAACCTCTGAGGATACATCAGAGAGCATCTTATATTGCTGGGCCATGGAAGCCTCACCCAAGCGTGCTTGAGTAGATACAACATTCACAATATCTGACAAACTATCTTTTTGATGATTTAAGGTATCGTTAATCATATCGGTTTGAGAACGGACTTTGTTTAAGTTGGTTTCCATGCTTTTAACATGGTTTTCCATTATTCCGGAGATGTTTTTGGCCTCATCTCCTAAAACCTGATGTATATTTTGAACTTTATCGGCGCTAGCAAGGAGTTTCTCGGTAGAATTGAGGGCTTGTTGCTCAATTTTACCAACTTCACCGCTAAGGGTATCAAGTCCTGACTGGAATCCTTGATATACATTTGTAAGCTTGTCGCTTATATCTTGCATATGCTGGCCGGCAACATTTTGTTGCTCAGAAACCACATTGTAAATTTCAGACAGCTTATCGATTGATTTCCCGGAAATTTTGACAACCTCATCGGCGTGCTTGTTGAAATTTTCCTCCAACATGGCCATACGTCCAAAGACTCTATCGGAGTTTTGCTCAATGACCGAGACTTGTTTTTTGAGTGAAGAGCCGATGTTATTGGTGTTTTCGGTAATTTTGTCGCAAATTTCAAAAAATTCGTTCTCTTGGTGGTTGAAGAGCTGGTTAATGGCTTCGGCTTTTTCATCCATAACCTGAACCATATCTGCAACGTGTCTGATGGTATTATCCGTAACGGCTCTGATGCTGGTGTTTTGTTTTTCAAATGTATTAACAGCCAAATCCATACTTTTAGTAGTGTTCTCGGCGGTTTCGCTAAGTGAGTTTATCTGGCGAGCTAAAATCTCACTAATAGATTTAGATAGATTTTCAATCTGTGAACCAGACTGGTTGAGATTGTTAACCTGAGAGCGGACAATGTTTTCAAACGCGGAGGCTTTTTCGATGGACTTAGATGTCTCGGCATCAAAAGCGGCGGTTTGAAGTTCGAGATTTTCGCCTAAGTTGCGAGTGCTTTCAACAATTGAGTTGCAAGATTGCAGGGCTTTTTCCAGTTGTTTTTGAAGGTTATTAACCATTTCACCGGCATTAGTCTCAATAGCATCAGAAGCTTTGACCAAGTCTTCAATCTGACGCTTGAGCTCAGCTTTAATGTCTTCTATCTTAGAGGCGGTTGCGGTGATGTGGCGTTGTTGCTGAACCAGTGAGGTTTCACTGATTTGGCTTTGAGTTTGGACAATCGAAGTGGTTTCTTTGAGACTGTCGGTGTGTTTGTTCATCACTTCGATAACTTCATTTAGCTTATCAACCGCACTTTCGGAAACAACGCGTAAATCGCGATTGCGTTGTTCGACATCGGCTGCTACTTTGGCCATTTTCTCGACCATATTATCGGCAGTGTCGCCCATTTTTTCAGATTGAGCATTCATATTATCGGCCATATCGCCAATATTTTTAACAGCGTTGGCGCTCATGAGGCTTAGTTTGTTGCTTTGTTGTTCCAAAACCGTAATAGCACCACTAATGGCGGCTCCGGTCTCATCGGCATATTGTTGCAATGACTTAACTTCAGAAGCGATGCGGCCATCAACATTGTTAAGGTTCTCAATTACCTCATCTGAGACATTACGGATATTATCAACTTGGTTGCTAATACTTTCGCTGACATTAGTAGAACGAGCCAAGATTTTTTCTACTTCAACGCCTAAGGCCTCGTTTTGTTCACTAAATTTGCGCGAAAGACCGCTAATATTGTTGCTTAAGGTTTCTGTGTAGTTGTTTGAAAATTCTTGATGATCTTTTAATGTGTTTTCAATGGTCTTGATATTATTGTGTACGCTATCGCGCAAATCCTCTGCGGATTTGATTGTTTTTTGGGCCACATTTTCAAGATTTTGGGTCTGTTCACCCACCATTGAAGTAATATATTCAATATTTTTGCTAACCCGATCATGAAATTCGACCAGTAATTCATTGGCTCTCAACATACGGCTAGTGTTTTCATCATTAATATTTTTAGCATTAATTGATGAGGCTTGAAGTTCTTGGATGCGCGGTTGCAAGGTTTCGAATATTTCTTCGACACCGTTACGAATCTGCTCACCAGCGGCGGAAAAATCGCTTACTTTGTTTTGTAGAGCCTCGGTAGAGATAGCCGCTCTTTCGGCAACATAGTCAAAACTGTTGATGAGGGTTTTAATGCCTTCGGTCATCTCTGTAATTGTTTTGGAGGAATAATTATCTAAAATTCCAACCAGTTTGGCAAAATCTTCTACTCGATTGCTAAGCTCAGCCTGAATTTTATCTGTTTGTTCAGTGGCTTGTTTGGTAACCTCTTGAAGTTCTATCACCTGAGCGCGAATGGCATCGGCCATGGCTTTGGCAGTTTGAGCTCCGCCATCTTCGGGGTAGACCAGTTGGTTCATATAGGTATGGAGAAGTTTGGCCTCTTGTTTGAAACTAGCGCCACGATCGATATAGGCCATAACAACCCAAATAATGGCTAACGGCAAGGTTACGCCGGCTAAAAAGCCGCCAAATTCATCGGGCATCATTAAAAAGAGGTTAGACCAGCCAAAAAACTGGGTAATGTAGATGAGCACAACCCCAAACCAGATGATGCTGACCCAAATCATCAGGCGTTGCATATTATTAGCCAACCATTTGTTTTTGCTTTCGTCTTCAGCAATAATGGTTGGTGCTGAGGTTGAAATAAACTCCGGCAAATGCGAATCCTTACGCGAATTGCTATCGGCAACTTCCTGATTAGACATCTATATTTCCCCAATTACAATTATATATTTCATCCAGTGCAGAGTGTAGACTACTTTTTTTGATTTTTAAATTAGAATATTTATCTTTTGAGCTTTATCCACAGCTTGTAGCTTTATAGTAAATAGGAACACTCCGCAGAGCGCAATCGCAACCCTACGGAGTGTCGGAGAAAGAACTACATAATAATATTTTTACCCAAAAGTTAGAAAGCGGTAATACAGCGTACGGCATAGCTGGCTGATGCACTTTGAGCTGCACCTCCTCCTCCGGTAAACACACCGGTTGAGGGGTTGATGGCATAAGGATAAGTGGAGTTAGCCACATAGTTCTTGCTGGTTAATTTGGTGGCTTTGCTGCCGTTCGCTTTAGTGACTTTACCTAGTACATTATTGATTTTGGTATAGTTATCAACCAAAGTGCCATTTACTTTATATTTACCTAAACGAACCAGTTCAATGCGCTGAGGGAGTTTCCAATCGCCAGCCAAGGTGCCTTCGGTATAATATTCCAAGCAATGCACATTGGCATTAAAGACATTCATGGTACTTGGGGCTTCTTCGAGAGCAACAATATAGCCAAAGTCTTTGTTGGTGGAGACCCAATAGACCACACCAATGGCTTTTTTGCCGCTTTGCACCGAGCTCGAGAAGGTTTTGTCGCTATAATAGATATCTCCAATCTCAACGGCAGCAGCCGAGCCGGCTAACAAAAACGAAGAAAGGAGAAGTGTGCTTAAAAATGTTTTCATGGTTGGTTTCCTTTCTAGAAAGCAGTTACGCAACGAACGGAATATTTGGTTCCGGAAGATTGAGCATTGCCCCCGCCTCCGCCAATGGCGCCGCTATAAGGGTTAACAGCATAAGGATAAGTGGAGTTGGCGACATAGTTTTTGTTGCCAAGAGCTGTGGCTTTGCTGCCATTTGCTTTAGTGACTTTGGCCAAAACCGCATTGATTTTAGCATAGTTATCTACGGTGGCATTATTAACGCGGTGTTTACCAAGGCGGACAAGTTCAATGCGCTGAGGGAGTTTCCAATCGCCGGCCAAGGTGCCTTCGGTATAATATTCCAAGCAATGCACATTGGCATTAAAGACATTCATGGTACTTGGAGCTTCTTCGAGAGCAACAATATAGCCAAAGTCTTTGTTGGTGGAGACCCAATAGACCACACCAATGGCTTTTTTGCCGCTTTGCACCGAGCTTGAGAAGGTTTTGTCGCTATAATAGATATCTCCAACCTCAACGGCAGCAGCCGAGCCGGCTAACAAAAACGAAGAAAGGAGAAGTGTGCTAAAAAATGTTTTCATGGTTGGTTTCCTTTCTATAAATAAGCCACGCAGCGGAAATGGCCTTTTTGAGCCGAGTTGGTTGTGGTTTGATTGTTTTGGTAGAGGTCGACCACATAAGGAGTGCTACCGCTCGGGTTATCAGAAGCACTCCAATAAGAAGAGCTGTAATAGAACGGGTAGCCTCCATATATGTAATAAGAACTATCATCATAAACATTTGCGCATCCAGGAGCAGGATTATAATCAGAACTACTATTATAATACCAGTTTTTGCTATTTACTCCTAAATTCAAATAATTGCTTGGATATCTGCGTGAAGAATTATCAAAATCATACCTAGAATTATGTGGACAACTTAAAGATGATACATCACAATCGACCCAGAGATATGCGTTACTATGACTACATTTACGACTATAATAGTAGCTAAAAGACACGCCAAGGGCTTGGGCTCCGGGGATGGTCTTGAGAATATTGTTAATAGTATTAAGCTGGGTGGTATTATCAATTTCATCACCATTTTGCATGGTGCCGATTTCACCAATGTCAGCCAAGTGCCAATCACCGACCTTGGTACCTTTGGTGGTGTAGTTGGCGCAATAGTGCAGCGCAAAGGCTCTACTCTCGACCGGTGGTTGGTCTAAGGACATAATCAGCCCATGGTTGCCCTGCCCGTTGGGGTGGACATAGGTGATGATACCGATAGGGTCTTTTTTATCATCATAATAAGTACCGGTAGAGCCATCGGCAAACACAATCTGATATTGGTAGATAGTGTTTTTGAAGCTGAAATCCTCACCCCCAAAACCGGAGACACAAAACATTTTGGTTTTGTCAAAGGGGCAACGGATGCCGCCTTTGGGGCAATTGGTTTGAGTATAGCCCAAAGTGGCGCATTCGGGTGAAGCCGTACAGTTGATTTCATCGGCAGCCTGGGCTAAGCCGGGGAAAGCAGCGGTCGTGAGTAATAAGGCAAAAAGTTGTTTGGTCATTTTCTTTCTCCAACTAGAAATAAGCCACGCAGCGGAACTGCATTTTTTTGGTTTTTGCTACAGAAGCAATCCCATTTGCGCTGTTAACAGTACTGATATAAGCATTGCTTGTAGAATCAGCCGATTGGGAATCAGAGACAAAAATAGGGGATGCGTACCACTTATTGTATACACTATTATAGGATCGATGCTGTTGGAAACTTCCTTGGGTGTTGGTGTTATTTTGTTTATCTACACCATCAGTTATGGTACTGCTTCCGTAAAAAAACGAAAAAGACATCTCTAAATCACCGGCGGTAGGGATGGTTTTGAGTGCATCGCGGTATTTTTTATATTCATCACTACTTTCAACCGTATCTCCGGCGCTCATAGTAGCCAGCTCACCAATATCGGGCAAGTGCCAGTCTCCGGCCATGGTCCCCGCCGTAGTATAGGCGGCGCAAATCTTATGCGCTTGGGCCTGATTTTGAATGGTGAACGGGCGCAAGGACATTATCAAACCATGTTTTTTACCTTTAGTGGGGTGGACATAAGTCACAATCCCAATGGGGGTCTTTTTGTCATCATAATACTTGGCGGTAGTCCCATCAGAATAGGCTATCTGATAGCGGCTGATGGCGTT
>CALXTR010000025.1 GCA_944391475.1 uncultured Alphaproteobacteria bacterium | reverse complement strand
AAGGAGTTTTTTATCTGTAAAGCTGTAAGCTCTTTGGAACTACCGGCCTAGCCGGTAGTTTTCTTGTTACAAAAAAATCCGAAGATTAAGTTCTTCGGATTTTAGGCACACTTATAACAAGTGACAAATAATGTATAACAAATTTATATGCAATTTTCAAGATACAAGTAAAATATATAAGCAACTTTTAATATTTTCTGTTTTATAATCATCGAAATAATAGATACAATATTTTTGAAAAATGTGATTGATGATTAAAATGGTTGATTTTCTTGGAAATGAGTATATTATTTCCCCAAAATATACTGATAATCAAATCTAATATGAAAGAAAGACAAATGACCGAAGAAGTTAGTATTCACAGACAAGGCAGATTAAACAAACTAAACACTTTACAAGAAATGGGATACAACCCCTACCCTTATTCTTTCAAACCCAATGCTTTTGCCGCTGATTTGCAAGAAAAATACAAAGACCTGCCCAATGGTGAACACACTGAAGACCGCGTAATCATCGCCGGTCGAGCCATGGCCGTGCGCAATGACGGTATGTTTATTGACCTTAAAGACCAGACCGGTACCATTCAAGTCTTTTGCCACAAATGCAACTTAGATGAAAACAATCTCAAAATCCTTAAATGCTTGGATTTGGGAGACATGATCGGTATTCATGGTTTTATCCGTCGTACTCCCCGCGGTGAACTTTCTGTTGCCGCCGAAAAATTTGATATTATTGCTAAATCGCTTGAACCTCTGCCTGAGAAATTCCACGGTCTGACCGATATGGACACCCGTTATCGTCAGCGCTATGTTGATTTTATTATCAACGACGAGGCCAGAAAAGTCTTCTTGACCCGCTGCCAAATTATTGCGGCAATCAGAGAATTCTTTGGATCTCATAATTTCTTGGAAGTGGAAACCCCAATTTTACACCCGATTATGGGCGGTGCGTCGGCAAAACCGTTTATTACTCACTACAATGCTTTGGACAGCGACTTCTATTTGCGAGTTGCTCCTGAGCTTTACCTAAAAAAACTGGTTATTTCCGGTTTTGACCGCGTGTTTGAAATCGGCCGCAACTTCCGCAATGAAGGTGTCGATAAAAACCACAATCCCGAATTTACTGCTTTGGAAGCTTATATGGCTTATGGCGATTACAACGACATGGCTGAGATTATTTCTGAGTTAGTTCGTTTTGTGGCTAAAAAAGTTTTGGGAACAGAGCAATTTGAAATTGACGGACATATGATTGATGTTTCTAAGCCCTTCCCCAAAGTTTCGATGATTGATTTAATCAAACAAAACTGCGGCATTGACTTTTTGCAAGCACAAACAGTGGAAGAAGCTCGCGAACTTGCTCAATCAGTCGGAGTTGATGCCTCCACCTGTACATCTTGGGGCAAAGTGGTAACCGAAGTGTTTGATGAAAAAGTGGAACACACCTTGATTGAGCCAATCCACGTAATGGATATGCCACGCGATGTTTCGCCTTTGGCTAAAACTCACCGTAATAATCCGCGTTTGGTTGAACATTTTGATACCTATATGGCCGGACTTGAAATCGGCTGCGCCTACTCAGAACTCTCTAATCCGCTTGAGCAACGCGAGCGCTTTATGGAGCAAATGAAAGAGCGAGAAAACGGCGATGATGAGGCTCAGATGCTTGATGAAAGTTTCTTAGATGCTTTGGATCATGGTTTTGTACCGACAACCGGTATGGGCATGGGCATGGACCGTTTAGCAAAATTGCTGACCAACTCGGCAACCTTGCGCGATGTAATTGCCTTCCCGACACTTAAAACAAAAAAATAAACCTAACTACAAAAGAAACGCCGCTACTTGATTGTATCGGCGTTTTTCTGATTTTCTCAAGTAGTTTCTACATACAAATTTCGGACAGGCTAAACTTGACCACGCGGGATAAATCCGTCAGTGAGGTTTCAACCTGATAGCCAATCTTGCCGGCGCTAAAGATGATAGTGGCAAAATTTTGGGCAGAACTATCTATCACAGTCGGAAAAACTTTTTTCATCCCAATCGGGGAACAACCGCCATGCACATATCCGGTCAAAGGCAAAAGTTCCTTAGACTTGAGCATATCTATTGCCTTTTCTCCAACTGCGGCGGCAGCTTTTTTCAAATCCAACTCTTTGTCAACCGGTAGCATAAAAACATAATTTTTATGCGATTTACTGACGGTGACCAAAGTCTTAAACACTTGGTCGGGGTTTTGCCCCAACACAGCAGCAACTTCACTCCCGCTCACTGCTGATGTCCCGGCATAGCAATAACTCTTATAAGCGGCCTTATGCTGCTCTAAAATCCTCATCACATTGGTTTTGACTTCCATAACTCCTCCTCATATTTCCTGCCACCCTACTCTCCTTATCCCCAAATGACAAGGATTTTATTACAAAAAAAATAAGGGGTGGTATTGTCCACCCCTCTGTTGCTATTCCAATTAGCGTCTTCCGTTACCACGACGGCGCATCATTTGATAGTTATTGTGGTAGTTAACCGGAGTAACCGGGCCGGAATATTTAGGGTTACCCAATCTTTCAACATAAAGGCTTCCACCACCTTTTTCCTTGATAATGTTAGATTTATCAAGCATTCCTTCATAAGCCATCCGCACCTGATCTTTAACAAAATCAGCATCGACTTCTTCACGGTTAGGATTGGAGAACTGAGCGCGAAAAACTTGTTCGGCCTTGTCTTCTTGCTCTTTTATCATACATTTATAGATAGTCACCAAATGTTTGGGGTCTAAATCTTTTAACTTAGTTTGATCATTAGGTGATAATCCGGTTTGCTCAAGAAATTCTCGACGTTCTTCAGGAAGATTCAACACATTGGCAGCCAAAAATTCTTGCACTGTACCAGTACAATATTTGTCATAAGCCTCAATAAATTCACTAAATGCATTGGCGGCACCAATAACCTTAACCGCATCGGCACGACCGGTATTGGGATCAACTTCACGGACAACTTTATGCAAGACATCAGAAATACTTTCTCCACCTCTCATACCATCATAGGCTTTATGGAGCTTGGCATAACGAACCTCACCTTCCAATGAGTTAATTATATCATATAAACGGTTATCTTCTGAATCAAATTCGATATTTTGCTGCTTCAACTGACGACGCAACCGTTCAACCATTCTTTCTTTATAGACCAACAAATCTTTCGATGACAAAGAGCCTGATGCAATATCTATCATCTTTTTAACATGGTGTTCGTTGAGATTGAAGCCTTCGGGGATTACACCGTTGCGGGCACAAGATTCACGAAACTTACCTTTATCTCCATCTTGAATGGTATCGCCTAAGTCAAAATTAATATGCGTATAGCCTTGAGATTTCATCATACCGACCATTTCATCAGCATAAGCTTGGTCAATAGTGGCATTGTTGGGTGTACCAAAGGTAAAGGCTAAATTACCATCTTTATCAACCTTGAAACGCATTTCAATTTCATAGGTATTGGCATAAGAACCATCTTTTTGCGGACGACCGTCTTTTTTGTAGGCATTGGGATCTTTATACAAACGATATACGGTTTCGCCGCTCAAGATTGAATTGCTACGGAAAAAAGTTTCACCGGAAACCTTACCCAAACGCTTCATAAAAGTCTGCATACTATTATCGATTTTGTCTTGGTTGGGGTTGAGGTTGCTCTTACTTTCCTCGGCAGCTCTTTCAGCCGCACGACGATTTCGTTCGGACAATATGAAGTCAGCACGCTCGTTTTCAGGCAAGTGTGAAGCAGCAGCCTCGATTTCATCGTCTGAGAGATGCTCCTGGTTAAGAGCTTCATTTACTTCTTGAGCGGTGGCATCATTGCTATTATGCCCACCTAAGCGAACTTCTTGCTCATATGCAGCATAAGCCTGTTCATAATTGCGACGAAAATGTTCATCTACATTGTCAGGAAACTCAATGTTCATGCTGTTCATCCAGCAAAAACGAGCTAAATTACGATATTCTTCGGCACTTAAGCCTTCTAATGAATTTAATATTAAATGCCCTTCAGAAATAGCAATATTCAAGCTGCCACCATAAACATTTCTAAACAAAGCCACAAAGTGGTCATTACCTCTGGCATCTTGTCTGATAGCTGGCTGCACTTGGGCGTCATTTTCCATACGCTCAATGATACTATAGGTCTGCGCAAAATCATCAGGCGAAATTGCATAGGCTTGCTCATATACAGCTCTTCTGGTATCTGCATGCTCAAAATCGCCTTCAGCTAAAATCTCGGCGGCCTGCTCGGTGGTATAATTGGCATTTTCATAAGCACCGCTATAATCATCAACATTGCGGTGAGTAGCATAGTGTAAAGTAAATGCGGTTTCAGCCATTGTCTAATTCCTTATTAAAACTTATGGCTTTATAATACCACATTTTAAAATAAAAACAACCTATTTTTGACAAAATAGGTTGTTTTTTTCGATAAAAATTTAGCCACGCATTGGCGTATGTGGATACATATCAACAACTCGAGCCGAACTACGCTGCAAAGGCTTGAATAATCTTTTTTCGCTCTGACGAACATAAGCGCGATTTGTGCCATTGCCGTCTGCTAACAACAATTTATTGTTATGATATTTGCAGCCACGGATTACATAATCTTCAGGAAGTTCGTCAATTACACAATTAGCATCGCCTAAATCCTGAACCAGCAGATTTTTTCCTCCCTGCTCTTTCAGCCAATAAATGCGATTTTCGTGTTCTTTTTCTTCAAATAAAATTAAATCAATACAGCCATCTTTGTCGTAGGCGGATTCTTGGGCTGTGATACTATTTTTTATATTAGCCATAACTAAACCTCAATAAAGCCTAACATAAATAGATATTAGACGAATATTTTAAATTTTCAAGCAAAAAATGACAATTTGATAGACAAAGATTCCGAATAGCACAAAAAACCCCGATTCAAAAGAACCGGGGTCTCGCAGAAAGTCTGGTGTTTTTATTATTTTTTCAATACGATAACACCTGGAAGTTCTTTGCCTTCCATCCATTCCAAAAAGGCACCGCCTGCTGTCGAAATATACGAAAATTTATTTGCGACTCCGGCATTCTCCAAAGCTGAAACGGTATCACCGCCGCCGGCAACCGTCATCAATTTGCCTTCTCCGGTCAAAACTGCAGCACGTTCTGCAACTTTGTTGGTGGCAGTATCAAACGGTTTTAACTCAAATACGCCCAAGGGGCCATTCCATACCAGCGTTTTGCACTCTTCCAATTTCTTATTAATCGATTCGATGGTCTTTTCGCCAACATCCATCAAAATCCAACCCTCAGCCGGAATGCTAGCCAAATCTACGGTTTTGTGCTCGGCATCTGCTTTGAACTCTTTGGAAACAACTACATCTAACGGCAAAATAATCTCGCAGTTGTTGGCTTTGGCTGTTTGCATAATCTCTTTGGAGGTTTCAAGCATATCCATCTGAACCAATGAGTTGGCTTCATTAACGGTATCAATGCCGCTGGCTTTCATGAAAGTATGAGCCATACCGCCCGAGATTACCAATTTATCTACCTTTTTAACCAAATTGTTCAACAAATCCAACTTGGTAGAAACTTTTGAACCACCAACAATTGCCATCAACGGACGTTTGGGGTCGTTTAAGCCTTTAGACAAAGCATTGACTTCTTCGGCCATCAGCAAGCCCATAGCAGCCGGACGCAACTTAGCGGCAGCAACCATAGAGGCATGAGCCCGGTGAGCGGTTGAAAATGCGTCAGAAACATAAACATCTACCGGTTTGACCAACTCAGCAGCAAATTGTTCGTCGCCTTTTTTCTCCTCGTTGTAGTAACGCAGGTTTTCCAAAAGCAAAATTTCGTCATTGCGCAAAGACTTAATGGCGGCTTCTACTTTTTCGCCAATGCAGTCATCAACAAAAACAACGTGCTTGCCCAAAGCTTTTTCCAGCTCAGAAACAATGTGGCTAAGCGAGTTTTTAACATCGCCTTTGCCTTCCGGACGCCCAAAGTGAGAAACAACTACAACTTTGGCACCTTTGTTCATCAACAATTTGATAGTCGGAACCGTACGGTCAATGCGTGCGGTGTTGGTAACGTGAAAATTTTCATCCATTGGCACGTTCAAATCGGCACGCAACATTACGACTTTGCCGTTCAAATCGCCCAAATCTTCGATTGTTTTATATTCCATTGTCATACCTTTTCAAAAAAAATTCCCTGCCTCGCGGAGCGCTGTCAAAATTAACAGCGCCCCAAATTGGCAGGGAAAATCAAAATTATCCGTTTACTTTAGCCATGTGGGCAACGAGGTCTAATACCTTGTTGGAGTAACCCCACTCGTTGTCATACCAGCTAACAACTTTTACAAAAGTCGGAGTTAATTGGATACCAGCTTTGGCATCAAAGATAGAAGTGCGAGAATCGCCCAAGAAGTCAGCAGAAACAACTTGGTCTTCGGTGTAACCCAAAATACCTTTGAGTTCGCCTTCTGAAGCTTTCTTCATAGCTGCGCAGATTTCTTCATAAGTAGCAGCTTTTTTCAGGTTAACAGTCAAGTCAACAACAGAAACATCCAAAGTCGGTACGCGGAAAGACATACCGGTCAATTTGCCGTTCAAAGTCGGAATTACTTTACCAACAGCTTTAGCAGCACCGGTTGATGACGGAATGATGTTGCCAGCTGCAGCACGACCACCTCTCCAGTCTTTCATAGACGGACCGTCAACGGTTTTTTGGGTAGCTGTGGTAGAGTGAACGGTGGTCATCAAACCATCTTCAATTCCGAAAGCATCATTCAAAACTTTAGCAATCGGAGCCAAGCAGTTGGTGGTGCAAGATGCGTTAGATACAAACTGAGTTCCTTTTACATAAGAATCGGTGTTAACACCGCATACAAACATCGGAGTGTCGTCTTTTGAAGGAGCAGACATTACAACATATTTTGCACCGGCATCAATGTGACCTTGAGCTTTTTCTTTGGTCAAGAACAAACCGGTTGATTCAACAACGTATTCAGCCCCAATTTCGCCCCATTTCAGGTCTGCAGGGTTCTTCTCGGCAGTAACGCGAATAGCTTTGCCGTTTACAACCAATTTGCCGTCTTTAACTTCGATTGTGCCATCGAATTGGCCATGCATGGTGTCGTAGCGGAGCATATAAGCCATATACTCAACATCAATCAAATCGTTAATACCAACGATTTCGATATCATTTCTCTTTTGTGCAGCACGGAAAACCAAGCGGCCAATACGTCCAAAGCCGTTAATACCGACGCGAATTGTCATATTATTTATCCTTCCTAATATATATTATGTGCGGAACGCCCCACACAGGCATAGATTTATTTCGGGCATAATGTATCACTTCTTGGATTTTTTTCAAGCAAAATTATCATTTCATCCCCCCCCCGTACGACGGGGCGCGGCAGGCAGCGCCTGAGGCATCAGTTTGTTGCTTGGCGTATGTACCCAAGAGCCGCGATGCTATCTAAGGAACGGGCTAAATTAACCTTATCTTGTTTTTTACTGTCAAAATTTCGCTTGCATTTTAGCTTGTTTATTTTTAATCTAGCTCTTGCAGTTTAGAGATAGACTGTGGTGTCTCAAAAACACCCTACTGATATTTCCACCTGAGGTGGAGTGCGCGAAATAAGCCGTTTCGGTCGAATAAGCGCGACTGTGTCAGTACAGTTTTTGAGCTCCACCGCCTTTTCTGTTTGAATAGGCGGTTTTGTTTTAATCAAAACTTTAGGAGCAAAAATTATGATTATTAAAGATTATGACTTACCGCTTTTGCGTCGCGCTCTGGGCAAAGAGTTGATGCTTGCTCGCTGGCAAAAAAGGAATCTCTCAAAAACAAATCGCCACACGGCTAAAGCTTAATCCTAAAATTATTGACCGTGCTGAGCTTGGCAGATACACCTATTATGGTCTAATCCGCGCCTTATTACTTTTTTACAACAAAGAAATCAGAATCGAACTGGTTGACAAGCAATAACAAAAAACCCCTCGCCTTACCAGCGAGGGGTTTCAAACTTAAACATTAGGACTAGAATCCTTCAGTATCTAAGCGTTTCCGCAACTGTTTGCGTGCGCGTCTGATAGCTTCAGCCTGACGACGTGCTTTCTTCTCAGAGTTCTTTTCGTGATGACGTCTCAACTTCATTTCACGGAAAATGCCCTCACGTTGCATTTTCTTTTTCAGAACTTTCAAAGACTGATTAACATCATTGTTAATAACAGTAACCTGAACCACTTAAATCACCTCTTTTCATACTCAAAATAAAAGTTATACACAAAATCTGGTGTCTTAATTAACACAAGAGTTTTTAGTTTGCAACACTTTTTTTATGCTATAATATTTGGCATAATTTTGGCCTCAACAGACTTAATTTTGCGTTTTACACCTGTGCGTAAGCTATTTAGCTGTTTGGCCTGAAAAAAATCTATAGTAGCATTGCTGCGTACTAAGTGCTTAATATCTGAGCTGACACGGCGCTCCTCGAGCTTGAGCTCGCATAACTGCTGCTGAAGTCGACCCAAATTATTTTGATTGTTCATCAATATTACCTTATAAAATGTAAGTAAAGTTGTGAAAAAAAAGATTTTTTGCTGGAAATTTCTCCAAAAAATCTGCATTTATTATACACGATTTTTAAATAATTGCAATAGACATCTTTAAAAACATCATATATAAGTGTGTTGAATCTGATAAAAACAAATAATGAATAATTTTGTGAGGAGTTTTTTGTAAATGAATAAAATTAAAAGAATCGGCGTGCTTACCAGTGGCGGCGATTGTGCCGGTCTTAATGCCGTGATCCGTGCCGTAGTCAACTCGGCTACCAAACAAGGATGGGAAGTTTATGGTATTCATAATGGAACTGACGGAATTACCGAATCTCCTCACCGCTATGAAGTTTTAACCGTACAAAACTTCTCTGATACTCCTTGGCCGCGTCTTAGCGGTTCTTATCTTGGCTCTTTGAACAAAGGGGTCAAAATGGAATCTCTGGAGGAAATGGCTAAAAAGTTTAACCAAGGCGTTAAAGAACTCGGACTTGATGCTATCGTGGTCATTGGCGGCGACGGAAGTATGAATATTGTCAGCAATTATTGCCGCGGTACCGACGTTCGCGTGGTGGGTGTGCCAAAAACTATTGATAACGACACCCCCATTACCGAATTTTCTGTCGGTTTCCAAACCGCTTGCCAAGTATGCACTACCGCTATCGACAGCTTGGAACTTACTGCTCGCTCTCACAGCCGTGCATTGATTTTGGAAGTTATGGGACGCGATGCCGGCCACTTGGCTATGCATTCCGCATTAGCTGGCGGGGCTGACGTTTGCTTGGTACCGGAAATTCCTTACAAAATCGACTCAGTTATCAATAAGCTTAAAGAAGTTAAAGCCAGTGGTCGCAACCACGCAATTATCGTGGTTTCTGAGGGTATCAAAACCGAAGACGGCTCTCACCTATCAGGGGCTAAAAACTTGGTTGGCGAAGCTGTTTATGGTGGTATCGGCGATTATTTGAGCAACGAAATCAACCAACGCTATAAAGAGTTCCAAACCCGCGTAACCAGACTTGGTCACGTTCAACGCTCCGGAACTCCGACTGCGTTTGACCGCTTGATTGCATCTGTTTTCGGTGCTAAAGCCATTGAACTCTTGGCTAAAGGTGAACATAACAAAATGGTGGCTTGGAGAGATGGTCATGTTCAGGCTTATGCTTTGGATGATGTGGTCAAAGAAGGTACAACTCTCCTTAATGTTCACAGCGACTTTGTCAAAGCTGCTGAATGCATTGGTATGTATATTGGTGAAACCAAATAATCTTACCATACTTTAATTGTGAGCCGAACGTCTTTGTTCGGCTCTTTTTTTTACTTCTGCTCTTTTTTTCCTTCTGCTTAGAGCAAAAAAAAAATCCTCTTTTTTAAGAGGATTTTTTTGATTAACAACGAGCCTTATTTACAGGCGGCCATGGCAATGTTTGAACTTTTTACCACTTCCGCAGGGGCATGGATCATTGCGAGATATTTTACCCCATGTGGCCGGATTGCGCGGATCAAACTCGACATTACCATACTTAAACGGTTCTGGTTTATCGCTTGTGCTCTCTCCTGTATCATTACTACCCACCAGAGCTTCCGGAGTTTCGTGCACTTCTTGCATCCGATGACGCGGTGTCTCGGGCTGAACAGGCATATCACCGCTTTGAATCTGTATCCGGCAGAGAAGCGTTACCGTCCGTTCACGAAGTTGATCTAGCATATTGGAAAACATCCGAAATGCCTCTTTCTTGTACTCATTTAGCGGATCTTTCTGACCATAAGCTCGTAAAACAATGGTGTGACGCATATAATCTAACACTGCAATATGGTCTTTCCATAATTGGTCTAAGACTTGGAGCAAAATGCTCTTTTCAACCATACGCATCAGATCTTGAGGAACATATTGGTTCTTTTCTTTCAAATACTCAAAAATGGCATCTACAACCTTGTTTTGCAGTTCGGTTGCCTCAATATTCTTATCTTGAGCCCATTCCTCTATCGGAAGTTGGACACCGATAATTCTCATTACCTCTGCACTCAACTCCTTAGCGCGCCATTCGTTTGGTGAAGTGCCAAACGGAATATATCCTTCTACCAAATTATGGAAGTAGTCGCTGCGCATTTCATCAATGGTTTCAGACACATCTTCGGCTTGCATCAGCTCTTTGCGTTGCTCATAAATAACCTTGCGTTGGTCATTCATAACGTTATCGTATTTGAGCAAATTCTTACGGATATCAAAGTTGCGCTCTTCCACCTTTTGCTGAGCCTTTTCCAAAGCCTTGCTAATCCATGGGTGAACCAAAGGTTCGCCTTCGGGCAAGCCCATTTTTTGGAGCATGGCGCTCATTCTTTCCGAACCGAAAATCCGCATCAAATCATCTTCCATAGAGAGGAAGAACTTAGATGTTCCGGGGTCACCCTGACGGCCGGAACGTCCGCGCAACTGGTTATCAATACGGCGGCTCTCGTGGCGCTCTGTACCTAATACATATAAACCACCTGCGGCTAAGGCTTTTTCCTTATCGGCGGCAATTTTTTGTTTTATATCTTCTTTAATCTTGTTGATTTCTTCTTCGCTCTCATCACCTCTTAAGACTTCTTTTAAGCGCATTTCCAAGTTACCACCAAGCTGAATATCGGTTCCGCGTCCTGCCATATTGGTAGCAATGGTAACGGCTCCAGGCACACCGGCCTGTGCTACAATTGCCGCCTCTCTTTCGTGGTGGCGCGCATTTAAGACCTCAAACTTAATATTAGACTTAGCACGCAGCATATCGGCCACCAGCTCAGATTTCTCAATCGAGGTAGTACCAACCAAAACCGGCTGTCCGCGTTTGTGGCAGTCAATAATGGTATCAATAATGGCATTATATTTTTCTTTAGCGGTACGATAAATTTCGTCGTGGTGGTCAACACGGGCAACCGGACGGTTGGTCGGTATCTCAACACAAGTCAGATTATAGATATCCGCAAATTCGGCCTCTTCGGTCATGGCTGTACCGGTCATACCGGCCAATTTGGGATAAAGTCTAAAATAGTTCTGGAAGGTAATCGATGCTAAAGTCTGGTTTTCAGATTGAATCTGCACGCCTTCTTTAGCCTCAATTGCTTGGTGCAAACCATCAGAATAGCGACGGCCTTCCATCATACGGCCGGTGAACTCATCAATAATCACAACTTTGCCGTTTTTAACAATGTAATCGACATCGCGAATGTGCATTTTGTGGGCTCTTAAAGCCTGATTGACATGGTGAACCAAAGCTACATTGCCAATGTCATACAGACCGCCTTCTTTTATCAGCCCGACTTCTTTTAAAAGCTGTTCAACGTGTTCTTGTCCGGCTTCGGTCAAAACTACGCTCTTAGCCTTTTCATCTTTTTCATAATCGGTTTCGACCAACTGCGGTATTATCCGATTTACCAAAATATATTTTTCCGAGCTATCCTCGGCAGCTCCGGAAATAATCAACGGGGTTCTGGCCTCATCAATCAAAATAGAATCGACTTCATCGACGATAGCATAATTAAACGGGCGTTGAACTAACTCAGCCAGATTAAATTTCATATTGTCGCGAAGATAGTCAAATCCAAGCTCATTGTTGGTGGCATAGATAATATCGCTATTATATGCGGCACGGCGCTGATCATCGTCTTTTTCATGAATGATATAATCTACCGTCAGCCCCAAAAAGCGATAAACTTGTCCCATCCACTCGGCATCGCGTTTAGCCAAGTAGTCGTTGACAGTAACAATATGAACACCTTTGCCTTCCAGTGCATTGAGGTATGCTGCCAAGGTTGCGACCAAAGTTTTACCTTCACCGGTTTTCATTTCAGATATCATGCCTTTATGGAGCACGATACCACCAATTAATTGCACATCATAATGACGCTGACCTAAGGTTCTTTTGGCGGCTTCTCTTACCACCGCAAAGGCCTCGGGCAAAAGCTCGTCTAAGGTTTCGCCTTCTTTAATCCGCTTTTTGAACTCCAAGGTTTTGTTGCGGAGCTCTTCGTCGCTTAATTTTTGGATTTCGGGTTCATAGGAATTGATTTTTTGGACTGTCTTATATTGTTTTTTGATAAAGCGGTCGTTGGCGCTGCCAAATACCTTACGAGCAATACTACCTAACATTATTTTCCTTACCTGACTATTTTAATTACATATTTAGTTTACAAATAGTGTTTAATCTTCTTAAAGTCAACTTATCTTTCAAAAGTTATAAACCACTTGCAAAAAAAAGACTTGGATTTAGGTGTGCTTGTATTATATTTGACTTAGTTTTATTTTTTTAGAGGAGTGTCAAAATATGCAGAAAAAATATGCCATGCTCGCGGTTTTCTCTATCTTGATGTTGAACCCGATGAGTGCTTCAGCTGCTGGTAAAAACGGTGTAGCCGCTGAAGTTAATGGTCAAAAGGTGATGGTAAGCGAACTCAAGCAAGCCTATGAGATGAACCCTGCTGCTCAGCAACAGCTTTCTTTTGAAGATTTTTACAATAAGTTTATTGATGTATATGTAAATGGAGTGATGCTCTATCAAGCTGCCGAAAAAGCAGGTGTGGAAAATTCACCGGAATATAAAAAACAACTCAAAGTTCTTAAAGAAGAATTGGCCAGCAAAATTTATCTTGAACAACAAATAGACAAGAAAATCAGCCAAGACAAAATTAAAGAAGTTTATAATGAGTATAAATCTCAGTTTAAGCCGGAAAAAGAAGTTAAGGCTAAACACATTTTGGTTAGCGATGAAAAAACTGCCAATGAAGTAATTGCCAAACTCAAAAAAGGCGAAAAATTTGATGACTTGGCCAAAGAATATTCTATTGATAAGGCGGCTAATCTCGGATACTTCACTAAAGATGTGATGGTGCCAGAATTTTCTAAGGCTGCATTTGCTATGAAAAAAGGACAATATTCTAAAGCTCCGGTTAAAACTAAATTCGGATATCATGTTATTATGGTTGAAGATTCTCGGATGACCAAGCCTGCTGAACTAAAAACTGTTGAACCTCAGATTAAAATGCAGCTCTCTCGTGAAGCCGCTAATGATCTCTTTAAGGAGATTAACTCTAAGGCTAAAATTGTGAAATACAGCTATGATGGTAAGGAAACCAAAACCAACCAAAAATAAGCTTAACCTTTCAAACAAAAACTCCCGAGCAAAACTCGGGAGTTTTTTATTGTGATAATCTATTATCAAGCGAGATCTTTTAAGGCATTATCCAACGCTTTGCGCTGTGCATCATTCAAATCGGCATTATTACGCGCTTGTTCTAAAATACGTATAATGTTGCTGCGATAACGCTTGATATTGCGTGCCGTTTCGGTCAACTGAAAAACCGCAGCACAAAATATTTGCTCATTGTTAACTTGGAGCTGCTCGGCAATGCGTAAGTATGGCGGATAAGTGGTATTGTCCAAACCTTTTAAGCTGCGTTCATAATTCTTTTTTTGAATCCGCTTGGCAATCTCTGCACTAATTTCGCTGCTTTCATCGCGATTGCGCCATGGACGGCCGCTTTTGTTGATGAAGTTTTTTATATGCTCAATAATGGCAAATTGAGTGCTGAATTTTGACATGGGCGCCTCTGTCTTATTTTTATTTACATATTATCTTACCACGGCCTTAGCAACAGTCAAGGCTTATGAGGTTTGGAGTTTCCATAGCTTGGCGTATTTGCCGCCTTTTTTAATCAGCGAATCGGGTGTGCCTTCCTCGATAATTTTACCCTTATCTAGCACCACAATTCTATCCATGGCTTTTAGGGTAGATAAGCGGTGCGCCACCGCAATCACGGTCTTGCCTTGTATCAAATTATTAATACCTTGCGAAACTTCAGCTTCTACCTCATTATCTAAGGCAGAGGTTGCTTCATCTAAAATCAGAATCGGAGCATCTTTCAAAATTGCCCTTGCAATTGCAACTCGTTGGCGCTCACCACCGGATATTTTAATTCCCTTCTCTCCGACCATGCTATCATAGCCACAAGGTAAGTTCTCAATAAAACCATCGGCGCAAGCATCTTTAGCAGCCTCATAAATTGCTTTATTAGTAGCTTTGGGGTTACCATAAGCGATGTTTTGGCGAATGGTGCGGTGGAACAAAGTATTTTCTTGCGGTATGATACCAATGTTTTGATGCAAGCTCTCTTGAGTGACGTTTTTAATATTCTGCCCATCTATCAAAATCTCGCCGCTGGAAACCTCATAAGAGCGCAGCAAAAGATTTATCAGGCTGGTTTTGCCACTGCCGGTTTGGCCGACCAAGCCAACTTTTTCTCTGGGGGCGATTTTGAGATTGAGTCCGCTAAACACGGCTTTATTCTTGTTATATGCAAAGTCAACATTTCTAAACTCGATTGCGCCGGAAGTAACTTTGAGCTTTTTGGCATTTTTGCCATCGGTAATATCCCAAGGTCTGGCAAAAGGCTCAAGCATTTTTTCAACTTCGGTAAGGCCGGCCTGAATATCTTGCAAATATATATGCAAATATATATGCAAATCTCCCATCCAAGTGAGACCGCTGACAACTGAGGTGAGCACAAATATCATTTCGGTTAGGTTAAGCTTGTTTTCACTCCAGAGCCAAACCGTTAGAACCAAAAGCGCAAATGACATAAAAGTAATGGTCAAACCGATTAATAAATGCTGATTAAACCAAGCCTTGGTGCTAAGGCAACGAGTGAGATATTCTTGTCCCAGAATCGGGCGGAGGCGATTTTGCTCAAAGCCCAAGCGGTCAAACAACCGCACTAAGCTCAAGTTACTCAAAATATCGGTTATCCAGCCATTGACCATAGCACCGGCTGCGGCTGCCAATTTGGATTTGCGTAAGCAAAGCTTATTTACAAAAAAAATCAAAAATTACTGACCAAATTATTCAACTATCTAAAGTTTATTCCGCTTTGGCTTGACAATTTCATTTATGATAATACCTTAATATACAAGTTGATTTTAGGAATCTAACCAATGAAGCTTAATTTTGCGCAACATAATCAGACTCTTGAGCTGGTGCTAAGTGGAGATTATCTCAATTTTGATGATGAGACCGCGCTCTCAACTCTGCTGATGACGGCCCAGCAAAAAAGCATTCAAAACATTCAGGTCAATGCCTCTGAGCTCAAACAGTGGGATTCCTCTTTGGTGGTGGTGCTTTACCGTCTAACCGCGCTATCAAAATCACAAAAAAAACAGCTAAAGCTTATTGATGTTCCTAAAAACTTGGAACGGCTTATCAATCTGGCCTTGGCGGTGGACCGCAAACCATCCCTGCCCTCCAGCCCTAAACTGCCTTGGCTCGAATCACTTGGTGGATTTGGTTATGACATTTGGCAAAGCACTAAAAAAGGTCTTGGCTTCATTGGTCAATGTCTAGCATCTTTTCGACGCTTTATCTTCTCTAAAGCTATCATGCGGCAAGTCGACTTCTTATTTGCGCTCCAAGACTGCTCATACAAAGCTATCGGTATTGTATCTTTAGTCAGCTTTATGGTCGGGCTGATTTTGGCTTTTGTAGGGGCAATTCAGCTCAAGACTTTCGGGGCACAAATTTATGTGGCCAGTCTGGTGGCTATCGGTATGACCCGAATTATGGGCGCAATTATGGTCGGCATTATCATGGCAGGTCGTACTGGGGCATCTTATGCCGCCACCATTGGTACAATGCAGGTCAATGAGGAAATTGACGCACTTAAAACCATGGGCATTCCTACAACCGATTTTTTGGTTTTACCCCGCATCATGGCACTCACCATTGCCACCCCAATTTTAGTGATTTTAGCAGATTTAATGGGGATTATCGGCGGGGCAACCGTGGGTATTTTGATGCTTGATATATCAGCCCCCGAATATTACAAATACACCATAAATGCACTTGATTTGACCAACTTCTTGGTCGGGGTATTTCATGGTTTGGTATTTGGAATTGTTATCTCCTTATGCGGGTGCTATTTTGGTGTCTATTGTGGGAGAAATGCCGATAGTGTCGGTCGGGCTACTACCCAAGCTGTGGTTTCGGCTATCGTCTGGATGATTGTGGTCACGGGTATTATTACCGTTATTTTTGAGGTGCTCGGAATATGATTAAATCTCCTGTCGAAATTGCCGTTTCTGACCTAACCATTGCTTATGGCGATTTTGTGCTGCTCAAAAACGTTAGTTTTGAAGTCAACAAAGGTGATGTGTTTATCATTATGGGAGCCAGCGGCGGCGGAAAAAGTTCGCTCCTGCGCGTGCTGACCGGTTTGGTGCCTGCGGCTCGCGGCAAAATCATCATTGACGGGGTAAATTTTACAGCGGCAAATGACCTCCAACGCCAACAAATTATGCAAAAATGCGGTATTCTCTATCAAAGCGGAGCTCTCTTTAGCTCCATGACTTTGGCCGAAAATATTGCTATGCCACTCAAGCAATACACCAACTATTCAAACAAGATGATTAGCGAATTGGTTTCGTTGAAACTGGCTCTGGTCGGGCTCACCGGTTTTGAAGATTTTTATCCTTCCGAAATCAGCGGCGGTATGAAAAAACGCGCCGGATTGGCACGTGCTTTAGCGCTTGATCCCGAGATTGTGTATTTTGACGAGCCTTCCGCCGGACTTGATCCTATCAGCTCTAAAATGCTTGATGACCTCATCTTGGACATTAATCAAAGTTTGGGCACGACCATTGTGGTAGTTACCCACGAACTCAACTCTATTTTTGCCATTGGCAATAACTCTATTTTCTTGGATACAGTGACCAAAAGTATTAGCGCCAGAGGAAACCCTCGCGAGCTTTTGAAAAATCCGCCCAACCAAGATGTGTACAACTTTTTGACCCGGGGAGAAAAAATAAAAAATGCGTAATCAACCCAACAAAAAATTAATCGGACTGTTTATGGCAACAGGTCTTGCCGTGTTGGCCATTATCTTTGCCATTTTTATCAAAAATAATTTTTTGAGCCAGAACGAAAAACTACTCGTAATGTATTTTGAAGAATCGGTCAATGGCTTAAACGTGGGTTCTCCCGTGGTGTTTAAGGGGGTGCAAGTTGGTAAAGTGGTACGGATTGAAATTAATGCCAATCCAGAAGACTTAACTTTCAGTATTCCGGTCTATGTGAAGATGAACGCTTCTCATAACATTAAATATGAGGACAATGAAAGTATGAACCCTAATCTGGTCTCTGCTTTGATTGAAAAAGGTTTGCGCGCCAGATTAACGACTCAAAGCTATCTGACCGGTCAGTTGATGATTGAGCTTGAGATGTTTCCGGACACACCGGTCGTGATGAGAGGAACAAAATCTCATGCGAATATGATTGAAATCCCGACCGTGCTTTCTCCTTTGGGCGAAATTTCGAAAGGAATTCAAGATTTGCCTATTCGCGAATCCGTAGTTAAGTTCAATCAGTTTTTTACCTCGCTTAATGAAGAACTACCCGAAATTCACAAAATGATTAAGAGTATGAGCAAAAGCGTAAACAGCAACTCCGGCGCGGCAGCTGATACACTTGATAACCTCAACAAAGCGGCTATTAATGTCAGCCAAGCAGCCAAAGCATTGCGCAATTTTGCAGATTATATCGAACGCCACCCCGAGGCGCTCCTCAAAGGAAAGAGAGACGAATAATGAAAAAAATATTTGTAGTTTTAGGTGTGTTAACCTTAATTTCGGCTTGTGTTGCTACCGGAGTTAGTCAGCCCTCGCGTTTCTACTCGTTGCAATCTATCAATCTGCAAAACTATTCCAACAACAAAATCCGCGGTAATGTCGGAGTGATGGAAATTGCACTTGCGGATTATCTCGACAAGCCCCAAATCGTGACACTGAAAGCAAACCAAATTGAGCTTGATGTTTCTGAAAAGAATCGCTGGAGCGAATCTTTATCAACCATGATACAACGCGTCATTGCCGATGATTTGGCATATTATCTCCCGAAAGCATCGGTCAAGCCACGCATTTCAGCACGCGAAGATTTTGATTATTTGGTGCAGATTGAGCTCAACAAATTTGATGGAACTTGGGGCAAAAGCATAAATTTGGAAGCATGGTGGACCATTAAAAATTATACCGGACGTGTGCTCAAACAGCAGAAAGTGGTTTTGAGTGCACCGCTTGGTGACAGCTATGATGATTTGGTCAACACCCAAAGCCGTATGCTCTCCGAACTGGCACAAAAAATTGCCCAAGGTTTTTAGGCTTGCAATCAAGCTCACTTGCTGATAGGCTTAGTATCTAGCTATATTAGAAGGAACGTACAATGAACCAAGCTGTAGAAGAATATCATGCCAAGCGGCGGGCTTTTGTCTTGGTACCCAATGTCGGAATGATTTTGGGTGAAAAAGGTAAACCGTTTTCACACCGCGAAATTCTCACCAATTGCGGTTTTAACCCTGAGCAAATATCCTTCATGCTAGAAAATTATCCCCGCGGGTATTTTCTTAACAATAAGCTGGTGTTATACCAGTCTGATGATGTGAAGGAAGGAAATTCTTGGGAACTCAAAAAAGAAAATTTCCCCGTAGTCAAAAAATATTATTCCGACCTCAAGAAAATTTTTAATTTCAACAATGAAACTAAAGTATTTTTGGGCGTATATCGCGGCAAAGAAGGCGATATTTGGCCAACCATCAACGAGGTTTCGCTCGATTTTTTTGACACTCCCGTTCATACGAATCTATCTTCAAAGATAAAGTCTCAAGCATCGAGATAGTTGCATTAAAAAGCAGTCTTTCGACTGCTTTTTTGTTGTTCATCTCAAGAGTTAATCCCGTACTATTTTCAAGTCACAACTTTATAACAGGCCACCAAAAAGCCATACTGCCTCCTTCGAGCGCGTCGGTCTAGGCATGAAAAAAGCCGAGATAAACTCGGCTGTTTTAATGGCGGGAGCGACGAGGCTCTTCTTGCTTCGTAGGTTTCGCGTGGCATCGCTCAACAACTGCGCTTCGGTCAAAGTACTTGTAACATTTGCTTGCCTCGCTGTCGCGGGTGCGCAAATTAACAAGTTCTTTTCAAAAGTCTAAAAAAACTGACATTTAGTCAGTTTTTTTCCCCATTTGCTCGCGACCGGGGTCTCTCCTTCGAGCGCGTCGGTCCAGGCATGAAAAAAGCCGAGATAAACTCGGCTGTTTTAATGGCGGGAGCGACGAGGCTCTTCTTGCTACGTAGGTTTCGCGAGGTATCGCTCAACAACTGCGCTTCGGTCAAAGTACTTGTAACATTTGCTTGCCTCGCTGTCGCGGGTGCGCAAATTAACAAGTTCTTTTCAAAAGTCTAAAAAAACTGACATTTAGTCAGTTTTTTTCCCCATTTGCTCGCGACCGGGGTCTCTCCTTCGAGCGCGTCGGTCCAGGCATAAAAAAGTAACCCACCGGCTTAGCCGGTGGTTCTTCATAAGCGGGTGTAACCCTAATGGTGCCAGCAAACGCCTTA
>CALXTR010000024.1 GCA_944391475.1 uncultured Alphaproteobacteria bacterium | reverse complement strand
AAGCGGGTGTAGCTCAATGGTAGAGCAGAAGCCTTCCAAGCTTATGACGGGGGTTCGATTCCCCTCACCCGCTCCATTGTTCTTCCTGTTCGAGAATTTAGTCTTAACAACTTAAACATTAGGATATTAACAATGGCAAAAGAGAAGTTTGAGCGGACAAAGCCGCACTGCAATATCGGAACAATCGGTCACGTAGACCATGGTAAAACAACCTTGACAGCCGCTATTACGAAAGTATTGGCAGAAGAAGGCGGAGCAAATTTCACCGCATATGATCAAATTGATAAAGCGCCTGAAGAAAAGGCCCGCGGTATCACCATTTCTACCTCACACGTAGAATATGAGACCCCGAATCGTCACTATGCTCACGTAGACTGCCCGGGCCACGCTGACTATGTAAAGAACATGATTACCGGTGCAGCTCAAATGGATGGAGCAATCTTGGTAGTATCAGCAGCAGATGGTCCGATGCCGCAAACCCGTGAGCACATTTTGTTGGCTCGTCAGGTAGGCGTACCGGCATTGGTAGTATACATGAACAAAGTAGACCAAGTAGATGATCCGGAATTGTTGGAATTGGTAGAAATGGAAATTCGTGATTTGTTGAAATCATACGACTTCCCGGGAGATGAAATTCCGATTATTAAAGGATCAGCCTTGGCAGTGTTGGAAAATGGAGATCCGAAGATTGGCCATGATTCAATTGTAGAATTGATGAAAGCCGTAGATAGCTACATTCCGCAACCGGATCGTCCGAAAGACAAACCGTTCTTGATGCCGATTGAAGATGTATTCTCAATTTCTGGTCGTGGTACTGTAGTAACCGGTCGTGTAGAACGTGGTGTATTGAAAGTTGGTGATGAAATCGAAATCGTAGGTATCAAACCGACCCAAAAGACCACTTGTACCGGTATTGAAATGTTCCGCAAATTGTTGGATCAAGGTGAAGCCGGCGATAACATCGGTGTATTGCTCCGCGGAACCAAGAGAGAAGAAGTAGAGCGTGGACAAGTATTGGCAGCTCCTGGCACCATTACACCGCACACAGACTTCACTTGCGAATGCTACATTTTGACTAAAGAAGAAGGTGGTCGTCATACTCCGTTCTTCTCTAACTATCGTCCGCAATTTTATTTCCGTACCACAGATGTGACCGGCAGCATTGAATTGCCTTCTGGAACAGAGATGGTAATGCCTGGAGATAACATTACGATGACAGCAAAATTGATTCACCCGATTGCAATGAACGAAGGATTGCGCTTCGCTATTCGTGAAGGTGGTCACACTGTAGGAGCTGGTGTGGTTTCTAAGATTATCAAATAACTTTTAGAACGCATATAACAGCTCATCTAGAGCAAAAATCGCGAAAAGGGAAAAATTCATGTAGGTTTATCTACACTAGAATTTTTCCCTTTCTTATTTTCACTCCATCTGAACTATTCTCTGCGTTCTAAAGCGTGGCGAAGATTGAGGGGCGTTTGGGTGATAATGTAAGGTTTGAGACATGGAGTTTTTTATTGACTCTGGGCATTAATCCTGCTAAGAGGGATTTATAAAAACATTATTAATCAATTAAATTTTAGATATTATGAAAACAGAAGTTAAAGTTGGGTGGTTTGCCTTTGCAGGGGGGAATTTTTCTCCGTATCCGAATGCTTATCCAAACTGTCAAGGTGTAGTGGCATGGTTGAATCCTGACCCGAATGCGCCGGAAGGTGAACGAGGTTTGATTGTGACACCAGATGAGGTTGAGAGTCCTTGGACTTGTGCTGAATGTTACACAGGGGTGACTAATGATGAAGATGGTAAGCAAAATACTAGATTGCTTTTGGATTATGGGCGAAAACATGGTCTAAGGTTCCAGGCAGCAGAGTTTTGTAATTTATATTGCAGAAATGGAGTTAAACAAGGGGAGGCTTTTTTACCCGCTAAAAAACAGTTACAAAAAATTGTCGAAAATGTTAAAATTGTGAACAGATCTTTGTCGTTAATTGCAGGCATTATGTTGGGAGGATGGACTTGGTCTTCGTCCGAGTATAGCCATACCGATGCGTGGAGTGTGGTCGCCACCGGAGGTGTGGGTGCCTACGGTAAGACTAACTCCTTTTACGTCAGGTGTGTTCTGGCTTTTTGAATTTGTTTTCTAATCAACAAAACTCCTTGCCTCGAGGCAGGGAGTTTTTTTTTGTTGACTCTGGGCATTAGTCCTGCTAAGAGGGATTTATAAAAACATTATTAATCAATTAAATTTTAGATATTATGGAAACAGAAGTTAAAGTTGGGTGGTTTGCCTTTGCAGGGGGGAATTTTTCTCCGTATCCGAATGCTTATCCAAATTGTCAAGGTGTAGTTGCTTGGGTTAATTCTGACCCGAATGCGCCGGAAGGTGAACGAGGTTTGATTGTGACACCAGATGAGGTTGAGAGTCCTTGGACTTGTACTGAATGTTACACAGGGGTGACTAATGATGAAGATGGTAAGCAAAATACTAGATTGCTTTTGGATTATGGGCGAAAACATGGTCTAAGGTTCCAGGCAGCAGAGTTTTGTAATTTATATTGCAGAAATGGAGTTAAACAAGGGGAGGCTTTTTTACCCGCTAAAAAACAGTTACAAAAAATTGTCGAAAATGTTAAAATTGTGAACAGATCTTTGTCGTTAATTGCAGGCATTATGTTGGGAGGATGGACTTGGTCTTCGTCCGAGTATAGCCATACCGATGCGTGGAGTGTGGTCGCCACCGGAGGTGTGGGTGCCTACGGTAAGACTAACTCCTTTTACGTCAGGTGTGTTCTGGCTTTTTGAATTTGTTTTCTAATCAACAAAACTCCTTGCCTCGAGGCAGGGAGTTTTTTTTGTTGACTCTGGGCATTAGTCCTGCTAAGAGGGATTTATAAAAACATTATTAATCAATTAAAATTTATATATTATGGAAACAGAAGTTAAAGTTGGGTGGTATGCCTTTGCAGGAGGCAAGTTTTTACCAGATGCTAATGCTTATCCAAACTGTCAAGGAGTAGTAGCATGGCTTAATCCGGACCCGAATGCTCCGGTCGGCAAGCGAGGTTTAATCTTGATGCCAGATTATGAATGTCTGAATTGGACAAGAACTAAGATGGAAACTGAGGCGCAAGATGAGTATGAGGGGCGGAATAATATGCACAAAATACTAAGTTATACAAAAGATCATGGTATTAAATTTCCAGCGATGGAATGGTGTTATGTATATTCTAAAAATGGTGTTAAAATTGGTGAGGCTTTTTTGCCAGCTAAGGGACAATGGTGGGATATTGTAGAAAATTTGAAAATTATTAATGAAAGCTTGGTTAAAATTGGGGGGGCGGTATTATCTGGTATGATTTGGTCGTCGACAGAATATGCATCGGGGGTGGCTTGGTGTATGGAAGTTGATAATTTATATGCGACTAAAGAGCCCAAAACTTATTATTTCCAAGTTAGGGCAGTTGTTGCTTTTTGATTTTAAGTGTTTCAACAAAACTCCTTGCCTTGAGGCAGGGAGTTTTTTTGTTTTTAGTACTAAAAATGCTGTAAAATTAACTAATTATTTACTTTTGTAATCTCGATTGCCAAATAAAAACGACAAAAATATCAGAATCTTGTTCAAAACAACTATATCGGGAAACCCCGAAAAAAGAATCGTATTTGCCGATTTTTGAATCGGTTAAAAAAATTACGGTGATAAAAAAATAAAAATCTTGACTCAAATTTGATAAATGTACTTGCAATTTTAGACTCAGCGTTGTAAAAGTAGACGAATTTATGAGCAATTATTTTGCGAATCGGCATCAAGAGAATGAAAATTCGGCGGTTTGGTGCGTTTCATCTTTTTAAATCTAGATTTTTCAACCTTCTGCGGTCGGGGTTTGGTTCGCCAACAGCATAGTCGCAGAATTGAGCCGGAAGCTCTGCTTTCGACTCCAACCAAAAAGGAATTATGGCAAAATGTTGGAATCTTATACGGGCAAAAAGCGTGTAAGAAGAAGTTTCGGCAGAATCGACGCTGTGGCGGAAATGCCGAACTTAATCGAAGTTCAAAAAGGTTCTTATGATAGTTTTATTGAGGCCGATAAAAATGCTGAGAAATCAGAGTTCGGTCTTGAAGAAGTTTTCAAATCTATTTTCCCAATTAAGGATTTTTCCGGTAACGGTGAACTTGAGTTTGTAAAATATGAACTCGAGGAGCCTAAATATGACGTGGAAGAATGCTTCAAACGCGACATGACTTATGCCGCCCCGATTAAGGCGACTTTGCGTTTGGTGGTTTGGGATACCGATGAAGCTACCGGAGCCAAATCTATTCACGATATTAAAGAACAAGATGTCTATATGGGTGATATCCCGTTGATGACCGATAAAGGTACTTTTATCTTTAATGGTACCGAGCGCGTGGTGGTGTCACAGATGCATCGTTCTCCGGGCGTGTTCTTTGATCATGATAAAGGCAAAACCGTTTCTTCGGGTAAATATTTGTTTGCAGCCCGCGTTATTCCTTATCGCGGTTCTTGGCTCGATTTTGAGTTTGATGCCAAAGATTTGCTCTATGCTCGTATTGACCGCCGTCGTAAGCTGCCGATTACTTCAATCTTGTATTCTCTCTATTCTAAAGAAACTGAAGAGAAAATCAAAAAGCTCGCAGCTGAAGGTAAAAAAATTGATCATTCCGAAATTAAGGGAATGTCTAAAGAAGAAATTTTGGCTTATTTCTATGATGTCGATACCTTTGTGGCTGATAAGAAAAATTGGAAAGCCAAATTTGTTCCCGAGCGCGTTAAAGGGGTGAAATTTGATTTTGACCTGATTAATGTTAAGACCGGTGAAGTGGTTTGGGAAGCCGGTAAAAAATTGACACAGCGTTCGGCTCAAAAGCTGGTTGATGAAGGTTTGGAATATTTCCAAGTTACTCCACAGCAGCTCATTGGTCGTTTCTTGGCAACCGCAGTTGTGGACAAGAAAACGGGTGAAGTGATTGCTGATGCCGGCGATGAAATTAATGAAGATATGCTTGAAGCTCTCAGCAAAGCTAAAGTTGGTGAAATTAAAACCTTGTATATTGATGGGGTAAATGTTGGACCTTATATCCGCAACACTTTAGCCGCTGATAAGAACTCTTGCCGTGAGGAGGCTTTGCTCGACATCTATCGTGTTATGCGTCCGGGTGAACCACCAACATTGGAAACTGCTGAGCAGCTGTTCAAAGGTTTGTTCTTTGATTTGGAACGCTATGACCTGTCTTCAGTTGGTCGTGTGAAGATGAATGTGGCTTTGGATATTCCTTTTGAAGAAGCTCCAGACACATTGCGTACACTGCGTGCTGATGATATTTTGCGTATTGTTAAGCGTTTGGTCGAACTGCGTGATGGTAAAGGTGAAGTTGATGATATTGACCACTTGGGTAACCGTCGTGTGCGTTCGGTCGGTGAGTTGATGGAAAATCAATATCGCATGGGCTTGCTCCGCATGGAAAGAGCTATTCGCGAAAGAATGAGCAGCGAAGTGCTGGCTAACGTTAAGCCGCAAGATTTGGTTAATGCTAAACCGATTGCTGCGGTTATTCGTGAGTTCTTTGGTTCTTCTCAGCTTTCTCAGTTTATGGACCAGAACAACCCATTGTCAGAAATTACTCACAAACGTCGTTTGTCTGCTTTGGGGCCTGGTGGTTTGTCTCGTGAGCGTGCCGGCTTTGAAGTCCGCGACGTGCACCCGACGCACTATGGTCGTATCTGCCCGATTGAAACTCCTGAAGGTCCGAACATCGGTTTGATTAACTCACTTTCTACCTATGCTCGCATTAACAAATACGGCTTTATTGAATGTCCGTATCGCAAGGTGGTTAATGGTGTGGTTACCAGCGATGTAGTTTACCTCTCAGCTGATGAAGAAGGTAAGTTCAAAATTGCAGAAGCCAACGCTAAAGTTAAAGACGACGGGCATTTTGAAGAAGATTTGATTGCTTGTCGTAAGGCCGGTGAATTTGAGTTTGCTCATCCTGAGGAAATTGATTTCATCGACGTTTCTCCAAAACAGTTGGTTTCGGTTGCTACAGCTTTGATTCCGTTCTTGGAAAACGACGACGCAAACCGCGCTTTGATGGGTTCAAACATGCAGCGTCAGGGTGTGCCGTTGTTGCGTTCGGAAGCTCCGTTGGTTGGTACCGGTATTGAAGCCGCTGTGGCTAAAGATTCTGGTGCAACCGTGGTAGCTAAATATGACGGTATTGTCGATGCGGTTGATGCTAACCGTATTGTGGTTCGTTCTAAGACCGACAGTGCAACCGACGTTGGTGTGGAAATTTATAAACTTTCTAAGTTCCGTCGTTCTAACCAAAACACCTGCATTAACCAAGTTCCGTTGGTTAAAGTTGGTGATGAGGTTAAGGCCGGTGATATTATGGCTGACGGTCCTTGTACCGATATGGGTGAACTCGCTTTGGGTAAAAACGTTCTGGTGGCCTTTATGCCTTGGAACGGTTTGAACTACGAAGATGCTATTTTGCTTTCGGAAAGAGTTTCTCGTGACGATGTCTTCACTTCTTTGCACATTGAAGAATTTGAAGTTATGGCTCGCGATACCAAACTCGGTCAGGAAGAAATTACCCGCGATATTCCAAACGTTGGTGAAGAGGCTTTGCGCAACCTTGATGAGGCCGGTATTGTTTATATCGGTGCCGAAGTTAAAGCCGGCGATATCTTGGTTGGTAAGGTTACTCCGAAGGGCGAATCTCCGGTTACTCCGGAAGAAAAATTGTTGCGTGCCATCTTTGGTGAAAAAGCTTCTGATGTTCGCGATACCTCGTTGCGTGTTCAACCCGGTATTGAAGGTATTGTGGTAGATGTTCATGTCTTCTCTCGCCGTGGTGTGGAAAAAGACGAACGTGCCCTTTCAATTGAACAAGAAGAAATTTCTCAGTTGGCTAAAGACCGTGATGACGAGTTGGCAATTATTCGCCGCAGCTTTGAAGCTCGTCTGAAGTCTATGCTGATGGGACAGACCGTTGTTGATGCTCCCAAAGGCATTGCTAAAAATGCTGTGATTACTGAAGAAGTTTTGGCTGCTGTTCCTTCTTCTCAATGGCGCAAAATTGTGGTCAAAGACGAAGATGTGATGGCTAAAGCCGAAGAACTCTTTGCTGCTTTTGATGCTCGCAATGAGAAAATCCAGAAACATTTTGAAGACAAAGTTGAAAAAGTTCAACGCGGTGATGATTTGTTGCCGGGTGTCTTGAAGATGGTTAAGGTATTTATTGCGACCAAGAGAAAAATTCAGTCAGGTGATAAAATCGCCGGACGTCACGGTAACAAAGGTACAATTTCTCGCGTATTGCCGCTGCAAGATATGCCTTATATGGAAGATGGTACTCCGGTTGACATCGTGCTCAATCCGCTTGGTGTGCCTTCTCGTATGAATGTGGGGCAGATTTTGGAAACTCACCTTGGTTGGGCTGCCAAAGAGCTCGGTAAACAACTCAATGAAATGTGCGAACAGTATAAGAGAGGCGAAAAAACTCTTGATGAACTCAATGCACGTTTGAAAGAAGTTTATGGCGAGAAACAATATAAACGTGATATTGCTCCGATGAGCGAGCCTGATTTGATTGAGATGGTGTCTAACCTCAAAAACGGTGTGCCGACTGCAACTCCGGTATTTGACGGTGCTCACGAAGATGACATCAACAACATGCTCTCATTGGCCGGATTGCCGACTTCAGGTCAGATTGATTTGTATGACGGTCGTACCGGTGAGAAGTTTGATCGTAAGGTGACCGTTGGTATCATCTACATGATTAAACTCCACCACATCGTTGATGAAAAGATGCACGCTCGTTCGGTTGGTCCATACTCTTTGGTTACTCAACAGCCGCTCGGCGGTAAGGCTCAATTCGGTGGTCAGCGTTTCGGTGAAATGGAAGTTTGGGCACTCCAAGCTTATGGTGCTGCTTATACCTTGCAAGAGATGCTGACAGTCAAGTCCGATGATGTGAACGGTCGTACTAAGGTTTATGAGTCTATCGTTCGCGGTGATGACGGATTTGAAGCCGGTATTCCGGAATCTTTCAACGTGTTGGTCAAAGAAATGAAGTCTTTGTGCCTCAATGTTGAAATGCTCAACGAAGATGAAGCTTAAGCGAAGAGGAGTTTTACTTTATGAATGATATTATGAAATATTTCGGGCAGCAAACTGCCGGGGATTCTTTTGATGAAATCAAAATCTCCATTGCTTCGCCTGAGCAAATTCGTTCGTGGTCTTATGGTGAGGTGAAAAAGCCTGAAACCATTAACTATCGTACGTTTAAGCCGGAAAGAGACGGTCTGTTCTGTGCTCGAATCTTCGGGCCGGTGAAAGACTATGAATGTCTGTGCGGCAAATATAAAAGAATGAAATATCGCGGCGTGGTTTGCGAAAAGTGCGGTGTGGAAGTTACTCTTTCCAAAGTACGTCGGGAAAGAATGGGTCATATCGAATTGGCAGCTCCGGTTGCTCACATTTGGTTCCTGAAATCTTTGCCGAGCCGTATCGCTATTTTGACCGATATTCCGATGAAGGCTTTGGAGCGTGTGCTCTATTTTGAAAGCTACATCGTGATTGAACCTGGCTTGACCCCGCTGTCGGTTAATGAACTTTTGACCGAAGAACAGTATCAAGAGGCGATTGATGAATATGGTGAAGATTCATTTAGAGCCGGTATTGGTGCTGAGGCGTTAAAAGAAATCTTGGCTTCAATCGATTTGGAAGCTGAGCGCAAAGCTATTCGCGAAGAGCTCAAAGATAACAATTCTGAATCTAAGCGCAAAAAATTGGTTAAACGCTTGAAGATTATTGAGGCATTTATTGAATCTAACACCAAGCCGGAATGGATGATTTTGGATGTGCTGCCGGTTATTCCGCCAGAATTGCGCCCGTTGGTTCCGCTTGATGGTGGTCGTTTTGCAACCTCTGATTTGAACGATTTGTATCGTCGCGTGATTAATCGTAACAATCGTTTGAAACGTTTGATGGAATTGCATGCGCCGGATATCATTATCCGTAACGAAAAACGTATGCTCCAAGAATCTGTTGATGCGTTGTTTGATAACGGTCGTCGAGTTCGCGCCATTACAGGTACTAACAAACGTCCGCTCAAATCTTTGTCAGATATGCTCAAAGGTAAACAGGGTCGTTTCCGTCAGAACTTGCTCGGTAAGCGCGTGGACTACTCTGGTCGTTCGGTTATTACGGTTGGTCCGGAACTCAAACTGCATCAGTGTGGTTTGCCTAAGAAAATGGCTCTTGAGCTCTTTAAGCCTTTTGTATATGCAAAACTCGAACTCTATGGTCACGCTACAACCATTAAAGCTGCTAAGCGTATGGTTGAAAAAGAGCGTCCGGAAGTTTGGGATATCTTGGAAGAGGTTATTAGAGAGCATCCGGTACTCTTGAACCGTGCGCCGACTTTGCACCGTTTGGGTATTCAGGCTTTTGAACCGGTATTGGTTGAAGGAAAAGCTATTCACCTGCATCCGCTCGTATGTACCGCGTTTAACGCTGACTTCGATGGTGACCAGATGGCTGTTCACGTTCCGTTGTCTGTTGAGGCTCAGCTTGAGGCTCGTGTCTTGATGATGTCTACTAACAATATTTTGGCTCCCGCTTCCGGTAAACCGATTATTGTTCCGACCCAGGACATGGTGCTTGGTATTTACTACCTCAGCTATGAGGCAGATGGACTCAAAGGTGAAGGCTCAATCTTTGCCGATTTCAACGAAGTTCAAATGGCTCTTGATGCCAAGGTTTTGGATTTGCATGCCAAAATTAAATGCCGTATGGAATATGTTGATGATAACGGTGAGGTTAAAAAAGGTTTGGTTGATACAACCGCCGGCCGAATCATTGTTTCGGAAACTTTGCCTAAACACAAAAATGTGCCGTTCTCTTTGGTTAACCGCTTGATTAAGAAAAAAGAAATTGCCGAAATTATCGACACTATCTATCGTCATTGTGGTCAGAAAGAGACTGTATTGTTTGTAGACAAGATTATGTCTCTTGGTTTCCAAAATGCTTGTAAGGCTGGTATCTCTTTCGGTAAAGATGACTTGATTGTTCCGGAATCTAAAAAACAACTTATTGAAGATACCGAGAAACAAGTTAAAGAGTTTGAACAGCAATACCAAAATGGTTTGATTACCAAAGGTGAAAAGTACAACAAAGTGGTCGATATTTGGGCTGCTTGTACCGATAAAATTGCTGATGAAATGATGAAAAACATTTCAAAAACCGAAAACGGATACATCAACTCAGTATACATGATGGCTCACTCTGGTGCGCGTGGTTCTGCTGCTCAGATGCGTCAGTTGGCTGGTATGCGTGGTTTGATGGCTAAACCGAATGGCGAAATTATTGAACAGCCGATTATCTCCAACTTTAAGGAAGGTCTGACGGTGTTGGAATACTTCAATTCTACCCACGGTGCTCGTAAAGGTTTGGCAGATACGGCGTTGAAAACCGCTAACTCCGGTTACCTGACCCGTCGTTTGGTTGATGTGGCTCAAGATATGGTTATTACTGAAACCGATTGCGGTACCGAACGTGGTATCATTGTTCGTCCGGTGGTCGATGGTGGTAATGTTATCGTATCTATCGGTGAACGTATTTTGGGTCGTACCATTCAGGAAGATATCTTGCATCCGGAAACCGGTGAGGTGATTATTCCTAAAGGCCATCTGATGGATGAAAACGATGTCGAACTGGTTGAAAAAGCCGGTGTTGAACAAGTTAAAATCCGTTCGGTATTGACTTGCGAATCTAAAGACGGTGTTTGTGCTGCTTGTTATGGTCGTGACTTGGCTCGCGGTACTCCGGTTAACGTTGGTGAGGCTGTCGGTGTGATTGCTGCTCAGTCAATCGGTGAACCTGGTACTCAGTTGACGATGAGAACCTTCCACATCGGTGGTGCGGCGCAAAAAGGTGCTGAACAGGCTTCTGTTGAAGTTCCGTTTGCCGGTGTGATGAAAGTTGAAAATAAACACTTGGTTTATAATTCTGAAGGAAATGGTATTGTTCTTTCTCGTAACTGTGATTTGGTCATCGTTGATGATAAAGGTCGCGAGAAATCTCGTCACCATGTACCTTATGGTACCAAGTTGTTGGTAGCTGAAGATGCCAAGGTTAAGAAAGGTCAGAAAGTGGCTGAGTGGGATCCGTTTACCATTCCGGTTATTACTGAAAAAGCCGGTCGGGTTGAACTGGTTGACTTGATTAACAATGTTTCGGTTAAAGAAGTTGTTGATGAAACAACCGGTGTGGTTTCCAAAACCGTTATCGATTGGCGCTCTAACTCTAGCAGTGCCGGTTTGAAGCCGAGTATCATTTTGAAAGATGAAAAAGGTAATCCGGTTACTTATGACAATGGTAAGGAAATTCGCTACTATATGTCGGTTGATGCGATTTTGTCAGTTGAAGACGGACAAGAAGTTAAGACCGGTGAGGTGATTGCGAGAATTCCGAGAGAAAGCTCCAAGACTAAAGATATTACCGGTGGTTTGCCGCGTGTGGCTGAGTTGTTTGAAGCTCGTCGTCCGAAAGATCCGGCAATTATCTCTGATATCGATGGTCAGGTTGAATTTGGTAAAGACTATAAGGCTAAACAACGTATTACAGTTGTACCTAAGAAAGGTGAGCCTTTAGAATACCTCATTCCTAAAGGACGCCACTTGGTAGTTCAAGACGGTGATATCGTTAAGAAAGGTGATATGCTGGTTGAAGGTACTCCGGCTCCGCACGATATCTTGCGTGTCTTGGGTGTTGAAAAATTGGCTGAATATCTGGTCAAAGAAGTTCAGGACGTTTACCGTCTGCAAGGTGTGAAGATTAACGATAAACATATTGAAGTTATCGTTTCTCAAATGTTGCGTAAAGTTGAGGTTACTCAACCTGGCGACACCACATTCTTGGTTGGCGAACAAGTTGATCGTGATGTCTTTGAAGAAGAAAATGCTAAAGTGATTGCTGAAAATGGTACTCCAGCTACGGCTGATGATATCTTGCTTGGTATCACTAAGGCTTCTTTACAGACTAAGTCGTTTATTTCGGCAGCTTCATTCCAAGAAACCACTCGCGTATTGACCGAGGCAGCTGTATCTGGCAAGGTTGATAAGCTCAAAGGTTTGAAAGAAAACGTTATCGTCGGACGTTTGATTCCGGCTGGTACCGGTACTGTCTTGAGAGCCTTGAAGAAGGTGGCAGTTCAAAATGATAAAGAAATTTTGGCGCTCAAGGAAGAGGCAGCAAATGCTGAAACTCAGGCTTTGCCGAATAATGGTGAAACAGCTTAATTGTTTTAACATAATTAAGTAATATTAAAAAGCACTCTGGATTTTTCAGAGTGCTTTTTTTGTGCAAAGCGGAAGGACTTGACTTACTAAATAACCATGATTTACTCTATAGCTATAAGGTTGAGTTTGATGAGATTCGATGGTGAATGTGAATTTACTGTGATGGTGAAGAGGAGGTTGGGGTGTCTGATTATGATTGGAATATTGAGGCGATGCTTGAATATTCGATGCAACAAAAAATTAAGCAACTAAGAGCTAGGCTTGGTTTATCTTTGGCCGAGATGGCAAAATGTGCGGGACTGAATGTTACTTTTTTGCGTAATTTAGAGAGTGGAAAAGAAAAAATGACACCGGAGTTGTTGGCGCAAATACTTGATGCCTGCTATTATTTTGGAGAGGAAAATTCTGCAATTGAAAAATCGTTTGATAAGCAAAATTAAAACCGGCAAGATGCCGGTTTTAATATTTTAAATTGTTGCGGCCTTGATATCGGAAAATGAAAGATTATGTTTGAGGTGATATACTCAAGCGGAGGTAGGATATGAATGAGGCGTTGAGAAATTTTGCGGTATTGTTGTGGGCGGTTTGTGCAATAAATTCTAATTCTTATGCCGGTAGTGACAAACCGGTAATTCAAGAAGAAAGCCAACCGAAAGTTCCTACGGTGATTATGGGGGAGGCGATGACGCCATCTGGGAAGCTTAATAAGGTTATAGTAGAACAGCCCGACGGTGCGCCTAATCCGCTTGGAAATCCAATTGTTGGTGATAATTCTGCTGATGATATGACGCCAGCTGCTTCTGCGGCTGTGGCGGCACCAACGGAGAGTGTCGAAGGACAAAATTTGGTGCCTATAGCTAGTCAAGCTGCGCCGTCTGGGGTTTTGCAGCCAGGAGAAGTGGCTTTGCCACAACCGGCAAACCAGCCGAGTAATCAGATTGAGAATGAAATGTATCAATCGGGAGATGACATTATTGATGTACAGGTTTTCCCGATTGATGATGTTAATAAGGCAGAAACTCCTAATTTGCAGCCAACTATTGTGGCTAACTAAATTCTTTCATAATCAAAAAATACGGGGCGTCTTCCTTCACGGATGGCTTTGCGTTGGTATTTTGTTTCGACCCAATCTGCGGGCTGATGCTTCCAATCGTTACCGCATTTAGCAGTCCAACGAAAGTTTTCGTGGTTATGAAGTTGGTGTAGAACCCAGTTTTTATAGACTTTATGGTCGGTGGCAATCCTTAAAATACCGCCTTTTTTCAGTACACGGGCAATTTCTTTTAGGTTTCCAGGATTGATAAAACGTCGTGAAGCATGTCTTTTTTTGGGCCAGGGATCAGGGAAAAGCACAAAAACTCGGTCGATGAAGTTGTCCGGAAGTTGTTGGAAAAGAAGGCGCACATCGTCATCAAACACGCGTATATTATCAACGCGTCCGGGGAGAAGGTGGAATTCTTCAGGGAGGTTTTGTCCTTCCTTGATTCCGGTAATCAGACTTAGTAAATTAGCTACGCCGTTTTTGAATACTTCGGCGCCGATGAAACCAATTTCTGGATTTTTGAGGGCTTGTCCTGCGAGGTGTTCGCCATTTCCAAAACCAATTTCCAAATAAATCTGCTTTACGGGAGTGCCAAACAAATCGGAGGTTTGGATCTTTTCTGATATGTTTATTTTAACTTGAGGCAGAAACGTATCTAAAAGCGAAGTTTTGGCTTTGCGGATTTTTCGTCCTTGACGGCGGCCATAAAACTTAGGGGTGTTATTTTCTAAAAGCATTTTTTTAATTCCTCACATAAGTCTAATTTTTCCCACGAAAATTCACCATTTGGTCGAGCAATGCGTCCAAAGTGTCCGTAGCTGGAAGTGGCAGTGTAAATGGGTTTTTGTAAGCGTAAGTGGTTGATGATGCCAAGGGGAGTTAAGTCGACCATTTCGCGCAGAGTTTTGAGCAATTTTTGCTCATCAACTTTGCAGCTTTTATTGCAATTTATATACAATGACAAAGGTTGACGACGGCCAATTGCATACGAAATTTGTAACAAGCACTCGTTTGCTAATCCTGCAGCAACCACGTTCTTGGCCAAATATCTCATCATATATGCTCCGGAGCGGTCGACTTTGCTTGCATCTTTACCAGAAAAAGCGCCGCCGCCATGTGGGGCATAGCCGCCATATGTATCGGCAATGATCTTGCGGCCGGTTAATCCGGTATCTCCATCTGGTCCGCCAATGGTAAATCTACCAGCGGGGTTGGTCAAAATATTTTGCGGTGATGGTATAAACTCTTCTGGCAGAGATTGAGCAAGCTGGCCCAAAATAATCTCGCGGACATCTTCTGTGCTCAAATTTTCTTGGTGCTGACTTGAAACCAGCAATGTGGTGGTGCGAACAGGTCTGCCTTGCTCATATTCTAGGGTGATTTGGGCTTTGGCGTCTGGCTCAAGACCAATAATGCGTTGTTCTTGTCTTGCGGTTTGTATATCTTGGAGCAGTTTGTTGGTTAGGTATATACCAAGCGGCATATATTGGGTATCATAACCAGCTTCTTTTTTAGCGTAGCCAAACATGATGCCTTGGTCGCCGGCACCGCCGCCGCTTATGCCATTAGATATATCTACAGACTGGGTGTGAAGATAATTTTCTATATGTAGTTTTTGCCAATCAAATCCGTTTTGTTCATAGCCAATTTCTTTGATACTTTGGCGGATGGTGTGTTCAATTTCTTCGGCGCTGGGGAGGGTGGTACCCAGAGTTTCTCCGGAAATAATAACACGGTTGGTGGTGGCTAGGGCTTCTATTGCGGTGTGTGCCTGAGGATCGTGTTTGAGGTGTAAATCTAAAATAGCATCAGAAATACGATCGCAAATCTTGTCTGGGTGTCCGGCGGAAACGCTTTCTGTTGTAAACAAATATGTCATGGTGATATGTCCTTTTATGTTTGCCTCATAATAAAAAAAAAGCCGGCAAAATGCCAGCTTTTTTTACTCCTTATCATTTTTTATGTAAGACTATTCTTCATTGCCATTATTATAGGAGGTTTTGGACATGGCGATGATTAAATCGTATAAATGTTTGGCTGCCTTACGATTAGGAATTTTGTAGTAGGCTCTGACCAACTCAATGGTTTCTTGACGGTTCATCGGATCCATATCGAAAATTTCTTTGTCCTCGGCAAAACTCAACGGAGTGCTATTGGGCAGACTAAACATCCGCGGGCTTTGGTTGGCAACTTCTTTGTCCATGTCTTCATAGAAAAATCCAATCGGAACATCTAACACCTTACCAATATCCCACAAGCGGCTAGCACCAACCCGGTTCATGCCTCTTTCGTATTTTTGAACCTGCTGAAAAGTCAAGCCTAGTAATGAGGCCATTTTTTCTTGGCTGAGGCCAAGCAGGGTTCTTCTCAGACGAATACGATTTCCCACATGCACATCAATGGGATTGGGTTGCCCGGTAGGGGTTCTACCGCGGCTGGATCTTTTAAAAGTTTCTGCAGTCATACCTTTTTCCTTTTTGCTTTATTACTATATATATAAATAGGATTTTACGATAGGCTCGTCAACAAATATTTTATATAATATATTATATTCTTAATTGCTGATATATGTGTTATTGGGGTTTATTTGAGCCCAAAGGCTAAATTTTGTGTAAACATAAATAGATTGCCAGTATAATCAGCAGCGAAATGAAAATAATAGGTACAAAATTACCGTAATTGCCATAAATGGTTTTTGTTGATAACTTTGATGGTAAACTAACATCTAGTATCTGGCTCTGATTTAGCGGGATTTGACCGATGATTCTTCCGAGGGGGTCAATGGCGGCGCTGATTCCACTATTGGCAACGCGGACGATGCTTAATCCTTCTTCTGCGGCACGGAGTCGTGTGGCGATTAAGTGTTGACGTGGACCGGCGGAGTCGCCATACCAGGCATCGTTAGTCAGGTTTATCAGCCATTCGGGGCGTTGGTTGGAGTTGGTTATTTCGGCGGGGAAAATTATTTCATAGCAAATCAAAACTCCAAAAGGCGGATAAGAGCCAAGATTGATTGTTCTTGGGCCCGGTCCGGCTTGGAAATTGGCAACCGTATTGGTGATGGGTTTTATCCATTCGGGCAAAAATCGGCGGAGCGGAATGTACTCTCCAAAAGGTACTAAATGCGCTTTATCATAATAGTTTTCTATTTCGCCTTTCTTGTTGATAATTAGCATGGAATTATAGGGGAGAAGCTCTCCGTAAGGGCTGGTTTGAACGCGAACCAGCCCGGTGATGAGGTATCCATGCGGTGGAACGGATTCTAAAACCTGGTGGCGGTGGAAACTATCCATATCCAATGGAAAAGGTGAGGCGGTTTCGCCCCAAATTACAAAATCGACTTTTTCAAGACCAGAGGCGGCTCCAAGTGCAATATGGCGTGCAAAGTTGTCTTCTAAGGCAGACATGGCCCATTTCTTATCTTGTTCAATACTCGGTTGAACCATGCGAATATTTATGCCCGGTGTTTTAAACTGTGGGGATAATTGGTTGATGCGGCTATAGCCATAACTCCAGATTAGTCCGGGGATGAGTATAAACAGTCCTAATGCACATACCTTGCTGCGCTGTCCGTGAAATAAGAAAATGCTTGGTAGTATACTCCACAGTAGCAATACTATAGAGAGGCCATAAGTGCCATATATGGCAACAGTTTGAAAATATTGCGGATTAAAAGTTAGGGCCGAGCCGAGAAGATTCCACGGAAAGCCGGTTAAAATAAAGCTTCTGAGCCATTCACTTAATCCCCATAGGCCGGTAAAAGCCAAGAGCTTGGACCAAGGGCTCTTAAAAAATGTACTTAAAACTGCCGGAAGCCCGATAAACAATCCAAAAAATAAACCTGCTGCAGCAATGGCAATTGGGTATAGCCAACCATAAGTCTCAGCATCTATCAAAAGGGCATTTGCGGCCCAAGACAAACCTATGCTAAAATGCCCAAACCCAAACCAATAGCCAATTCCAAAAGAGCGTTTCTTTTGAGGATTGTACCATAATAGCAAATACAAGCCGCTAAAGCATACTAGGCTCAGGGGTAAAAGGTAGTATGGCGGCAAAATCCCGACGCTTAAAATACCAAGAGCCAGCGCCTGTGTTTTGGGCCAAAAGGTGAAAATTTTATTTGTCAGCATTGCTTGTAGGTTCGGCATTATCGGTTTTTTTTGTATCAATTGGGCATTTCTTGCTGCAAGGCAAAGAAATCATTACCTTTTTAATCCTTCTGGGGTCTACGTCTAAAATGCGGAAGTTGATACCATTATGACCCTCAATAATTTCGCCGCGGTTGGGAATGCGTTGGGCTAAGTGGAAGACCAAACCGCCCAAGGTATCTACCTCAAGCTCATCTTCTTGTAAACCTTCATACAAATCTAATCCGGTAACCTCTTTGATTTCATCGAGCTCAGCTCGGGCATCAGCTAAAATCAGACCTTCTTCTTGAAGAACAATCACCGGATCTTCTTCCATGTCATACTCGTCTTCAATGTCGCCGACAATTTCTTCAAGCAAGTCTTCGATGGTGACTAAACCATCAACTCCGCCGTATTCGTCAACCACAACGGCCATATGAATTTTGTTGAGCTGCATATCGCGGAGCAAATCTAAAACGCGCATTGAAGGTGAAACAAATTTGACCTCTCTTTGAAGTAGGGTATGCACCTTAGTGTCTTGTTTGCCTTCTGATAGAGGTTTGAGTAAGTCGATGACATGTACAACTCCGATAATGTCGTCAAGCGAATCGCCATAGACCGGAATGCGCGAGTGTCCTTTAGATTGCATAAGCTCTGCTAACTCTCCGACAGTGCCGTCTTTGTGAAAAGCTATGATATCGGCTCTTGGAACCATGGCGTGGCCGCATTTGGTATCTTTTAGGTCCAAAATGTTGCTGAGCAAGAGTTGTTCGTGCTCGCTAAAATTTTCATCGCCGTTAGATTCTTCAATCAGGTCTTCAATGGTCTCTCTGACAGTTTCTCCTGATTTGCGACGCAATAGGTGTTTGAGAGAACTGAAAAGGGAACTGGGGCGTGAAATGTCTTCGGTCATGATGACTGATTACTCCTCATAGGGGTTGTTAATATTTAAGCTAGCTAAAATTCTGATTTCGGCTGATTCCATCTTTTCGGCTTCTTCATCTTCAATGTGGTCAAAGCCGAGTAAATGTAATAGTCCGTGCGCAAATAAATGGCAGAAGTGGTCGGCAAGGCTAATGCCTTTTAGTTCGGCTTCGCGCTCAAGGGTTTCAAGCGCAATGATGATATCGCCTAACTCTACTTCTTCATATATGGCTAAATCATTATAAAAATCAGGATCGTCCAAGTTGGCAAAAGACAAGACATTGGTAGGTTTGTCAAGCCCGCGGTAATCGCGATTGAGTTCTTGGACTTTGCTATCATTGCTCAAATTTAGACCAATAATTACCGGTTTTTGACCATCTAAAAAGTCTAGCTCTTCGTTGGATAATACATCCTTAAAGACGGCTGAAACTACACTATCGGCCAATTCATTGGCATTGGGTAGTGCGGTTTGCCAGCGGGTGTCCTCCTCGCTGAGAAATAAATGTGTTTTACTCATCTCCGTAGGTCTTCTTACTTCTTTCTTCATAGGCTTTTACGATTTTGGCGACAAGGCCATGGCGAACAACATCGGTGGCACTAAAGCGAACCGAGCTGATGTTGGGCACGCCTTTTAAGGTTTCAAGTGCATCGCGCAATCCTGAAATGGTACCTTTGGGAAGGTCAACCTGGCTTAAGTCTCCATTTACCACCATGCGAGAGTTTTCGCCCAAGCGGGTTAGAAACATTTTCATCTGCATGGGGGTAGTGTTTTGTGCTTCATCCAAAATTACAAAGGAGTTAGACAAGGTGCGACCACGCATGAAGGCCAAGGGCGCAATTTCAATTTCGCCAATGGCTAGTTTTTTATCAACTTGTTCGGCCGGTAGCATTTCATACAAAGCATCATATAGCGGGCGCAGATAAGGATCGACTTTTTCTTTTAAGTCACCAGGTAGGAAGCCTAAGTTTTCACCGGCTTCAACAGCTGGGCGCGACAAGATAATCTTATCAATTTTGCCTTCTAACATCATGGAAACTGCTAGGGCAACTGCCAGATAAGTTTTACCGGTACCGGCAGGCCCTAAGCCAAACACCAGTTCGTTTTTCATCATTTCCTGAATGTAGGCAGCCTGAGTGGCAGAGCGCGGATAAATGTGGCGTTTTTTTGTTTTTAATACAATGTCTTCCAGATTTTGCTCGGTAATCTTTTGTTCTCCAACACCGCTCATGCGGGCAGCGGCTTTAACCTCTTCTTCGCCAATTTCAATATTTTTTTCAGCTTTATGATAAAGCAAATCAATGGCTGTTCTAGCTTGTTCTATCGAATCGGTAGGTCCTTCGATTTTGATTTGGTTGCCAAAGCAGGCAATCTCAACCCCGAGCAATTTTTCCAAAAGGCGAAGGTGAGCATCGCCGGGGCCAACCAACTGCTGCATCAAGATATTGTTAAAAAGTTCAAAACTGATTTCTGCCATGGCTTTATCCTTTCAGTTGTCCGCTAAGCGTGTTCATACCCGCAGCGGTGATTTCAATATTAACAATTTTGTTTAAGTATTGTTTATCTAATTTGGCATTTAGGTTTTGCATATACGGCGTGCGTCCAAAGAGCATATTTTTGCCCTTACCCTCGCTTTCAAACAAAACCGGCATGGTTTTACCAACGCAACTTTGGTTGAATTGGAGTTGCTGGCTAAACAGCAAATCTTGCAAAATTTCCAAGCGTTCGGTCTTGACTTTTTCGGCCACCTGATTGGGCATTATGGCGGCCGGAGTGCCGGCGCGGCGGCTGTATTTGAACGAAAAGGCTTGAATGTATCCAACCTTTTTGACCAGCTCTAAAGTGGCCTCAAAGTCAGCATCGGTTTCGCCTGGAAATCCTACAATAAAGTCTGATGATAAACCAATTTCGGGGTTGGCGCTTTTTAACTTATCAATCACTTTTAAGTAGTCACTTGAATTGTGGCGGCGGTTCATGGCCTTTAAGATATTGTCGGAGCCAGACTGAACCGGTAAGTGTAAATAGGGCATGAGTTTTTTCAAGTCGCGGTGGCAGGCAATCAAATCATCGGTCATGTCGGCCGGATAGGAAGTGGTATAGCGTATGCGCTCTAATCCATCAATTTCGGAAAGTCGGCGGAGCAAATAAGCTAAGTCGCGCTCTTTGCCTTGGTTGTCTTCGCCGTGGTAAGAGTTGACATTTTGCCCCAAAAGATTGATTTCTAAGCAGCCGTTTTTAACCAAACTTTGGGCTTCGGCGATTACGTCTTCAATCGGGCGGGAGTATTCAGCACCGCGGGTATAGGGAACAACGCAGTATGTGCAGAAATTGTTGCATCCTTCCTGAATGGCTAAAAAAGCGCATGAGCTTGGATGTTTATTTTCGGGCAAAAAGTCAAACTTTGCTTCGGCCGGAAATTCGGTATCTATTACGGTCTGTCCTTTTTTGCGCCGAATCTTTTCTAAAATTTCAGGTATGCGGTGATAGGTTAGAGGACCGGTGGCAAAGTCTACAAACGGGGCGCGTTTGGCAATTTGCTCGTCTTCGGCTTGTACTACACAGCCAACCAAACCGATAATCGTATCCTTGCCTTCTTGTAGTCGGGTTTCCCGAATCAGATTAAGTCGGCCCAAGTCCGAAAAAACTTTTTCGGCCGCTTTCTCTCGAATGTGGCAAGTGTTGAAAATAACCAGATCTGCAGTCTCAACTCGGTCGGTTGACTGATAGCCGAGGCTTTCTAATATGGCTGCAATACGTTGCGAATCATAAACGTTCATTTGGCAGCCGAAAGTTTTGATATAATATTGTTTCACGCTCTTCTCGCAATTATTCTTCATCATTATAGTGTACGTTATATGTTAACTAATTTCAAATGGTTTTTATTGTTTTGAGAGGTTGGTCTTATTTATTTTTTGGCGGTGTTGCCTTTTTTGTTGCAAATCTGATTAGTTTTGTTACCATAAAATAAATTTATAGAATTTGGGACGGAGATAAATTATGGAATTTCTCAAGCTGGAGCATGATATGGAATATCTTAATAAATTAGATGAAAATCAACGGGTTGTGATTATTAAAATTTTGGCGCGTTTGGCTAATGCAGATGGTAACCTTGGTGAAAGTGAGAAAGAATTTATTCGTCAGGTTGCAAAAGTTTATAATATTCCTGAAAAGAGAATTGAGGAAATTCTTAATTACGGTTCTGATGAGGATATTATTCAAGGAGCTAAACTGATTGAGAATCGAAAAGTGGCTTTGGAACTGATTAAAGAAATGTGTATTTTGGCTCATGCTGATAATGAGCTGACCGAAAGCGAAACTTTGTTTATTGGTCGGGTTGGTCAGGCTATGGGTGTGGAGCTTGAGAAAATTCAACAGATTAGCCAATGGGTTATCGAAAGGATTATATGGATGGAGGAGGCTAAAATAATCTTTGAAGAAGTTTAAATCGGTTTTATGGGGGAACTAAAGGCGTCTTCCGGTGCTCGAGGCTCACGTACCCTTAAGTACGCTCAAGCCTCTGTGCTCCGTAGAGCCACCTCCATTTCCCGCCCTAAAACCAATTTACCAAGCGGATAAAAGGGGAGTTTGGAGGTTAAAAAGGCGACAGAGATGTCTGATGAGGTGTTAGGGAGAATATTATGGGGGAACTAAAGGCGTCTTCCGGTGCTCGAGGCTCACGTACCCTTAAGTACGCTCAAGCCTCTGTGCTCCGT
>CALXTR010000023.1 GCA_944391475.1 uncultured Alphaproteobacteria bacterium | reverse complement strand
CAAAGACACCTAAAATACTCTAAAAAAGTGGGACTATGGTGGGACAAATTTTTAATTTTATATCTTGAAATAAAAAACAAGGCTTTTAGCAAAATTGCTGAAAGCCTTTGTTTTACAAATGGTGCGCTAGGCCGGAATCGAACCGGCACGGGATTGCTCCCAACAGATTTTAAGTCTGCAGCGTCTACCTGTTCCGCCACAAGCGCATCAACTAGTGACGTTATACAAAGAAATTTTTATAAATGCAATATAAAACTTGTTTCTTTTGATAAAATATGTTTTGTTAAAGACAAATAATTTAGTTAAAGGAAACATAAAATGAAAACAATAGACATTTCCTGGCGCAGATATATTCTGCCCAATATCAATAACGAAGGGTGGCGTTTTGTTGGGATTTTTGCTGCTATAACAGCCTTGCTGGCGATTCTCTGGGAGCCGCTTGGCTGGATTGGCTTAGCTTTGACCGTTTGGTGTTTTTATTTTTTCCGCGATCCTGAGCGTGTTACCCCCGATATTGAGAATGTGGTTGTGTCTCCGGCAGATGGTATTGTTCAAATGATTGCCAAAGTCAAAGCTCCGGAAGAATTGGGCTTGGGCGATAAGGAGTTCACTCGGGTTAGCGTGTTTATGAGTGTTTTCAATGTTCACGTCAATCGTGCTCCGGCCGAAGGCAAGATTCTTAAAGCGGTTTATGTCCCTGGTAAGTTTTTGAATGCCACCTTGGACAAGGCCAGCAAAGACAATGAGCGCCAACTTCTTTCGATGAAAACCAAAAATGGCAAGGAAATTGCTTTTGTGCAAATTGCCGGATTGGTGGCTAGACGCATTTTGTGCCATGCTCAAGCCGGACAAGAATACAAGGCTGGTGAACGCTTCGGGCTGATTCGTTTTGGTTCTCGCCTAGATGTCTATTTGCCCGAAGGTGTTGAGCCACAAGTTTGCTTAGGTCAAACCATGGTTGCAGGTGAAACCGTAATTGCCAATTTAGGAAGCTCAGCCGCTCAGGTTGAAGGAGTGATAAGATAGTGAAAAAAATCAACAAACAACTGCGGATTTCTAAGCAAAAGCTAAAAGCTTTGCCCTTCCGCAAAATTGCTCCCAACATTGTGACTATGTTAGCTCTTTGTTCGGGTGTAACCTCAATCCGTTACTCGATTCAGGAAGACTGGACCAAAGCTGTTATTTGCATTTTCTTGGCCGCTTTGTTTGATTGGTTCGACGGTCGTGTCGCTCGCTTTTTGCAAGGCTCAACCAAGTTTGGCGCTGAGCTCGATTCTTTGTCTGATTTTGTAAGCTTTGGTGTTGCTCCGGCGATTTTGCTCTATCAGTGGTCGCTTTCCGATTTGCCTAAATACGGTTGGTTTTTCTGCTTGTTGATGGCAATTGGTATGTCGATGCGCTTGGCTCGGTTTAATACCATGTTAGACGATGAGCCTCAGCCTGAGTATTGGACTCATTTTTTTGTGGGAGTTCCGGCTCCGGCTGCAGCTGCTTTAGCGCTCATGCCGTTGTTGATTTCTTTTGATACACCGGGGTTGACCTTTGTCCGCTCGCACGCTTTTTGCGGAACGCTGCTTTGTGTAGTATCGTTCTTGATGGTTAGTCGGATTCCGACTTTTTCGACCAAGCATTTGCGAGTGACTAAAGAAGGTCTTTTCCTTTTGATGATTGCGATTGCGCTGTTTGTAAGTTCGCTGATAACCCAACCGTGGTTTACATTAGGTTTTGCCACGTTCTTATATGCCTTGTCGATTCCATATGGCGTAGTGGTGTTCTTGCGGGAGCGCAAAAAATATCGCGAAGAAAACCCCGAAGAGGAATAAGTGATAATTAAAAAGGTTACTCTAAGTGAGTAACCTTTTTTGTTTTGACCAAAGTTTAATAACCAAACAAGAACTTCAAGCGTTTTATGAAAGTATTAAGCTTCTTGCGTTGCATATTATCCCATAACCCTTGTGCATATTTTTCCCTAAAGCCATATTTCTTATTATACCATGTTACCAACTTTTCCATTTCTTCTCGATTTTCCACATCAAACAAACAGCTTTCATGTGTACTGATTTGGAGAGCATGCTGGTTAAGATATGCTCGATTAATTGTATAATTGTCCATATTTAACAATTCATCTTCCCAAAGTGCCGGAAATTTATACTTGCGGTTATTAAGTAATTCCACAATCAAATCGATTTTACGTAAGTTAATCAATTTTTTCCAAATTAGTGAGTCACAATGATTTTTACTGATGATGTCCATCACCGCAGCAAAATCGGGATATTCTATCAACTCATTAACTAAACCTGAAACCAAAGAGTCAGAGCAATTTCCCTCAAACGCCTTCAACAACACTTCCGTGTTTTGAGCCATCAGTGCCGCTTTTATGAGTGTTGTTTCAGGGACAACACCTGTCATTTGCAACACTAGCTCAGGATTAAGTTTGATAAGCTCGGCGCATTTTTGTTCCGATGTCCAATGTGAAAAGACTTGTTTTGCCGCCTCAAACTCCAGAGGCGATGCTTGCTTTTTTGAAAGCTCAATCAACACATCTTCATCGCATTCGGATAAATATCCATTAATCAAAATAAACTTGCGCAACTTCTCGAATTTGTGCAATGTCGAGAAGGTAAGATAGTTAACCTTTTTAATTACCTCAAGATTGTCTTTTAGGAGCTTAGTAGCATCAAGATTGTCCCAAAAACCTTCCGGCGCCGAACCATCTACCATGCTATAATATACCACTAGCATTTCTAGACTGGTGACATCTTTCATGAGCTTATAGCATCCTTCAGCGATGTCAGCGTGCTCAATTGCTTGAGCAAAGATATTGATACTGTTTCGTTTCAGGATAATTGCAAACTCATCTACGCTAAGCTCAGGTTCCTCGTCTTCCAACCACGGCTGATACTCATTGCACATTTCATTAAAGAAGTTTTCTTGCACTTCTTTGGTCAATAATGTTTTTGTTTCCATAAAAATAAAGATTAAAAATTATACGAATAAATATTTAACACTGTAAATACACATAACCGAAAATGAGTTAAGCAAGTTTATTTATTAGCGATATTTTTAAGATTTTGGCTTATTATGAGCCAAAAATGGAGGAGATGAATGCTAAATTTTATCTGGGCTGGATTTTTTCTGATTGCTTTTGTAGTTGCCTTGTGGCGAGCAATGGTCTTGGGCGATAGCTCAATATGGAGCGAGTTGATAAACTCCACTTTTGCCGATGCCAAGGTTGCTTTTCAGATTTCACTCAACTTAACCGGAATTTTGTGCCTCTGGCTCGGGCTCTTAAAAATTGCCGAACGCTCAGGTGTGGCAGCACTTTTGGCACGTGGGCTAGCCCCGTTGTTTCGCAAAATTATGCCTGAAGTGCCCTCAAACTCTCCTGCAATGTCCTCCATGATAATGAATATTGCTGCCAATGTCTTGGGGTTAGACAATGCCGCCACCCCCATGGGCTTAAAAGCTATGGAGCAGCTTCAAAGCCTAAACCCGCATAAGGATAGAGCCAGTAATGCCCAGATTTTGTTTATGGTGATTAATGCCTCTGCGGTTACCTTAATCCCGATTAGTATTTTGATGTACCGCTCCGAGATGGGTTCCCTTAACCCGAGTGCGGTTTTTGTGCCGATTTTGTGTGCTACCACGGTTTCGACTTTGGTTGGATTTTTGGCGGTAGCGGCGGTGCAAAAGCTCAATATTTTCAATCGGATTGTGTTGGCCTATTTGCTGGGCGGACTAGGGTTTATTGCCTTTGTCGGATGGTATTTCGGAAGTTTACCGGCAGACAAGAGACTGGAACTTTCTGCCGCTTGGGGCAATTTTATTTTGTTTGGCTTTGTCTGCGGATTTATTGTCAGTGGCTTGGTCAAAAAATTGAATGTGTACGAAACCTTTATTGAAGGCGCCAAAGAAGGCTTTGAGATAGCGGTGCGGATTATTCCGTATCTGGTGGCCATGTTGGTTGCTATTGGGGTTTTTCGGGCTTCCGGTGCACTAGATTATATCGTGTCAGGATTTGGAAATATTTTTGCTTGGTTAGGAATTAATACGGATTTTGTTGCCGCCTTGCCGACTGCCTTTATGAAACCTTTATCGGGCAGTGGGGCTCGCGCCATGATGATAGAAACCATGCAGACCTATGGCGCCGATAGTTTTCCGGCTTTTGTCTCTTCGGTCATTCAGGGTTCCACCGAAACCACTTTTTATGTTTTGGCCGTATATTTCGGGGCTGTAAAAATAAGTAAAGTCGGCGCAGCTTTGCCTTTTGCATTGCTGGCCGACCTAGCAGGGATTGTGGCGGCGATTATATTGTCATATATGTTTTATTGACGATTCTCGCGCATAATTTTGTTGTAGACTTCGTGGCTAAGCACAAAGTTTTGGATATCTTCCGCGTTCATGGGTTGATAGATTTCTTCAATACGTTTAGGAGTTCCGGTATTTTTAAGTTGAAAAGCTTTACCTTTATAAATCACCAAGCGGTGTTGCCCCATACGCTGAATCTCAATCCCCGGAATGGCATTAACAATGGCCTCGGTTCTTTTTTCTTTAGGGAGTTTTACTACATCTTCAGCCATTTGCTTAGCTTGTTCAATGTTTTGCAAGGCCTTATCATTTCTGATACTACCATTATCTACCACTTCCATAAAGGTATAAATATACCCAATCATGTTAGCATAATAAGAAAGTTTGCTATCCGCCATTATGTTAACTCCCTTTGAAAAATTCCTAACTCACTAGCTTAGCGACCATATTGTCTAGCAGCACCGCCAATGGTGTAGTTTCGGCTTTTAATCGACATCTGATCCAAAATATTTCCATTAATCGTAGCCCACTCACCGGCATAAGTATATTTTTGGGTTGCCTGATTATATGTAACACCTTGCAAAGCATTTCCCATATATTCATACAATACATCTTCGTTAGTGTTGCTGCGTAGGAGCTTGTATACTTGTTTTACATGACCGGCAGCAATGTTGTGAATGTCTTTTCGGACATCATTTGGAATATAATCCATCAGACTGCGCCCATGGTCCACTTGGTATTTGACCACCAAAGCATTACACACCACATTTCCAAATTCGTTAGCATAGTTTTTGTCATCTTGCTGTTTCATTCTCGCTCTCCAACGAGCGTCTTCCACAGCTCGATTGATATCGGCCGCCGCTTGTCTTACGGCATTTGCGCCACTTTCAGAAATACGAGTTTTACCATATTCGATTTCACGTTTAATTTGGTCTTTGGTGTTTCCGACCCACCTTTCAAAAACAGATTTTTCTTTCTGTTGCGGATAATTATAAGTTGCTCCGCCATTCCGATTCGAATATTGCACTCGGCTCTGCATTTCGGTATTTGGTTCTGGGCTTGGTGAACTGCTATTCGCTGCAGATGCTTTTGCGCCTCCGCCAAACATAGACGAAACAAAAACTGCCGCAGTAACTACTTTTTCTTTCCAATTCATCGGAAAACTCCTTCCAAATTCTCATTATATGAGCAGTATATCATACAAAAATCAAATAGTAAAGGAGTTTTTGTCTATAATTAATGGGCGTGATTTCGTAGTATATACAATACATACGTAGTTGTTGTCATCTTTGCTCGACAAAACTGCCCAAATAAAATAAAGCAATATGCCGATATATTTTAGCATAATTCATCTTATGTTAAGATTAGGCCGCTATACTAAACTAAAACTATGTTATAAAGGTTCATCAATGAAAATATTGGTTCAAAGAGTGCTTGAAGCCTCGGTGGTTGTCAATGGTCAAAAGGTTTCTGCCATCAATAAAGGCCTCTTGGTTTTTGTCGGGGTAGAAAAAGGAGATAGAGCCTCTGAGGCAGAATATCTCGCACGCAAGGTCTGCAATTTGCGCATTTTTGAAGATGAAAACGGCAAAATGAACCGCTCGGTCATCGACATCAAAGGAGAGGTTTTAGCCGTCTCACAGTTTACTTTATGCGCCGATACCACACGCGGAAACCGTCCTGGTTTTGAGGCAGCGGCACTTCCAAATGATGCTAATCCTCTCTATGAAGAATTTGTCCGCTGCATTAGTGCGCAAAATATACCGGTACAAACCGGAGTTTTTCAAGCCGATATGAAAGTTGGCTTAATCAATGATGGACCGGCTACTTTCATTTTAGAACGCAAGGGAGCATAGCTATGTCCTCAGAGTTTGAATATGAGTTTTTGGAAAGTTTAGAGCGCTTAAACCATATACCTTACCATCGAAGTGATTTGTTGCTGGAGGTTGAGCAAGAGCTGTATGGCAAGCTCCAGCAAGTTCCGGAAGATATAAGCGGTCTGATTGTCTTGCTAAAAAATCAGCAAATGCAAGGAAATGCAGATAAAGCCAGAGCCTTGGCACACAAAATCTGGAAAATCGGCGGTAAGATATCCCCTTATATGGAACATATCTATACCGAACTATTGCTATCTCTTGGTATGTTAGATATGGGGCTAACAATTTTGCAGCCACGTTTTTCTGACTTGCATAATAATCAGGATTTGTTTGGAGAAACCTTTATTCGCTTTGCTTTATTAACCGGAAATATACATCTCTTAGATAAACTTATCTCAACTTCTCAAGCTGCAGGTAACTTCCTTTTGCAAGAGTTTGTAGCCACTTATAATCAGCTTGATTATGCCGAGCATTTCAAAAATATTCAACGCTTGGTGGCTGAAACGGTTAAAAATCACCGTCTTGGCTTTGAATATGCATTGTACCATGACCGTGGTTTTACTGATGTCTCCGCCATATATTATACAGATATTCCGTTGTCTCAATGTTTAAGTGCCACCAAAAGCCTTAACCAAAAAATTGAAGGCTACCATACTTCTGTTGGTGTCAAACGTTTGTATAATTACGAAATCAAACTCAAAAATATCAGCGAACACCCTGAAGATGCGCAAGCCAAACAAAAGCTATATGAAGAAAATTCTAAACCTACAGAAATCTCGAGCTCAGAAACTGACTTAGCTAAGGATTGGGGGTTATAAACTCGCTTTGTGCTCGTTCTTTTGAGGCATCACGGTTGTTGTCGCGTTCAATTTTCTTATACAACAGCTTTGCCGCGTTCTTAAACAGCTTTTTAAGTAAACGAAAAGCTACGTCTTGCTCATTTTCTTCGGTGCTAAACAATACAAACCGATTCTGGTGTTCAGTAATCAGGATATGGTTTTCAGCATTCCGAAGCTCCAAAGATACTACCATTTGCAAACGGTTGTTGTGGTCATTAATCGGATCGACTTTAGCGCGCAACACGTCAGAATAAATTGTATAATCAGCCTCTCGTGGCGTGTCCACAATTTGAATATTGGGCATATCGGCAAAAATTTGCTTTAGCACTTTAGCAAAATTGTTCGAGCGTGTATTATTATAAAAACGTGTTGGCTCAAAATATAACTTTGCCGGCGGTGTATCAGAGATTCCATTGGGCTGAATTAGCATTTTAGGCGTTGGAGCATCAACTTTAGGATAAAGCTCTTGAGGATTGGGATGAGCATTAGCTTCCATTTGAGCAATCTCGGCCCGATGTTTAAGCTCTTCTTGGGTTTCACTCCAAGCAATTTGCATATTCTCAGGCTTAATTTTTCCGCGCACTTCCACGCAAAGCTCACGACCATCTTCGACCAAAGTTTTCACTGTAATATCGTCAAGATAATTATCAATCAGATTATAAATCAGGATACTAAAATCGTGGTCATTAAGCTGCTTGCGATATTGCGCGAGTTCCGGCATATTTTCGGCCGCCGCATAGCTAGCCATGTCGGTAACTCTAACGCGTACCGAAGATTTTGGTTCATCTTTGCTAATTTTATCACAAGCATTACCATACACCTCTAACGATGAGGGCAGAGCAACTTCTTGAGCCTGAATAGAGCCGCAACAAAAACACCACAGCGGCGCCAGAATAAACTTATTCCAATGCATTACCACCAACTTCTGTCATCATTTCGCACACGACGGATATTTTCTTTCCATTCTTTAATCACACCGTTACGTTGGTCTAACAACACCAGACGATAAATAATCACCGGAGAATCATAATTAAGAATTTCCGCAGTATCAATTTCTGTTTCAAGAAAATAATCGGCTTCGTATTTGTTGTTGGTCAATTTGAAGGTATGAGAATTCTCCAAGATTTTTTGAGTTTCTTTGTGAGCCTGATAAAATCCATCGGGCAAACGATCATCATAAATTTTGACATCGCGCAAATACAAGGAAGGAACTTCATCATCTTTGGTTTCATACAAAGGAGCAGTTTCATCTAACATTTTGTTAAGAGTTCTGCGCGCAACAATCGCATATACTTGAGGGTCGATGTTGGCCTCAAAGTTTACTTCTTGAGCATCGCGATATTCCAAACCATAATCCCCGCTAGGTGCCAAGACTTGGAGTTGTGGCTCCACTTCTTGATAACGAATTTCTTTGGGGTGGTGTGGTTTTGGCTCATGTTTAGGCGGCAATGGAGCAACCGGCTCATTGCGTACTTCGAGCACATTTCCTTCTTCATCCACATATTCCACACGTTGCATTTTAGGTTGTGGTAGGGGCTGAGGTTTGAGCTGAGGTTTTTGCTCCTCAACCGTTGGCTGCGGTGCATTTAAGGTCAAGACCTCATCTTCATCAGGAAACACAGCGGTACGATTGCAAGCCGAAACGCTGCACATTAAAGCAAACATCGCCAAAGTTTTTTTCATTTTGCACATCCTCAAGTTCAATCTTAATGTCAGTATAAATAAATTTTAAATTTTGGCATTAGTTTTTTGAGTTATTCACTACAAATGCATCAAAGCAGCTATGGAGCTAATTTCTTTGTTTGCAATTTTTAGAAAAATTATGTAGATTAGTGCTAAATTTAACAAATAAAGGTTAGGACTTATGGTCATTACTTTCACGGCGGTTTTAATAGGACTTTTAGCAGTATTGCGTCCGCTGCAAAAAAACAGTTTTTACATTCTCCACAGTGCACTGGTTATTTTGAGTGCATACTATATAGAAACGCACTATTTTAAATGTACGCCGTTTGCGCCTAAAACCTTCATGATGTTTGTGGTTTTCCAGCTTATTTTTATTAATCCGGTTACCATGCTGGCCTACTATGTTGACAAGCGAGCCGCCCGTAAAGGTGATTGGCGAGTTCCTGAGGCCAATTTGCATACTTTAGAGTTTTTAGGAGGTTGGCCGGGAGCCTTGCTGGCGCAAAAATTGTTCCACCACAAGACCAAAAAACGGAGTTATCAAACATCATTTATGATGGTGGTTGCTTTTGAACTGGCAATCATATACTTTATAATCAAATTCATAATGGCTTAAGCTCATATACTAGAGGATATCATGTCTAAAAAAGCAGAGATAAACGTTGCAGATTTGCATTTTTCCGAGCACTACAAAAAAATGTGGCCTTTTATCAAACCCTATTGGTTTAGAGCCTTGGTTGCGGTTTTATTAAGTATTCCGATTGGTGCTTTAGATGCGGTGGTAGCTTGGGCTTTGCGTCCGTTTATGGATGTAGTTTTGGTTGAAAAGAATATAGATGCTTCGTGGTATATTCCCTTTGCGATTGTTGGTTTTACGGTTCTCCAAGGCGGATTGAACTACTTTGCCACCTACCTCAATGCTTGGGTGGGTCTCAAAATTACCCAAGATTTGAAACGCGCGCTGTACCGCAAATTGCTGTTTTTAGAGCCTGCATATTATGATAAGAATAATTCGGGTTACATTGTGCAGCGTTTTTCAACCGACGCCGACCAAGCTTGTGCCAGTATGGTCGATAATGTCAAGCTGTTTGTTTCGCGTCTGTTTTCATCCTTGTCACTAATTGGCGTGCTGATATACAATTCGTGGCAGTTATCGATAATTGCCATTTTAGTTTTGCTCTGCGCATTGCTGCCGCTATCTCAAGTTAAACGTAGGATAAAAGGTGTGGTTATGCAAGGCGTTGTCGAAGCCTCTAAAATTCTGACTAACTACAACGAGACCTATGCCGGCGCCAAAACGATTGCATCATACAATCTTCAAGAGCGGACATATCATGGTTTTGATGAAAAACTCCGTACCATTTTTAAGCTAGGGATAAAACTGGTGCAAAAAACCGCCTGGATGACCCCAATGATGCACATTGTTGTGTCTATCGGTATTGCCGCAGTTATTGGTTATGGTAGTTATTTGATTGTAAATGGTGTTATCACCAGTGGTAGCTTTGTGTCGTTCTTGACTGCGCTGATTATGCTCTATGGCCCAATTAAAGGAATTGGCAAGAACTACAACGCGGTTATGGTATCGTTCATGGCCATTGAGCGCGTAATGGAAGTTTTAGATATTAAACCCAGCATTGCCAACAAGCCCGATGCCAAACAGCTGGAAAGCCAACATAATGATATTAGCTTTAAGCATGTATGTTTTGAATATGTTCCGGGTGTTCCGGTTTTAAAAGATATCAATCTGGAGGTAAAATCAGGCACTACGGTAGCCGTTGTCGGAAATTCTGGCGGTGGAAAAAGCACTTTGGTCAATTTGCTGCCCCGCTTTTACGATGTAACTTCTGGCGAAATATCGATTAATGGTCAAGATATCAGAGATTACACTCTAGATTCGTTGCGCGATAAAATCGCTGTTGTTTTCCAAGATAACTTTTTGTTTGATGGTACGATTAGAAGCAATATCTTGTTGGGCAAAGAAGATGCTACTGAAGAAGAAATTCGCCAAGCATTAAAAATGGCCTACCTAGATGATTTTGTTGATAGTCTGGAAGATGGTATGGATACGGATATCGGCGAGCGCGGTACCTTGCTGTCGGGCGGTCAGCGCCAAAGATTGGCAATTGCACGCGCCTTTATCAAAAATGCCCCGATTGTAATTTTAGACGAGGCCACCTCGGCTCTTGATAATAAGTCGGAAGCGGTGGTCCAAAAAGCCATTGACAACCTCATGCAAGACCGCACGGTATTTGTGATTGCGCATAGATTGTCCACCGTGCAAAATGCCGATAAGATTGTGTTGATAAACGACGGTGAGATAATTGAGCAGGGCAAGCACGAAGACTTGCTCAAAATTGAAGACGGCGCATATCTAATGCTTTATAACGCGCAGTTTAAGAAAAAATAATCAGATAAAGAAAAGCCCCGACTGACAGTCGGGGTTTTGTTTATTGCTTGTCGATGAGTTCGATTCTGATTTCTTTGTTGTAGAAAATAAGCAGTTTTTTAATTAAGCTCAGGTTGGTGTATCGGCCAATCTCGGTGCGGTCAATAAATTTTGGTGGAATGTTAAATTGGGCGGCCAGTTGTTTTTTGGTGATACCTTTCTGCCAGCGAATAAGCATAAGCTCATGTCCAATGGCACGGCGGATTTTCTCAATATGAAATTCTTTAATTATCATAAGTTTTGCTCCTAAAGTTTTGATTAAAACAAAACCGCCCATTCGAAAGAAAAGGCGGGGAGCTGAAAAACTGTACTGACACAGTCACGCTTATTCGACCGAAAACGGCTTATCTCGCGCACTCCACCTCAGGTGGAAATATCTGTAGGGTGTTTTTCAGACACCACAGCTTATCTCTAAACTGCAAGAGTTAGAGTAAGAATAAAAGAGATACATTACAATTGAAAATTATGCCAAGAATTTACGGCTTAATTAATCTGCATATTCAGCGGATTAAATCTGAGCAAGAGTGTGTTCCACTTGTCATATTTATCGGCATAACGGTCGGCAAAAATTTTGTACGGACCGCAGATAAATACCGCACGTCTGGCACTATCTGCCACCGAACGGAAATGCGGGTCGGAATTGTAACGTGAACTATCCAAAATATCCACCTTGCGCACCGAGCCGTCTTGGTTGAGCGAGGCTCTGATTTCCACAATCATGTTCTCGATTCCCATTGCCCCGGGGTCTAGGTTCCAACAAGCCCGCAGCCGTCCGGCAATCGCATCAATTTCTGAGATAGAAAGCTCGCTGAAATATGAACCTTTCGTACCGCCTTCAACCCCCATGTTGTTGACCTCAGTCCCTGATTTAATTGTGGCTTCCGTATCTTCCGCCCCGATATTTTTCTCCATCTGGTCAACGGATGCAAGCAAACTCTTAAGTGGATTAGCCAGTTGTGGCTTCTTTTCCTGTTCTTTTTTGGGAGCAGGTTTGTTTATTTTGGGTTTGGGTTTAGATTTTGGCGGCATGATTTTCTTAGGAGCCGGCTTTGCTTTAGGCGCTTTAGGCTTTTTGGGTTGCGGTGCGGCCAAATAATCTTTTTTAGGCTCAGGTTCTACTTCTTCCTTTTCGGGCTCGGGCTCAGATTCGGCTTTTTTCTCCTGAGGTCTTACTTCTTCCTCCGGTTGGTCATCATCATATTGCGGCTTTTCCTTTTTAGGTTTAACTCTGGTTGCCTCTTTGTCCTCATCACCAAACTTAGCCTTGGGCGGCAAGTTGGTAATTTCTGAGATTTTAACATCTTTCAAATCCACAATAATCGGCACTTGATCCATCGTCAACTGACTGCGCCCAAACATTGGTAAATCTATAATAAATAGTAGAAATACCAAGATGTGCAGAGCGATAGATTTTTTAAGAGCGCTGTTCATGGATTATAGTTTCAAATTAAAGTTTTCTTGGTTTCGGTTCAGTTTTAAGGCCGACTTTTTCAAAACCGGCTTCTTTGAGCAGAGCCATCAAGCCAATAACCCGCCCATATTCAGTGCTGGTATCACCCGAAATCGTCACACTCAGTTCCGGATTGGCTGAAATAATGGCTTTGAGCTTGTCCACAATTTTATCTGCCGGAATTTCAGTCTCGCCGATGTAGTAATATCCCTCTTTGTCCACACTCACATTAATGGAAGTTTCCTTGCCTTCAAGAGCCTTACCACCCACTTTGGGCAAGTTGAGCGCAATACCCGAGGTCATGAGCGGAGCCGCCACCATAAATACCACCAACAACACCATCATCACGTCCATCAGATTTGTGATGTTGATATCAGCATTACGGCGAGATTTACGCTGGCGGCGATTAGTGTTTTGCAGGTAATAAATCATCAATTATTCTCCAGCCATATCAGCTTTAATGGCGGTGTCATCAATCTCGCGAGATAGAATGCTTGAGAACTCGGCCATAAAGTTGTCCAAGCGTTTAGCATAACTATCAATGTCCGAAGAAATTTTGTTATAAGCAATCACGGCCGGAATTGCGGCAATCAAGCCAAATGCGGTTGTAAACAATGCTTCAGCAATACCCGGAGCCATTGCTGAAAGCGAGTTGCTTTGGGTCGCCGCAATTGCATTAAAACTGTTAATGATCCCCCAAACCGTACCAAACAACCCCACCAGTGGTGCGGCCGAACCGGTTGAGGCCAAAAAGCCCATTCTGGTGTCTAAATCATCAAGCTCCTTGTCCATTGAAACCATCATGGCTTTTTCAATACGTTGTTGCAAAGAAACCCCGCGCAAACCACGATCGGTTTTGGATTTCATGATGTTGGTACGTTTCCATTCTTTCATGGCTGATACAAACATCGCCGACATCGGGTCCGAGGGGTGGTTGCCGATAGAATCATACAAACGGTCAAGCGAGCCGCCGGACCAAAAACGCTCTTCAAATTTGTTGGAGCGCTGTTTGACTTCGCGCAGTGTGCCGACTTTTTCAATAATAATCGCCCAGCACCAGACCGAAGCGGCAATCAACCCAATCATCACCACTTTGGTCACCATATCGGAAGCCCAAACCAAATCCCACATTGACATGGTTTGAGCTGCGGTTTGCGTAACATCGCTTAAAGTTTGTGTATCCATTTTTCTCTCGCTAAAAAAATAAAATTATTCATTCTTGGATAGAATGATTATCATAAAATATTAAATATTCAATTAATTTAGATATATTTTTCAACCTTTTGCACCAATTTTTCCGGCAGACGTATCGGACGGAGTTTGGCTAAGTTCATGCATACCACTTTGACATCAAGAGAAACAAGCAAAGTTCCATCAACGCGGCTGATTTCCTGATGCATGGTGCAAGAAGCTCCGCCGAGCTCCGAAATCTTGCAACTAACCTTGAGGAGGTCATCAAGCACGGCCGGTTTTTGGTAGTCAATCTCGCAGTGACGCACCGCAAAGCCGATTTTTTCTTCGGCGGCCAAATCGGAGTTTTGCTCCAAACCCAGAGCACGCAAATATTCAGTTCTGGCTCGTTCGGCAAATTTCAGATAGTTGGCATAATAGACAATTCCACCGGCATCGGTGTCTTCATAGTATATGCGTACCGGCCAATAAAAAGTTCCGTCATCTGTCATCATGGGTTGGATGTTTGTCATTTTTTTTATTCCTCAACCAAGTCTAATAAATCAAATTGTTTAACATTTTTCTTGAGCTTGGGTACGCCAAGATATTGGCAGCCCAAATCCGAAATCACTCGCCCGCGGGGAGTACGCTGTAAGAAACCGAGCTTGAGCAAAAACGGCTCAATCACTTCCTCAATCGTGTCGCGCTCTTCCGAAAGAGCTGCGGCCAAGGTGTCGGCTCCAACCGGCCCTCCGCCATAGTTTTGCAAAATGCAGTTAAGATAACGACGGTCAAATGCATCAAGTCCGTAGTTGTCAACATCAAGCCGGCGCAAGGCATTGTCAGCAATTTTGTTGTCCACTTCATTGGCTCCACACACAGCTCCAAAGTCACGCACGCGGCGCAGCAGGCGTCCGGCCACACGAGGAGTTCCTCGCGAACGCTTAGCAATTTCCATTGCCCCTTCTCGAGATAACGGCATTCCAAGTAGCGATGCCCCACGGGTCACGATTTTTTCTAGCTCCTCGGGGCTATAAAAATCGAGCCGTAGCGGAATCCCAAAACGCTCTCTAAGCGGGGTTGAAAGCATACCCGAACGAGTGGTGGCGCCCACAAGGGTAAAGGGTTGTAAATCAATTCGTACTGAGCGCGCCGATGGCCCTTCACCGATAATTAGGTCGAGCTGAAAATCTTCCATTGCTGAATATAGCACTTCTTCAATCGCCGGATTAAGCCGATGAATTTCATCAATAAACAATACGTCGTTTGGTTCCAGATTAGTAAGAATTGCCGCCAAATCACCGGATTTTGAAATCATCGGTGCTGATGTTGCTCTAAACCCAACCCCAAGCTCTTTGGCAATAATTGAGGCCAGTGTGGTCTTGCCCAACCCCGGAGGGCCAAACAGCAAAACATGGTCTAAGGCTTCACCGCGCTGCTTGGCTGCTTCAATAAAAATCTTCAAATTTTCGCAAACCTGCCTTTGCCCTACAAACTCACTCAGGCTTGTTGGCCTAAGGCTAATTGGGGCATTAACACCGTTTTCGTCTTCCGCAGTTTTTCGCGGACTAACCAGTCTTTCCTCTAGCATCATACTTCCTTATTGGCAAATTCTTTAAGTGCCAGCTTAATTAGGGCAGGGGTGTCTGCATCTGGCGCTGACATTGCCGCCTTATTAACCGCCCGATAAGCCTCCAAACGCTGATACCCAAGGTTAACCAAAGCCGAAATTGCATCATCGGTTTTAGAAGGGTCGTTGCTGGCATTAAGCACGGTAATGCTGTCTTCATAGTTCTCAGTCTCTTGGTTCGGATTCATTTCTATCTCCTTTAAGCTGTCAGTAATTGGGATAGTCACAATCTTGTCCTTGAGTTCAGTAACAATACGAGCCGCGAGTTTCGGACCCACGCCGCTGGCTCTGGTAAATGAGGCCTTGTCTTGGGCAGATACTGCTTGCGCTAATTGATTGGGGCTCAATACTGAAAGAATGCTGAGACATACTTTAGCGCCCACACCTTGCACTTTGGTTAAAGTATTAAACCATTCTTTTTCCCAGGCATCGGCAAAACCATAGAGCGTAATGCTGTCTTCACGCACCACTGTTTCAATGAGGAGAGAGGCCGCAGCCCCTTTAATCATCTTGCTTAGAGTTTTAGCGGAAGCAAACACCAAATAGCCCACTCCACTCACATCAATAATGCAATAATCCTCACCAATAGTGTCAATTATTCCTTTCAACTTGGCAATCATATCATCACCCACATAGACCTAAAATATTTATACCTAAGTTACACAATAAAGCACCATTCAGCAAGGTTTTTTTTACTTGGTTCGTTGAATTGTGAGCAATTATTCAGCGCACAAAAAAGGCGGAGAACCCTCCGCCTTTTAAGCTGATTGCAATAATTGCAATTAGAACAGTTTCAACACCGATTGAGCAGCCTGAGAAGCCAAACTAAGAGAGTTAATAGCGAGCTGCTGTCTGGTTTGAAGAGCCAACATATTAGCTGATTCTTCGTTCATGTCAGCCAAGGTCAACTTATCGGAACCTTCTTCTAATACGTTAATCATATTTTCGGTGAAGGATTCACGGCTTTGAACGATAGAGTAGTTGTTACCAAACTCAGAAGACATGGTGCGCAATTCATTGATAGCATCTTCAATTTGCTGAATTGAAGTTTCAATATCAGCATCAGTTGCCCAATCATTGACAGCGGCAGAAATTTTCAAACCGGTAGAAGAAGCATCTTTGCCTTCCACTATCAAGTCAGAAGAGCGGTCTTCATTGAATACGACCTTGAGGTCATTGCTTTGCAACAAGTTAATACCTTTGTAGCTAGAATCATTAGCAACTTTATCAATTTGAGCCAAAATATTATTAAACTGTTCAGCTAATTTTGCCCGAGAAGCTTCTGCGTTTTCGTTGGCATCTGCAGCCGGAGTAGAAGCTACTTTGCCAATTGTAAAAGCTCCTGCAGTCCCGAGATTTGTGCCCTCAACTTTAGTGATTGCCACTTTGTATCCGGCATTGGCTTTAATAACCAAGTTGCCTTCAGTATCAACAGCCGCCGAAGCAATAGCTGTAGAATCAGCAGCTTTGATTTTTGTTCCGATTTCTCCTTGTACTTGAGTTGCTCCGGTTTGAGAGCCCATAGTAGCAGTTTTTGTTTGGGTGACACCATCAGGACCGGTGATACTCAAAGTGATTTTATCTGTTGCACCAAGAGCGGCTAGAGATTTATTTACGGTAGCAGTGCCATCAACTGCCGTTTTGATTGCTTCGTCACGAGCGGAGTTAGCTACAGCTTTCGCTTGTTCAGCAAACTCGGTGATGGTCTTAATACCTTCATCGGCAGCCTGAATGGTTTGAATGGCTTGCCCCATGCTGTCAAGCAAAGCACTCAAGTCACCGGCACGATTCGTTAAAGATTGAGCTGTGTAGTAAGAAGACGGGTTGTCAATAGCTGAGTTAACTTTCTTACCTGTAGAAAGGCGTTCTTGAGTAGTATCCATCAGCGACTGTGTCTGCTGTAAGGAAAGCAAGTTTGAACGCATACTTGCTGTTAATGAAATATCTGCCATTTTTTTTCTCCAATTCTAGGAACACATAGTGTTTTAATTATTAAAATATGTGATTGTTTTCTATCAATACGAAACTTTCATGGTCATTAACAGTTTGTCCCCACCAAATTGTAATAGACCTAAAATATATCGTGCTTGAAAGTATAGTAAATATTCTTGAAGAAAAGGTTAATGTTTTTTACTGCAAATTTTGTCTTAATGAAAATATATTTATTAAAAACAATGTGTTGCATGTTGTAATGTACAATTATTAATAAAAAAATAATTGTATACACTCCAAAAAAACACCTCCCGATTAGGGAGGTGTTAGAGCATCTAAGTCAAGCTTATTTCTTTTCTTTATTACTCATTGGTTTCGGAGCCTTATCGGTTTTATCCTCATCAATTGCTTGTGCAATACCTGAAGATTTAACCTCTTTTTTGACTTCAACCACTTCTTGAATGCCCGAGTTCTCATCAACCTTTAAAACCTCGCCGCAAATACTCAAATCAAGAGCTTCAAGCGCAGTTTCAATCGGGATAAACAAATCAGGACCATCTTCAGATTTTTTACCCGAGTGTGCAATGCCGATAATGTTTCCTTTTTTGTCAGCAAGTGCTCCGCCCAAGGTAATATCTTGAACCGAAGTGCTAACCAAAATCTCAGCTCCGCGTTCTGGAGAGTAACGATATCCGGTCACTTTACCATTGCTGTCAAGAGCCCCTTCAACATCGCCTTCCAAATCGCTGATACCCAATGTCATGTAAACATCTTTGTTAACTTCCGGCAATCCGGTTGCTAAGGGCAGAGGACGTACATCACTGATTTTTTCATCTAAGAGCAAGAGTGCCACATTTTTATTGGGGTTAACTCTAACCGCATTGGCAGTTGTTTCTTTACCGCTAATTGTCTTAACCTTAAAGCTGTTCTCCTCTTTGGTCAACAAATCAGCAGAGGTAAGCACAAATTGCTCAGAAAGCAGCAGTCCGGCGCCTTTTTTACCGTTAGCATTTTCGATTCCCAAAATTGCCTTACGCAAACGATAAACATTTTCTGCATTCATTTGGGTATAAGGTTGTTGAGCCATAATGCAGAGCTTATTTTTACCGTCAAAAGCAGATTTTTCGGTTTTTTCTCTGTTGGTTACCGTAATTTCAGACGCTTCTTCGGTGAGAGGAACTTCCACCCAATAATCATCTTTAGTTTTGGTCATATTGGTTAGAGAAGTTGTTGCCTCAGCGCCTCCGCTTTGTTCAATTGCAGAGCCAAGAGCCTCAAAGCCGCTTTTTTCTTCTAAGCGCAAATCATCACGATCTTCAATATCAATATAGATATCCCGAGAAGTATCCAACTCATAAGTTTCCTCCATCGGAATTTCTTCTTCAATCACCTCATATCGATTGTTGCAACGATGTTCGCGGCAAACCTCACGTACTTTTTCGCGATAGTCCACCCCACGACGAACATCTGCGCTGTTGCGATATTTGCGGGAAACGCATGGGCTGTCATATTCAATATAATCATTTTCCAAGCGCAATAAATCTTCTTTAAACTGGCATTGGAAAGAATCAATATCTTCTTCAGTCTTGTCAAAACAACGCTGTTGTTTCATCAGTTGTTCTGGGCTAACACGTTTGAGCATTTGTTTTTCAAAACCTTGATCATAGGTCAGGTTATTCAGCGCTTCTGCAAATGCACGTTCTATGAGCATTGTTTCGCCATTAGGCTCGCCGCTGTTAACTTCGCCATAACCGGTTGTGGTTCCTTTCCAATAAACGTGCTGTTTGCACAAATCCATCAATCTCCAAGTTACGGTAATTTCAGAAGTACCGGTGCGGAGTTTTTTCTTCTTAGCCTGATTCCAATCATATTCATCACAAATATTCATGAAATAATCGGTAATTTCCGCAGTTAAGATATATTCCGGAGTTTTAATCTTGTCAGAATTACGGAAGTTGGCATCATCTTTATCTACGACCACCGGATAGACAGGGTTAATGGTGTCAAAAAAGATGTCAAAGAAACGCATATCTTTTTCCATTGCGCGTCCTTCGTTGAGGAACACATTTTTGCTTTCTCTGCGGCAGCCAAAGATTCTGAAACGATAATTTCCGAGTTTATCTTTGCCAAAGTTATGGTTAGCATTTTGGAGACGAAAATCCACATGGGCAAGCTGAACGGAGGCAAAGTCATCGCGCAAATGATGAAGTTGCTCATACACATCAATAGCGGGCTCATCTACATAATAAACTTTTTCGGTATATCGACGATTAAGCACCTGAGCGTTTTGTCTGGAGATTGGCGCAACGCGTTTGGAGACTTTTCTACGTACCACAATCTGTTCTTGTTCAAGTTCAGGAGCTCTGGTAAGAACTTGTTGGCTGCGATTAGCATAAGCCTGACGGCTAACCACTTTCTGCGGTGCCTGTTTTTGCTGAACAGGTGCGGTTTGTTTTTTACTTGAGCCATCGTTTAGCCCGCAAATACAAGGCATCATTCCCAAAGTATTGTCTGGGTTGTCACACATACAAGGCAACACTTCCGGACTACGATAAGAACAAGATACCAGCAATGCTGCCGAAAACAACAACTTCAACTGATTGTTAACTTTCATCATTTGTCTCCTAAACACTCTTTTTTGGCCATGCACGCCGATAAGAAAGCGCTTCTGCCACGTGCATATTACTAACTTTTATTTTATTTTGCAAGTCCGCAATTGTTCTTGCTAAACGGATTGTTCGATGATAAGCCCGCGCCGAGAGTTGATTTTTCTCCGCAAAGCTGATTAGAAGCTTTTGTGCACTATCATCAAGTTCGGCCAAACGTTCTAAAGCCTGGCCTTTTAGTTCTGAATTTGTGTTAAGCTCGGGCAATCCTGCGTCAATAAAACGCTGTTTTTGAATTTTTCTTGCCTCAATCACTCGTTTGCGAATATCTTCCGAGCTTTCGCCTTTTTTGACATCGGCCAAATCCCAAGGGCTCACTGCCGGTACTTCAATTTGAATGTCGATTCTATCAAGCAGTGGTCCCGATATTTTGGACTGATATTCTTGCGCGCAGATTGGGGCTCGAGCGCATTCCAGTTCGTGGTTTCCAAGATGACCGCACCGACAAGGGTTCATCGCAGCCACTAGTTGGAATTTTGCCGGATAGGTTGTGTGAGCATGAACGCGTGAGATTGTAACCGTGCCATTTTCAAGTGGCTGGCGGAGAGCTTCAAGGGTAGGGCGGTTGAACTCAGGCAACTCATCTAGAAACAACACACCGTTGTTTGCCAAAGAAATTTCGCCCGGCTGACCTTTGCGACCGCCACCGACCAAAGCCGGAGTGGAAGCGGTGTGGTGTGGGGCCTGAAACGGGCGCTCAAAGCTGATTTTGCCGTCTTTAAGCGCACCGGCAATTGAGTGGATCATGCTGGTTTCAAGTGCTTCTTCGGGCGTCATTGGTGGTAAGATTGAGGGTAGTCTTGCTGCCAGCATGGATTTGCCTGATCCTGGAGGCCCAATCATTAACAGATTGTGCCCGCCGGCAGCGGCCACTTCCAGAGCACGTTTAGCGCTTTCCTGACCTTTTACGTCACTCATGTCTAAAAATTTGGTTGCGCTCTGTGCTTGCTTGCGTATGGGAGCAGATAGAGTTTGCACCCCTTTGAGATGGTTGATAAGCTCAAGTAATGTGTTGGGCGCAATAATATCTTTAAGTCCCGACCAAGCGGCTTCGCTTCCATTTTCGGCCGGACAAATGAGCCCTTTGTTTTTGGTGTTGGCATGAATAGCCGCCGGCAAAACACCATTGACTGAAATAATAGAACCATCAAGGCCTAGCTCACCTAAAACCACATAATCAGCCACACTTTCATTGGGAACAATACCCATCACCGCCAAAAGCCCGAGTGCTACAGGTAAGTCAAAATGAGAGCCTTCTTTTAATAGGTCTGCCGGAGATAAGTTAATAGTGATGCGTTTAGCCGGTAAGGACAGTCCAAGAGATTGGAGTGCCGCTCTGACACGTTCTTTACTTTCGGCAATGGCTTTATCTGGCAACCCCACAATGTTGAAAGCCGGCAATCCCGAAGCTAGCTGAACTTGCAAATCAACATCAAGAATTTCCAATCCGTTAAAAGTGAGAGTATTAACCCTTGCCAGCATCGCACACCTACCAGCGTGGTGTCAGCTCACCGCCTCTCCAGCGACGGGTCGGATAAGTGTCGGTTTTCAAAAAGTCATAATCGGCGGGTTTGTATGGGATTTCGCGTAACCGCACATAACCTTTTTTCTCAAATTGTTGGGCGCAATACTCCGCAGGATTTCGCTCTGAAGTGTAGCAATAAACCAAGACACGGCTGTTAAGATTTTGGAGTACGATAAGATTTTCGTCATTAACGTAAGATGGGTGTTGTTCAAGTACACATTTGGGCTCTGGCGTGTAGCACCTATCGCAAGTAATTTCATTAAACTTAGCGCAAGCAGAAACCACGGTCAAAGTCAGCAAAACTGCCATATTTTTGATAAATTTTCGCATTAGGTCCAAACTATTTCACCCCACTTTTTTTAACCAAGATAAAATAAAAAGAAATAATATTCCAGAAAAGCAACAAAGTTTAGAAAATCTGTGGATAATTTTTTTAGGTTTAGCTTAAGAAAAAGCTTGCAAAATAATAGAAGTGGGGTATATTTGGCACGTCCCTTGCCGGAGTTTTGTCTTCGGCTATACAAGAACCCGCCCAATTTTGGGCATTTGTTGAGAATCCATAAGGAGATTAAATATGGCATTTTATGAAAGCGTGCTGATTGCACGTCAGGATCTTGGTGCCTCTCAAGTCAGCAGCTTGGTTTCGGATTTGAGCGAAACCCTCAAGGCTAATGGCGGCGAGGTCGTAAGAGTAGATAACTGGGGTCTCAAGAACCTTGCTTATCGCATTAAGAAAAACCGCAAAGGTCACTATGTTGTTTTGAACATTTCAGCTCCGGCTGCAGCTATTGCTGAATATGAACGCATTATGCGCTTTAACGAAGACGTAATCCGTTACATGACTGTTAAAGTAGATGAATTGAGCAGTGCAGATGCATCTGCCTCTTCAGAAGATGCTGTTGAAGACTAGGAGGGAAAAATGGCAAAACAAGTATTCTTTAGAAGAAAAAAAGCATGTCCTTTTTCTGGCGAAGATGGATTAAAGATTGACTACAAGGATGTAAAATTGCTTTCTCGTTACATTTCTGAGAAAGGCAAGATTATTCCGAGCCGTATCACCGCAGTTTCTGCCAAAAAGCAAAGAGAATTGGCTCGCGCCATCAAACGCGCTCGCTATTTGGCTCTGTTGCCGTTTGTAGCCGACTAGGAAAGGGAGAAAATAAATGAAAGTTATTCTTCTTGAACATGTAGATAAATTAGGCAAATTGGGCGAACAAGTAACAGTTAAGAACGGCTATGCCCGCAACTACCTGTTGCCTTGCAAGAAGGCTCTTCGTGCCACTCCTGAAAATGTAGCTTATTATGAAAAACAAAAAGCCGAGTTAGAAGCACACAACAAAGTTTTGTTTGAAGAAGCTTCTAAGATTGCTGAATCTTTGAAAGGTTACAGCGCAGTATTGATTCGTCAGGCTGCTGAAACCGGACAGCTGTATGGTTCTGTTACCATCCGTGACATTGCCGCAGCTATTAAAGAAGCCGGCTTTAGTGTTGAACGCCGTCAGGTTTTCCTCGAAAAACCGATTAAAGACTTGGGCGTATATGAAGTAAAACTCAATCTGCACCCTGAAGTTAGCCAAACCATTTTGGTTAACGTAGCTCGTACAGATGACGACGCCAAAAAACAAGCCAAAGCTTTCAACAAAGAATAGGCTCTAAGCATTTAAGCAAAACCCCCTCTAACGAGGGGGTTTTTTATGGTAGATAATCACCTGAATTTATATAACTATACTTCTTGCTTGCATTCGCTAAGCATTCAGATAACAGTCTTACTGCTAACAATGATTTGCTAACAGCTTCCGCCTCGATATGGTTTCCACAATCGGCATCTTTTAATTGTACCGCCACAACCATCAGATTCTGCCGCATGCCATTTATCGCACACTTCATATCCGATAGATGTATTTCGACAGCTAGGATCACCAGACTTGGGATAACAAGGTTTGGTGTAGCTGCAGTTCCACCCCGAGTAGGTTGAACAGTCAGAATGTCTTCCGGTGCATGAACTACAAGACCACCCAGTTCCGGTTTTTTTACTAGAATACGCGCAACTAACGGGTGTGCAAGTTTGTTTCTT
>CALXTR010000022.1 GCA_944391475.1 uncultured Alphaproteobacteria bacterium | reverse complement strand
TAGCAAAGGAGTTTTTTATCTGTAAAGCTGTAAGCTCTTTGGAACTACCGGCCTAGCCGGTAGTTTTCTTGTTACAACAAAAGCCGGAATTTATGTTCCGGCTTTTTGCTTACAGACAACCTCAAAACAAAGGTTCTGCCTCATCAATTTTATCAATAGGAGGTGTATGACGCACTTTTTTCAGATATTTTACTTTAGTTGTAAAATCTTTTTTGAGCGCCAACTTATTAACCGCCCCATAAGTATATACTAACTTCCACCATTCTGGCGCTAAATTTTGCCAAATAAGTTTATGACGAATATTATAACTACTATAATGGACCATAAAACCCAGATAAGAATTAATACTAGCGACCATCTTTTCAGCATATTCTGCATAATTAGGATTATTTTTAGCTAACATATTATATTCTCTTATTTTTTGATACAAATTACCTTTAGTACGATTACCAATATAAATCCGCCCAGGTTTAATCACCGCTCCAATAAATTTCACACCTTTAGAATAATGCTGCAAATATACCTTTTTCGGATGTAGTTTTAAATGCAATTCACTTTTTATAAATTCTCGCATTTGATTCTGAATTTTCACCAAAAAATCTTTACTTTCGTGCACAATCACAAAATCATCAACATAGCGTCCGTAATATTTAACTTTTAAAACATTTTTCACAAATTTATCAAACGCATCCATATAAAAATTTGCAAAAATTTGAGACGAAAGATTCCCGATTGGCAAGCCTCGATATTTTCCAGCATAAAATAAGCTTTTACTATGAGGCAACCCATCCCAATTAGACTTTTTGCCTTTAATAATACAGTTAAGCTGTGGGCAATGATATACTATAATCTCAACCAAACGTAAAATAATTTGTTTATCAACCGCATGATAGTATTCGCTCAAAAAACTATGTAAACGCTTCGCTAAAATCCGTTTATCTATGGTCATAAAAAAAGATTGAATATCCATTTTAAGAATATAGCAGTCTTTCGTATAGTTTTCGGAGCACTGACGAATAAACTCAGCAACGCGAGCTACCCCATATTGACTTCCCTTTCCTACCCGACAACTGTAACTATCTTTAATAAATAAGGTTTCAAACAGCGGCATAAGCTTATTAATAACCAAATGGTGAACTATTCGGTCACGAAAATCAGCTGCAAATATTTCACGTTTAACCGGCTTATCAACAATAAAAGAGATGGAACGTCCCGGATAATAAGTTCCGTCATTTATATCGCGCCATAATTCAATCAACTTTGTTTCATAATCACCTTCAAATTCGAGTGCATTAAAAGTCTTACGTTTATTTTGCCTACAGTCATAGTAAGCAGCGAACATCTCATCAAGACGCACCAAATTTTCAGAATTATAATCAAAGAGTTCCATCTGCATATTCAAGTACCTTATTAATATTATTTCACTTCAAAAAGCTAGAACACACCTGACGTAAAAGGAGTTATTCGCCTTATTGTTGCCGTTGTTCACACCGCCATTGCTGGCATTCACGTTCCACGCATAGTTAGTGCTATACTCGGACGAAGACCAGACACAAAGCATTAGCTGTCAGTATTTATCTTAACAAGTCTACACTTGTCGGCAGCCCTTTTTAAAGTAAAATTCGCACACTCTTACAGACCATAATCCATAAGATTCCGGCATAATTTTTAGTATTTTATTTCAAAAAGCTAGAACACACCTGACGTAAAAGGAGTTACCCTTATTGTTGTTGTTCACACCTCCGTTGGCATTCACATTCCACGCGTTATTGTAGCTATACTCGGACGACGACCAAACATAAAGCATTAGCTGCCAGTTTTTTTCTTAACAAGCACGGCTTGTCGGCAACCCTTTTTAAAATAAAACATGCACACTCTGAAAGACCGTAATCAATCAGATTCCGGCTCGATTATTTAATATCTTATTCCCAAAAGCTAGAACACACCTGACGTAAAAGGTGCGACTCTTACCATAGTCAACCACACCTCCGGTGGCGTTCACAGTCCACACGCCAATGTAATTATACTCGGACGACGACCAAACACAAAGCACTAACTGCCCGTTTTGTTTTTAACAAGATTAGCTTGTCGGCAGCCCTTTTAAAAATAAGATATGCACACTCTTACAGACCTTGATCCATAAGATTCCGGCCATTTCGATTACGCATAGTCGTTAATCGAAAAAAAATAATTATATATCGCTTCAGCATTCACTGCTATAAACATTTTAGCCAGCCAAATTAAACTTTGATATTTTCTGACCTTGTTTCTGATTATTATTGGTCTTATTTTTCCAAGCAGTTACTTGCTTACTGATACTGTCGGTAATAAGTGAAATTTCGGCCATTTTTTTGAAAGAGAGAAGTTTCAAATCGAGACACAAGCGAATTTCTAATTTTAACAACTCAAAATCATCTAAAAAAGCCTCCAAATGAGCTGTTTTTTCTTTATTTTTATTGGCCCTATACAAATTTCTAAACAAAGATAAGGTATCACGACGCATATCTTGTCCCAGACTAAATTTATATTCGCGAGAGAACGTATTAGTCACCTTATAAATTTCCATCAAGAGACGATAACTATCACGATACACTGGCAATTCACTATAGAGAGCCACAGTTCACCTCATTAAATTATATTACCAACCGATCTGGCTTAGCTTAATAATTTACGCCATCGGCAAATATTTTTTAATATATACTACCTAAGATTACAATTAACAGCTTAAAGTTATTCACAACTTATTGTTTAGTTAGAACCATAAGAAATTAATAACAAAATATTTTTCAACAAAAAAAGAGGCATAATAAATCCACTTATAATTGAGTTCAATCCAAAGCAAAGACAGAACGCTCACAACTTATAGTTAGATACAACGGGAGTTATTTTTATTAATCAATTATGCCTTTTTACTGATGAATTTATTATCAGCAATCAAAAAGCGCCATGGCATGTCTTTATATTCTTCGGCATAATCAATTCCGATTCTTTTAGATGAAATGATTTTTGGAGTTTCAGTTCGAGGGCTAATCCAGAGCAGATTTTCGGTTAAATCTATGGCATTTTGTTCACGAGTAATTCCCAAAGCCTGACAAAGTTTACCCGGTCCGGTAGTCAGATTGGAAATTTTAGTATTATTGCGACGCTTTTGCATAATATCAAGACCGGCAACCGGCTCAAGCGAACGAATTAAAATCGCATCAGCCACCCCTTGAGGGCTCACCACTACATTAAATTGATGATGCATACCATACACAAAATAAACATAAGCCAATCCACCCGCTTCAAACATCACCGCATTGCGGGGAGTTTTGCGGTTCAGATAGGCATGGCAGGCTTTGTCCTCTGCCCCGATATAAACCTCAAGTTCGGTAATTTTTCCGGCGCTAAATTCCTCACCGATATTTGAGCATAAGTAAGAACCAAGCAAAACCTCGGTCGCCACCTCAAAGGGATTTCGCAAAAATTCTGATTTATTGATACGTTGTTCAAACATCATCATACACCGCATTAAGATTTTATTGTTACATTAGATTACCCGCTAAAACTGCTCTAATAAACCAAAATAAACTTTCCCCCTAGGTACTTCTTAAAGGTCGGAGTTTGAGGTTAGTAGAGTAGTTTTTAGGGCGAGAAAAGCTCGAGCGTATAAAAACATACGTGAGCTTTTCGAGACCCGCTAAAACTGCTCTTCATCACCCAAAATACGGACTTTAAGTAAAAGGTCGGATAGTGGAATTAGTAGAGTGATTTCTAGGGGCGAAACAAACCCTAGCGTAGATAGACCTACGTGGGTTTGTTGAGTTCCCCGTAAAATCGCTCTAATAAACCACTAGACGACCTTTAACGGTGGAACAGACGCTCCACATCCCTAACCCTTAACTCTATGTACGTCGGCCGCCCATGATTACACTGCCCGGAATGAGGTGTGCGCTCCATCTCGCGCAAGAGATGATTCATCTCGGCAATGTTGAGTTTGCGCCCTGCCCGAACCGAACCATGACAAGCCATGGTGGCACAGATGAGATGAAGTTTTTCGGTCAGTTCAAAACCTTTGCCCCACTCGGCCATTTCTTCGGCCAAATCTGCAATGAGGGCATGGACATCACATTCACCTAAAAGTGCCGGAGTTTCACGCACAATGATGGCGGTTGTACCAAATTCCTCTATCACCAGACCAAGTTTGGCTAAATCTTCAGCCGCATCAAGAAGGCGAACTTTGTCGGCGGGTTTGAGGTCAATGACTTCCGGCAGCAAAAGCATTTGCGAGGAGAGTTGTCCATTGACCAGTGCAGATTTCATCTTTTCCATCACAATTCGCTCATGCGCGGCGTGTTGGTCAATAATGATAATGCTATCTTCGGTTTGGGAAATGATGTAAGTGTCATGGAATTGAGCTTTAGCCATTCCGAGCGGACCGTTACTCTCATCTTGAGGCATGGTTGCGGCTAAATTTTCCCCCTCTTCTACTCTAACCGAGAGTTTGCGCTCCAGCTCAGGCAAAGTGGCTTGGTTTTTAGCATAAACTGCTGATGACGGCGGACGACTACTAAACTGCGGATAAAAATTGGTTTGACTGCGAAAAGACGATGTTTCTGCCAAATTATAAGTTTCCGAAGGTGGAAATTCACCAAAATCGGGAATTTTATCTTGGAGCAATGTTTCCACATTCAATACATTAGCCGAGCGTTGAGAAGCTTGGTTCAGGCCATTGCGAATAGCACTGACCAATAAACCGCGCACCAAAGCATTGTCATAAAAACGCACCTCAGCTTTGGCCGGATGCACATTGACATCAACATAAGCCGGATCAATATCAAAAAACAGCGCACACATCGGATAGCGCCCACCGGCTAATACATCTTGATACGCACCTTTGATAGCACCTAACAACAGCTTGTCACGCACCGGACGATTGTTAACAAACAGATATTGCGATAGTGAATTGGCTTTGTTGAGAGTGGGTAAACTGGTATAGCCAGAAATTTTAAGACTTTCGCGTTGAGCATTGATAAGGAAAGAATTTTCCCCAAACTCACGCCCCATCACATCGGCCAAGCGCTTAAGTCTGGCATCAAAAAGTTCGCCCTGCTGGGCATTAAGTGCCACTTTGCGACTTTTTTCATCACTGAGATAAAAAGAAATATGCGGATTAGCCAGCGCAATACGGTTTAAGATGTCCACACATTGTCCGGTTTCAGCCGCGGCAGTTTTAAGAAATTTGAGCCGTGCCGGTGTGGCATAAAACAAATCGCGAACCTCAATGCGAGTACCTTTGGCTAGGGCAGCCGGACAAATTTCTGATTTTTGCCCACCGCAAACTTCAATTTTCCAAGCATTTTCACTGTTCTGCGCGCGAGAAACAATGCTTAACCTCGCAACAGAGGCAATTGATGGCAAAGCCTCACCGCGGAAACCAAGATAATGAATATTAAACAAATTGTCATCGGGAAGCTTGGAGGTAGCATGACGCTCAACCGCCAAAGAAAGCTCATCTTGGCTCATACCTTTGCCATCATCAACCACGGTAAGCAGAGTTTTACCACCTTCTTTTAGGAGTACTTCAATCTTGGAAGCTCCCGCATCAATAGCATTTTCGACCAGCTCTTTGAGTACGGAAGCCGGCCGCTCCACCACCTCACCGGCAGCAATCTGATTAATCAGAGTATTAGGTAAAATTCTAATTGTCATTTACAAGTCCTAAACAAACTTACCCTTGGTTTTAAGCCATTTTTTCCTAAGTCACTCACTGAACAATGGGTAGATTAAAGTTCGGATAGCGAGGGGAATAATAAGATTTCAGAGTGACGACGACTGAGTGTAGATAAACCTACACGATTGGAGCCGCCAACTCGCAAAATCTGTATTAGTCACCCGCTAGACGAGCTTTAATCCGTAAAATTGCTCTAGACGACCATTATACGACCTCTATTCTCAGGCACTTCTTAAAGGTCGGATAGTGAGGGGAATAATAAGATTTCAGAGTGACGGCGACTGAGTGTAGATAAACCTACACGATTGGAGCCGCCAACTCGCAAAATCTGTATTAGTCACCCGCTAGACGAGCTTTAATCCGTAAAATTGCTCTAGATGACCACAGAACACAGTTTTTACTTGTTCCTCACCCACAAAACTGGGATATGTGAGTCATATAGAGTGATTTCTAGGGGCGAAGAAAATCCTAGCGTATAAAGAAATACGTGGATTTTCTGAGTTCCCCGTAAAATTGCTCTAGATGACCACAGAACACAGTTTTTACTTGCGAAGCCGCTTCACATACCTAATCAAATTCTCTGTCGAACCATCATGCAAATCGCCAAAAGAGTTACCTTGCAGTTCGGGTAAGATGTTTTTGGCTAGTTGTTTGCCGAGTTCGACACCCATTTGGTCAAAGGAGTCGATATTCCAGATTACACCTTGAACAAAGACTTTGTGCTCATACATGGCAACTAACATACCAAGGGTGTAGGGATCAATCTTTTTGACAACAAAGGTATTGGAAGGACGGTTTCCTTCAAAACTTTTAAACTTCTTCAAGAAGTCTACTTCTTCCTTAGACTTTCCGGCTTGGGTAAGCTCTTCGGCTGCTTCTTTTATGGTTTTTCCTCGCATTAAAGCCTCGCTCTGAGCCAAGACGTTTGCCACCAAAATCTCATGATGTTCGCCAATTTCGTTGTGAGAAATGGCCGGAATGATAAAGTCACAAGGGATTATGGTTGTACCCTGATGAATCATCTGGAAGAAAGAATGTTGCACATTGGTACCTGCCCCGCCAAAGAGAACCGGACCGGTCGCATATTTTAGATACTCATTACTGGTAGATACAAATTTACCATTGCTTTCCATATCCAGCTGTTGCAAATAAGATGGCAGATATTTCAAATATTCATCATACGGAACAACAGCATAACTCTTAAGATTAAAGAAGTTGTTATACCAAATTCCAAGCAAGGCCATAATCACCGGAATATTGTGAGCAAAATCGGTCTCGCGGAAATGTCTATCCATGGCATAAGCCCCATCGAGCATTTTCTCAAAATTATCCATCCCGATTGCAATGGCAATAGAAAGTCCAATCGCCGACCACATAGAGTAACGACCACCGACAAAATCCCAAAATTCGAACATATTATCAGGATTAATACCGAATTTCTTCACCTCTTCAACATTGGTAGAAAGCGCCACAAAATGCTTGGCAACGGCGTGCTCACCCAAAGCATCAACCAACCATTTGCGACAAGTTTTAGCATTGGTGAGTGTTTCAATCGTTGTAAAGGTCTTAGAAGCCACAATAAACAGCGTAGTTTCCGGATCAACCTTATTTAACACCTCTGCGCAGGCTGTACCATCAATATTAGAGATAAAGTAGCAATTTATATCTTTAGCCCAATATTTGCGCAACGCCTCAGTTGCCATCACCGGCCCCAAGTCTGATCCGCCAATACCGATATTAACGATATTGGTCAGTTTTTTACCGGTATGACCTTTGAACTTTCCAAAGCGCACCGCATCAGAAAAATCACGCATTTTGGCCAATACTTCATTAATCTGCGGCATAACATTTTTGCCATCGACATAAATTGGAGTATTTCCGCGATTTCTGAGTGCGATATGCAACACCGGACGATTTTCCGTAAGATTAATTTTCTCTCCGGTAAACATCGCCTCGATTTTCTCGTGCAATTTACAATCTTCTGCCAACCGAATAAGATATTTCATCGTTTTATCATTAATCCGGTTTTTAGAATAGTCATAATACAACGCTTCTAACTGCAGAGCAAATTTGTCTGCTCGCTTAGCATCATCTACAAACAAATCGCGCATATGCAATTTGCTCATTTTCTTATAATGGCTGGCTAGTTTTTTCCAATATTTAGATTTATTTACTTCTTTTTTCATTGTGCCTCCTGCTCATTAAAATTCTTCGCAAAATTTCCAATATTTACCTGAATTAACTTATTTTCATCAAAATACTTAGCCGCCGCGTTATTAACTTGTTCCACTTTCACCGCGTCTACATATTCATTACGTTTTTCCAAAAAATCACGCCCAAGATTATCTCTCTGCATATAAGCCAAAATTGTCGCAATATCAGCAATTGAAGCAAAACGCAAATTATAAGATGCAATCAAATAATCTTTAGCGGCATTCACTTCCGATTTGGTTGCCCCATTTTGGGCAAAATCTTTCCACTCACGAAGCAAAATCTGCCCTACTCTGTCAAAATTTGCCGGTGTTGCCGAATAAGAACCCACCAAAAGCGGCTGCTTATCATCAAGCCCCAAAGAGGTACCAATGCTATAAGTCAAACCTTCATTTTCTCTGGCAGCCAGAGAAAGTCGTGAATTAAGCCCCGAACCGCCAAAAATAAAGTTGGCCACATACAATGGATAAAAATCAGGATCATTCCGTGCCACACCCGATACTGCAAACATGGCAATATTTTGAGCAGTTGTCAACTCAATATCTTTGTTTTTAGAAATAAAATTAGCCTCAAATGATGGAACTTTGCCAAGTTTCATGTTTTCGGGGAGAGATGAAAAAACATCATCTAAAAGATGCGCAAGCTCATTGGTCGTAATGTCTCCGGCCACCCCAACAATCAAATTTTCACGCGTAAACGCCTTTTGCATAAATTCCACTAAATCATCTCGCTGCAGTTTCTTAAGCGTTTGCAAACTTCCCAGAGGATTTCGCCCATAAGGATGATTAGCATATAGTTCTTTAGAAAAAGCCAAACTCAACACACGCCCCGGTTGTTCTTGTTGTTGTTTAAGCGCCTCAAACAAGCGTTCTTTGGCTCGTTTAAGTTCGGGTTGTTCAAATCGCGGGGCACTAAATATAGTTTTCAGCAAGTCAAAAGCCGCCGTACTATTTTCTTTGCTGGCAAGAACCGAGCCATAAAAATCATCTTTTCCACTTGAAAAACTGATGCTTATTGCTTTATCTTCAAGTATATCAACAAGTTGTTCTTCTGTATATTTTCCTGCCCCTGAAAGCAACATCTGCTCCAACAAAGCCGAAATTCCGGCTTGATTTGAAGGTTCTGCACTCCATCCGGCTCCCTTAAAAATAAACGACATACTCACAATCGGGTTGGTCTTGTCCTGATACAAATAAGCCTTGATTTTATAACGAGGTGACACCACTTCTTGAACTTCTGCCTCAAAATTTTGCTTTTTTAAAAGCGAATTTTCCAAGATATGTTCCGGATTAAAACCAAACCAACGCCCGTAAGCATAAAAAAGTGCATACAAAACCAGCATCAATAGTAACAGACGCCGCAACACTCGATACGAATTTTTACGTCCACGCCTAATCATGCTTTGCCTCCATTGGCTTCAAAACACCACTAACCATATTTTCGGCACGCAACCACGCCTTAGCCATACGCCTTACCATATCAGCATTCACAGCCTCAATATTGGCTTCATAATTTTCAATTTCTTCAAGGCTCATACCAACTGCAGCCATCGATCCGACAATCATTGCGGCATCATTTGGATTATCACGTAAAAGCACTAGTCCCGAACGCATTTTTAACTTAGTTTTTTCAATTGCTTGGTCATCAATTTCATTAATTGCCCGATTTAACTCTTCTGATAGCTCTTTTTGAAGATTTTGCGGAGAAACTCCATCTTGTGGAATAGCATATACCGAAAAGCTGCCATAACTTCTCCCGCCATAATCATACGAACTTTCCACCGCCAGAGCCACTTTTTTATTTTTAACCAAACGCTTATAAAGCTTAGAAGTCTTTCCCTCCCCTAAATATTTTGACAATACGGCCAAAGCATAGATATCGTTTTTTTCCTGAACATAAGCCGGAACCACCCAACTATTAATAAGCCGCACACTGTTAATGCGAGGCAAACTCATTTCCAAATGGGTTGCACCACCAGATTTTAGTTCCGGCCAATCAACCTCTTCTGGAGAGGGTTTTGCTTTTAGCTTTCCATAATATTTTTCTGCCAAAATTTTAGCTGTTTCAGGGGTAATATCTCCGGCCAAGACCAAAATTGCATTATTGGGAGCATAATATTGATGATAGAAATCGCGGACATCATCTAACTTCAGATTTTTAATTTCTTCCGGCATTCCGGTGATTGGGCGCGCATAAGGATGCTCACCCCAGATTAAACGACGCAGATTTTCATTAAAAGCTGCCGCCGGATTATTTTCCACCACCTGTTTTCGTTCCTGATAGACAATATCTCGTTCCAACTCAAAATTTTCCTGGCTCAAATCCAAATTGAGCATTCTATCGGCCTCTAAAAACATCGCCAGTTCCAAACGGCTGATATCCATACTCTGATGATAAGCCGTAAAATCCTGACTGGTAAAGGCATTACCATCCATTCCGTTTGCTTGTGTCACATCATTATATTTATCATGGCTGACCTTTTTTGTTCCCCTAAACATTAGATGCTCAAGAAGATGAGCTATTCCGCCTTGCCCCGGTTTTTCATCAACACTGCCCACCTTATACCACAACATTTGTTTGACAATCGGAGCTTTATGATTGGGAACCACAATCACCCTTAATCCATTATCAAGATAAAACTCAGAAGCACCAAAAATTGCAGCACCGGCTTCACTCAAAGGAGCAAAACCGGCCATTAAGAAACAACATAAAAAAACAATTTTTTTCATCAGCACACAAATCTCAGCCAGCTAAAAACTATTTAGAGCCCGATTTAGAAATTTTATCCAACAAACCTTGGTCTGCTTCAGACAAATCAGCATCATCATTGTTTTGATAATAATTTTCCACACCTACCGGAAGCAAATCATATTCAGGCGGCAAAGATAATGGCGCTCTTGGTGCCACCATATATTCATTTGGAGCAGACTTAGCCAAGCCCCATTTTTCTTTGGAAGCAGTTCCGCAGGCTGCAAGCAACCCACACATAGCCGAAAGCAGCAATAAAGTCCGTAATATTCTCATTTATTTTCTCCTTTCTTCACCTTATCGGATACAAAGAATATATTATAAACAATAATCACACACGCACCGATACAAATAAAACTGTCCGCAACATTAAAGGCGGGCCAATGTTTTCCGGCCACATGGAAGTCCAAAAAGTCAAACACCGCACCAAGCCTGATACGATCAATCACATTACCGATAGCACCACCGATAATAAAGCCCAAAGCCACCTGAATAAGCGGATTATCTTCTTTGGATAGCCAATTAACCAACAGCCATACAATAGCCAAAGCCACCAAAGACAAAATCACGATACCGAGCAAGCCTCCATTATTAAACATTGAGAAACTCACACCGGTATTCCAAGCGGTAACCAGATTAAAAAAAGAAGTCAAGGTCAGAACCGGAGCCTCGGTCAAAACCAAATTTTTAATCACATATTTGGACAACTGGTCGACCAACACCACCAATGCTGCCACAGACAAACCCAACTTCACCTTATTCTCCTTTGAGCTAAAATTCAGCTACAATCCAATAACAAAGTATTATAATAACGAATTTTAAGCAGATATAAAGCTTTAAGTAAAAGTATATACAAAATTTTACATTTAATTAGAATAACAAAAGCTTAGCCAATCCCAAAAAGATAAAATATCCTCCAGAATCGGTTAGAGCAATTAAGAAAACCCCTGAAGATATAGCAGGATCGACCTTAAATTTGTTAAGTGTTAAGGGAATAAGGATACCTGCCAAGCTTGCAATTGTCAGATTAATCAGCATCGCAATCGCAATAATTAGGCTGAGTTTGATATAATCGGGGAATAAGAAATAAGTAATTGCCGCAATCAAGGCCGCAAAAATCATTCCGTTCATCAGGCCGACCATAAATTCTTTGCCAATCACACGCAAAGTATTGCGTGAGGTAAGTTCTTTAGTGGCAATAGCACGCACCACCACAGCCAAGGTCTGATTTCCGGTTGTTCCTCCCATTGAGGCCACAATCGGCATTAACACCGCCAAAACCGAAATCTGCGCAATAATATTTTCAAAACCACGTACCACGGAAGAAGCCATAATTGTAGCCATCAGATTGGTCACCAGCCATACGACGCGTGAACGGAAAATTGCCCCCACCGATTTATAGACATCACCTTCTTCCGTACCCGATAAGTGCATGATATCTTCAGAAACTTCTTCATGAATAACATTGACCACATCGTCAATCATGATAGCACCGACCAAACGCCCCTTATTATCCACCACCATGGCCGACATCCAGCCATATTCGCGGAACATATGTGCCACTTCTTCCTGATCGGTATAAGCATCAATCGGCACCACTTCACCATCCATAATATCCGAAAGTTTTTCAGATGGCTTAGCTCGCACCAATTTATCAAGCGCAATTTGCCCGGTTGGGTGCAAATTACTGTCTGTTAAGAAAATATCATAGAAATTATCCGGCAGTTCTTGTTCATTGAGCAAATATTTTTTAGCATCTTTAACCGTCCAGTCATCTGGAATACTAACAAACTCGCGTGACATAATACGTCCGGCCGAATCTTCAGGATAAGCCAAAGAAGAACGCACTTGCTGTTTGAGTTCGGGAGAGAGCTGACGAATAATATTTTTCTGTTCGTCATCATCCATATGCTCCAAAATTTCGACAACATCATCAGAATCAAGTTCATTAACGATGTTAACAATTTGATTTTCATCTAAATTTTCAATAATCTGCTCTTGAACAACTTCGTTTAATTCAGGGAAGACTTCCGGATTAATCTTATCCCCCAAAATTTCAACCAACTGATTACGTTGGTCAATATCCAAAGCTTCTAAGAGTTTTGCCAAATCATATTCGGATAGCCCCTCCACAATTTTTTGGACATGAACCTTATCATCTTCATTAAGGGCAATAATGACCGAATTAACAATTTTAGGACCCAAACCCAAAAATTGCTTAAAATTTTGCTTACGTTTTTTACGTTTTATCCAAGCGGAGGTCTTATGTTTTTTCAGATTCTTTTTCATATTCATACCTCCTTTTGTTTGGCTAAAGATTAATCCGATTTTTTTGTATATCTTTTGGAAGTTTTCCAAAAGCTAAAAATGAAAATATACACAGAAACCGAAACAAAAAACATTCCACTAGTTGAGCTGTTAGCGCGCAAGGAAAGCGACAGCAACCGCAGCAAGCGTTACATCTTGGACGTCTGCCTCTCCTCCTTGTCAAACTTCCTTCTGGAAGTTCGAGTCACTTTTATCAATACCATAAACCAACACCCTCCACAAGGGAGGGTGTTGGTTTATGGTGCGGCCAAGAAGACTCGAACTTCCATGAGCTTAGCTCATAACGACCTCAACGTTACGCGTCTACCAATTTCGCCATGGCCGCACAGATAATTAACGAACCAAGATTTAGCTCACATTCAAAAATAAATCAAGTACTTTTTTTAATTTTTAATTATTTTTTCTTGCGTGGCATGTTTTCCGGCTCCACCAAACCACCCGAGATTACAAATTTAATACCATCTTCCACCTTCATATCAAGCTCAATAGTGTCTTTTTTAGGCACAAAGATTAAAAAACCTGAAGTCGGGTTCGGAGTAGTCGGAATAAAGATATTAAGCATTTCTTGGGCAAACTTACTTTTAACCTCACCTTTGAGCTCGGAACTTACAAAGCCCAAAATCCAGATTCCTTTTCTGGGATACTCCAGCATCACCACCTTGCTGAAAGCCTGTGTTTTGGTAGAAAAGAAAGTTTCAAAAATTTGCTTTAAGACCGAATAAATGCTGGAGATAAGCGGCACTTTATATACAATCCACTCACCCAAGCGCAAGAAAAACTTGCCCAAAAATCCCGCCGCAAACATACCTACCAAAATAAGCGCCAACACCAAAATCACCAATCCAAGCCCTGGAATGGTAAAAGGCAAAATCGCATCAAACTTATATTGCGGCGGCAAAATCTGATTAACCAAACGGTCAATCCAAATAATGAACTTATATGCCATATAGAGTGTGATTGCCACCGGAGCCGTCACTAAAATACCCGTAAAGAAATAAGCTCTTATTTTTGCCCCAAGTTTCATAAATACTGCTTTTTCGCGCTCCAAGCGAATACGTTTAATATTAAGAGCTCTTTTTTCAACTTTGCTATCTGCCATTTTTCTTTCCTAAATTATAATTTGTTTAGTTCCTCTTAAAACTGCTCTAATAAACCGCTAGACGAGCTTTTATTAAAAGGTCGGCTGGTGGAATTAGTAGAGTAGTTTTTAGGGCGAGAAAAGCTTGAGCGTATATAGTAATACGTGAGCTTTTCGAGAACCGCTAAAACTGCTCTAATAAACCGCTAGACGAGCTTTAAAGTTCGGAGAATGAGTCATATAGAGTGATTTCTAGGAGTGAAGAAAATCCTAGCGTAGATAAACCTACGTGTAGTCGATAGTTGGCGATTGGCAAGCACAGCGTGCGCAGACAGAGCCTTACGTGACGAGCGAGCTTGCGAGATCAACTTTCTGAATTCTCCATAAAATTACTCTAATACCCCCCTAAACGAACTTTTATTAAAAGGTCGGCTAGTGGAATTAGTAGAGTAGTTTTTAGGGCGAGAAAAGCTTGAGCGTATATAGTAATACGTGAGCTTTTCGAGAACCGCTAAAACTGCTCTAATAAACCGCTAGACGAGCTTTAAAGTTCGGAGAATGAGTCATATAGAGTGATTTCTAGGAGTGAAGAAAATCCTAGCGTAGATAAACCTACGTGGATTTTCTGAATTCTCCGTAAAATTACTCTAGATGACCATTATACGAACTTTTAACGTCTTCAATAATAAACTGCACCCCTCTCCTTCCCATCCAGTTGTCTGGTCTAAGAGTTCCTATAACACTCAGAGGAGTACCGTGACTTTTTAATAAAGCCATACCGGCTTCGGTATCCGCCATCCGAAAGGCCATCGCTTTGATGTTTCCTCCACTGGCCGAGCTCAAGAAACAGCGAATATGTCCACCGCTTCCAACCAATGTTGCCTTAGAAACCTTTACCTGAGGTAAGATAATCCGTGGCTCATTGTTTTGAGCTCCAAAAGGCTCTAGCTTAGATAGTTCTTCCGCAAGCTCTACGGTTGCCCCCGACACATCAATCACTCCATCAGCCTCAACCACCGGCACAATCGCTTCTTTGCCCAGACGCTCCAGCACATACTCACCAGCAAACTTGCGAAACTCATCAATTTTATCCTCATTAAGGGAGAAACCCGCAGCCATGGTATGCCCACCACCTTTGGTCAAAATACCTTTTTCTTTGGCAGCCATCACCAACGCCCCTAAATCCACCCCCGGAACCGAACGAGCTGAACCCTTAACCTCATCTGATTCGATTGACATCACAAAAGACGGCAGATTATAGCGCTCTTTGAGTTTTCCGGCCACAATTCCGATAACCCCTTGATGCCAGTCATCACCAGCCACAAAGGCTATAGGATATTCTTGAGGTGTACCTTCCAGTATTTCAATCGCTTTAAGTAAGACATATCCCTCAATTTCTTTGCGTTTATCGTTAAAATCATTAAGCTGTTTAGCCATATTTTCAGCTAAAAAAGCATCTTTTGCACAAAGTAGTTTATTGCCCAAAGAAGCATCGCCCACTCGCCCACAGGCATTAATTCTGGGCCCCAATACAAAACCAAGATGATAGGCTGACGGAGCATCAGTTATTCCGGCTTTTTCAAACAAAGCTTTAAGACCGGGGTTATTTTGTTGCGCCATCACTTTTAAGCCCTGACGAACATATGCCCGATTAAGCCCGAGCAACGGCACCACATCACACACCGTCCCTAAAGCCACCAAATCGAGCCAGTTCATGAGATTAGGTTCGGCTTTGTCGGCATAGAAATTTTGTTGGCGCAACTCCCGATTAATTGCCACAATAGTTAAGAACACCACTCCAACCGCAGCCATATATTTAAGATATTCAACAGAGTTTTCTTCATCAAGGCGTTTAGGGTTAACTACTGCATAGATTTTGGGCAAACGCACTTCTGCCTCGTGATGATCAAGCACAATCACATCAAGCCCCTGCGATACTGCATATTCCAACACCTCAAAAGCCGTAGTACCGCAATCTACTGTTATCAAAAGATTAGCACCGTTTTTAACAAATTCATCGACAGCAGGTTTGCTTGGACCATATCCCTCATCACGCTCAGGAATATGTATCATCGGCTCAACCCCAACACTTTCCAAAAACAAACGCAAGACCGATGTTGAAGTTGCCCCATCGACATCATAATCTCCAATGATGGCCACTTTTTGCTGTTCAACAACCGCTTGCGCAATCCGTTTAGCGGCTTTTTCCATATCTTTAAGCACGAATGGATTGGGCATCAGGTTTTGGAGTTTAGGGGTCAAAAAATCGTTTACTTCCGATTCTTTAATTCTGCGAGCGGCCAAAATTCGCGACACCAACGGCGAAAGCCCGAACCTTTGGGCAATCAGCTCGGCTTGACGTTCGTCAGCCGGTACCAATCGCCACAAATTTCCGTTTAAGGACTTAGTATTCTCGAACTCCAGACTCACTTATACAACCTTAGTAACTAACGTAGATTTCGGCCCGACGGTTCAAACGTTCACCTTCCGGCATCACCTCAAGATAAGCCGGAGCCGTATCTGAAAGAGCCTCAGTAGTAATATTTTGAGCCGGCACTCCAGCACGACGCAATGCTGCGGCAACATTTTCAGCCCGTTCAGCTGAAATCTTAAAGTTAGCCATTTTGTGAGTTACAATATCGGTATTGCGTGTTCTGCTTGAGGCATAACCCAACACACGGATTCTGGCATTATTATTTTTAACCAATCCTGCTGCCTCACGAATTTTAGCATTATATTCAGGGCTGACATAAGCACTACCATTATCAAAATAGATTGTCTCCAAACGATAGGTTACGCTTGGCTCAAACGCAGTTTCTTCATTTTTGGTTTCAACCACATTATCTGCCTTTTGAGATTGTTCGTTTTTAGCTGTTTCGACCAAAGGCTTAATCGGCTCATCTTTAGCTGCCACATCTTTATCTGCTTCTTGAGATTTAGCATCTTCGTTAGCTTTGGCTTCCTTTTTATCTTTAGCAGGCATAACATCAGCAAAGACATCATCTTCATCTGGCATGTCTTCATAAGCAGCATTTTGTTCATCTGAGCGCAATGAATCACCTTCCTTAATGACTTTACCGCCAGATTCGGAAGCAATCATACTGTCATCTTCAATCACCTCAGGAAATACTGCGCTAGAACAGCCCGACAACCAAGCCACAGCTGAAAGCATCAACACATTTTTCAAAACTTTTTGCAGCATCATGACAACAACCTCACAAAAACACACTAATCTAATGTATAAATACAATAGAGCTCTTTATAACACAAGCACAAAAAAAAATTAAAAACAATTTTAAGCACAATTTCTTAGCGACACAATTAAAATCATTGTTTTTCAAAACTAGATAAGATATAGTACTTTCATCAAATTATAAAAGGAGTGCTCATGCAAACTTCTGCCGTTACATCATCTCTAGAAGTTGCTTCTTGGTTTTTCATCAAATCCCAAGATGAAGGCCAAATCATGGAACACGAAAAACTCCAGCACCTACTTTTTTTGGCGCAGTTTCATTATCTTAGCACTCATCCTGATGTTTTACTCATGCCAAGTTTGTTTTTGCTAAATCAGGGTAGCTGCACTGAGCCAAATGTTGCCAAACTGCATAACTCCGGACTTTTAGCCGATTTTCCGATTCGCTTTGATAGAGAAATTAGCGAGTTCTTAAACAAAATCTGGAGAATATACGGTCCTCTTAGCCTCCGCCAATTAAACAGCGTTGTAAAAGAACACCTTAGCCGCCTTGAGTTTTCAAACCAACAAAATAGTATATTAGACTTCCAAACATTAGTTGAAAAATTCAAAACTCATAATAAAATAAGCAACAAAGATACTATGGTGGAAAACAAAAAAATATCATCACACCCCTGGTCCTCCAAAATCATGCTCTCACAAAACGGACCGGTGGTGGTTTCAAAATGGAAACCAAGAAAACTTTCCGATAAAGTTTCTCTTAGTACCAAGATATAAGCAACAATCCATGCTTAAAGGAGATTAAAGATATGATTAAACTATTAAAAACTTTTGCCATCTGCTTATTCTTAATCAGTTGCTCAGCAGAAAAAGAATATAACACCATTATTTCTACCGACAAAGGAGAAGTATTTTACAATTTAGAGGTGGCAATAAGTGCCGAGCAGCAAGCTCAAGGTCTCATGAACCGTGAAACTTTGGCAAAAGACGGCGGCATGATTTTTGTAATCAACCCTATTCGCAATGTTACCATGTGGATGAAAGATACTAAAATTCCGCTTGATATTATATATGTAAGTCCTGAAGCAAAGATTATCAAAATTATCGAAAACGCTCAGCCAATGTCTGAAGAACATTTAAGCTCAGACGGTAAAGTCCGTGCAGTCATTGAGCTAAACGGCGGCTCTGCAAAAAAATATGGTATAAAGGTTGGCAACATGGTTAGAAACGCAGCTCTTGGCAACCTGTCCGTACCCAAAAAAGAACAATAATTTGACACCTAAAAAACTCCGCCGATGCGGAGTTTTTTTTATTGTTTATTTGGAAGTAAGCTTACCAATCTGGTTACAAAATTCTTGATAGTTTCCACACGAGTTACATAATCTTCCAAATTGCGTTCAATCAAGATTTTTTGGTCCGGACGCACCTTAATTGCTCCAAAAGAACGAGCAATCAAATCCATCAGTTTTTCAGGAGCACCAAACACATTATTGCGAAAAGCAATCAAAACCCCTTTAGCGCCGGCATCAATTTTTTCTACATTTGCTTGCTTGCACAAAATTTTGATTTCCACCGTCTTTAATAGATTGTCCACTTCGGAAGGTAGTTTTCCAAAACGGTCAATCAATTCTTCTTTCATATCCGCAATCGCATCTTTGTCGGCAATTTCACCAATCCGCTTATAAAGCCCCAAACGCACTCCCAAATCGCGCACATAAGTTTCCGGAATCATAATCGGGATACCGGTTGTTATTTGAGGAGCCCACTCTTCGGCAGCGAGAGCCTGCGGGCTAAACTCACCAGCTTTAAGACGACGAATTTCTTCTTCAAGCATATGTTCATAAAGCGCAATACCCACTTCTTTAATATGCCCCGATTGCTCCTCGCCTAAAATATTTCCCGAACCACGGATATCCATATCATGGCTGGCCAAAGAGAAGCCGGCTCCAAGAGTGTCAAGAGCTTGTAAGATACTAAGCCGCCGCTCGGCAATTGGTTTTAGTGCTTTTTGTTTTGGAACCGTAAAATAGCAATATCCGCGAAGTTTACCGCGTCCAATACGTCCTCTCAGTTGATAAAGTTGAGCCAAACCAAACATATCAGCACGATGCACAATCATGGTGTTCACGCTTGGCATATCAATTCCTGATTCAATAATGGTGGTCGAAAGGAGCAAATCAGCTTTGCCATCGGCAAAATCATTCATCACGGTTTCAAGCTGTTTGACCGGCATTTGCCCATGCGCCACCGCAATTCGAATGTCGGGGACTAATTCGCGCAAATCTTTTTCCACCCCAAAAATGTCTGACACCCGCGGACAAACAAAGAACACCTGCCCACCACGATATTTTTCACGATAAATAGCTTCTTTAATCATCACGCGGTCAAACGGCATAACAAAAGTGCGTGCTGCCAGCCTATCCACCGGAGGAGTGGCAATAATGCTGAGTTGTTTCACTCCGGTCAAAGAAAGTTGCAAAGTTCTTGGGATTGGCGTTGCGGTCAAGGTCAGAACATGAACATCAGACTTAAATTGTTTGAGTTTTTCCTTGTGCGCCACCCCAAAATGTTGCTCTTCATCAATGATAAGGAGCCCCAGATTACAAAACTTAATATCTTTGGCCAAAAGTGCATGTGTTCCAATCACAATCTCGACCGAACCGTCGGCTAATCCTTGTTTGGTTTCAGCGGCTTCTTTCGGGGTAACTAAGCGAGATAACATCTTAACCCGAATAGGAAAACCCTCTAAACGCTTTTTGAAATTGTAATAATGCTGACGCGCCAGCAAAGTGGTTGGGACAATAAGAGCCACTTGCGCACCCGAAGAGGCTACTGCAAAAGCCGCCCGAAGTGCCACCTCGGTCTTGCCAAATCCCACGTCACCACAAACCAAGCGATCCATCGGGATACCACAGTTTAGGTCTTGTAATACATCAGAAATAGCATTGAGCTGATCATCGGTTTCATTATAAGGAAATTTGGAGCAAAATTCATCATACAAACCTTGTGGCGGAATAAAAGCATCGGCTTTTTTGAGATGTCGCTCGGCTGCAATTCGGATAAGCTTTTCGGCAATATCGCGAATACGCTGTTTGACCTTGGCTTTTTTAGCCTGCCAGGCCAGACCACCTAAAGTGTCAAGTTGAATATTGTCGTCTTCAATGCCATATCGCGAGATAACATCAATATTTTCCACCGGCACAAACAGCTTGGCATCATTTGCATACAAAATTTTCAAGCAATCGTGGGGAGCACCACCAGCCATAATATTTTCCAAGCCCAAGAATTTACCGATACCATGCTCAATATGTACCACCAGTTCGCCCACCGCAAGGGACGAAACATCGGCAATAAAATCTTTGGAAGTCACTTTTTTGGTTGTACGCCGATGCTGACGTTCGCCCAAAATATCTTGCTCCGAAATCAAACACCAACCATCGGCTCTAAAACCATGAGCCAAATTAGCCACCACCAACACCACTTTGGAATGAGCTTTGTGAACAGCCTCTTCCCAATTGTCGGCAAAAGTCATATCGGCAGTTTCATATTCGCTCATCAGCGAGAACAACCTCTCGCGCGAACCTTCCGAATAAGCACAAATTATGCGCTTGAGTTTTTTATATTCGCTCAAATAATCTTTAAGCTCACGATAAACCTGTCCGGGATTAATACTTTTGCTAAAAGAGAAGTCGCGTGATGGAATACCTCCGGCATTTAGCACTTTGTCATCTTCGGGAATGCTAAGCGAGGTTAGTTTGATGAGCTTGCGGTTTGAGATAATATTTTGAAATTGTTCGGGACGCAGATATAAAAGTTCGGGACTAATCGGACGATAAGCATCGACCTCAGACATAGATTTGATTTCCAAGGCCTCCAAACGCGCCTTATAATAATCAGCCACGCTTTCGGCTTTAGAAGTGGCGGCTTCATCAACATTTTTGCCACAGATTACATAGGCTAAAGGCAGATAGTCGAACAAGTTGGGCAACGGGTCTTCATAAAAGAAAGGCAGCCAGTTTTCCATACCGATATATTTTCGTCCGGCCGAAATTGCCTCATAAATTTCATCATCTTTGAAAGAAGCCCCGAAAGCCTCGCGATATTTGCCCCGAAAAGTTTTGATAGTGTTGGCATCAAGCAATGCCTCACTCATCACCTTAAAGGAATAAGATTTGAGTTCACCGGTAGTCCGCTGGCTCATGGCATCAAAAGTGCGAATACGTTCCACCTCATCATCAAAAAGATCAATACGAAGCGGCTCGGTTGTGCCAACCGGAAAGATATCAATAATATCGCCACGCACGGCATATTCACCGGGCTCCATCACCTGCTCCACGCGGTTATATCCGTTAATGGCGGCATAGTGAAGGAACTCGTTAAAATCGAGCTTTTTGCCAACAGCAACGTCTTTTAGGGAGTTGCGAAAGATTTTTGCCGGTGGGAGTTTTTGGAGCACCGCCCCGATACTGGTTAGAATAATCCGCGGAGTTTTAGGATTAGGGTTCATCACCAGTTCAAAAAGAGTTTCAATACGCTGAGCAATGATAGATACGTTAGGAGAAACCCGATCATAAGGCACGGTATCCCAAGCCGGAAAACGCAAAATTTTTGCATGTGGCGCAATAAACTCGAGCAAATCGGCAGTTTTGGCCAGTTCATTACCATCAGACACAATATAGAGGATATCGGCTTTAGCTTGTTTAAGCCATCCGTTGATTAAAAAGGCATCAAAGCCCTCCGGCACCGAAGAAATTGTATATCCGGACAATTTTTCAATATCATCAAACATAGAAGCATATATAGCGAATTGGAAGTAAAAAGTAAAGTTATATTTCCGCATATTTGGCTTACTGATGAAGTAAAAGAAAAAGCATACGTCCCAATGAATTGATGTATATAATCATAAGTTTACAACAGCTTATAAATATAGAACTCCGACAGCGCAAAAGCCACTGCCGGAGCCATCGGAGAAAGAAAAAAACATAATAATACTTGTTACCCAAAAATTTTTTTAAATCGCAGCTCGCAGTCGCTCGCTGCGATTTAATAATAGACAAATAGACAAATAGTTAACTAAAAAGCTAGAACACACCTGACGTAAAAGGTGCGACTCTTACCATAGTCAACCACACCTCCGGTGGCGTTCACAGTCCACACGCCAATGTAATTATACTCGGACGACGACCAATAGTGACCACGTTCTAATTTGTCTCCTCCGGCTATTTTTAGTCCTCTTTTTACTGCTACTCTATTTGTCCAAATCGACGGAAATAATTCACCCAAAGCCGGCAAATACCAATCGTGCTTAGATGTTCCTGTTGTACTATAGTTATAACAATACCCCGCAGCCCGATTTGTCACACTGCCGCCATAATAGTCAACCCAAGCCGAAGTATGTGCCTTCCCCTCATAATCTGCTTTAGCAACACTACTACTAACAATGTTGTCAATCCCCGGCAAATCAATATAATTGCTACTCCAAGTCAGCTGCTTATGAGGAAGATTAATCGCCAACCTAGTACTTCCTTTAATATACGACACCACACCAATCGGAGTTTTGCCCGATATCAAACAGCTGTTGCAAGTCTTATCCGAATATAAGATACTTCCTACCTTACATTCTGAACTACATGGCTCGCACGCTCCATTGTTCCAGATATATCCGCTTGCACAACTACATTCCTCATACTTGCCGTTACAAGCTTCTCCAACCGAACCGGTAATATGTGTACTTGAGCTAACCGCACAGCTATACTTGTGGTAGGTCGAACAGCTGATACATGCATTTGTCTCATACTTGGTGCTGCCTGTTGGCGACACATCTCCTTCACTATGCCAGATATATCCACTCTCGCATTGACACTTCTGATAGTGTCTTCCGCAAGCTGTCCCTGCTCCACCGGTGATATGCGTACTGCTACTTGGTTCACAGGTATAGATATAATCTGCTCCGCATACTTTCGGCTTGGTCACACCGGCACTTAAATCCAATGCCAATCCGCAACGATAATAGTTCTTCTGCACCTTAATACGGGTCGTATATTTATCTGTTGCTGATGAATAATAAGTCACATAGATATTGTTGGCATTTTGCTCGGTAGAAGAATATTCATACGAGTTATTAATCTGTTGTGCACTCACCGTATCCAAGGCCAGCAAGCTGTCATTTACCGCTTCGCGGTTGATAACAGAAACCTCATACATTTCACCAAGTGCCGGCAAATACCACTGCCGCTTACTCGTTCCCGATGTAGTTAACGTATTACAATACCCCGGACCGTTCCATGTATTTGTATGTCCATAAAACAATGCCCAGTTAAAAGTATTTTCCCTACCCGAATAATCCTTAATTGCTGTTGAGGTTGAGCTATAATTTATCAGCGTTGGAAAATCAGTTAAACTAGCCCACTCCAGCTCGGAAGATGATTGTTTCAAATATACCGCCAGAGCCGATGTTCCTTTGACATACCCAATCACACCGATTGCTGTCTTACCTTCCATAATACAGCTGTTACAGCTATAATCCGAATATAAAATATTACCGACCGAACAACTTGCATCACAAAGTGTACATTTGCCTCGTTTCCATCCATATCCGCTTTTACAACTGCAATATTTATATTTTTCGCTACAAGCCTCTCCTCGACCTCCGGTAATATAGGGGTCATTATCACTGGCTACACAATCAAACTTATATTCCGCCTCACATTTAGAGCATACATTGTTTCGCCAACCATAACCTGAGCTACAATTACAGCTCTGATATTTGCCTGAACATGCCGTTCCTACACCCCCGGAATAACCGGTACCAGTACAGCTAAACTGAAACTCCGGCTTACATTCGCAAGCCAAACCGCTCCAATCATAATCGCTTCCACATTTACATTCCTGATACTTTCCATTACACTTAGTACCAACTCCGCCGGCATAACCCGTACCTGTGCAGGCATAGGCATATGAACTATCGCACACACAACCCGTACCATTCCAATTTGCTCCGCTGGCACAGTTGCAAGAAGCATATTTACCATTGCACGCACTACCGCTGCCACCGATTATATTCGTACCGCTGCATGTATACTTATAGGCACTGGCACAACCACATCCCGAACCATTCCAACTTGCTCCGTTTGCACAAACACAACTTTGATACTTGCCTCCGCATGATAAACCAGAACCTCCAGAATATGCACTTCCCGTACAACTGTATCTATATTCAGAACCGCAATTCTCTGCACTACCATTGCCTTGGTCCTCCAAATGCAATACACATCTTACATTTGCCTTTTGCGTCTTATCTATGCTGCGCCCACTGCTTGTGCTGACTTGCCATGCCTTAGTGCTACTGTTTTCAGATGAGCTCCAATGATTACCAGATTGAAATGATTTGCCCCCGGCAATCTTTAAACCTGTAGCAACAAGCGAGCTATTACTTTGCAATATTGCCGCCAATTCCCCTCCGGATGGCAAATACCACTGACCTTTTCCAGTTCCCATGGTAACATAATTATAGCAATATCCTGCCGCATTATTTACACTATTGGCTCCATATTTGTTAACCCAAAATTGTGTGTTGGATTTACCGTTCATATCTGAACCATACGAACTAACATTCGTTATCTCAACAATATCATCTTGTTTACTGCTCCAAGCCTTACTATCTGTCGTATCTAACTGCACTGCCAAACGGGTACTCTCATTAGCATAGGCTATAACTCCTATCGGCGTCTTGTCGCTCAACAAACACGAACTACAGCTAAAATCTGCATATAAAATATTACCGACCGAACAACTGTTATCACAGTTTACACAAGCTCCCGCCTTACAGCCTTGTCCTTCCGCACATTTAGATGCCCCACACTGCGCATAATACGTCACTCCGTCTTTCAAACACGATTGTTCTCCAACATCTTTGCATTCGGCATCACACATTTCTTTGGTGATGGTCAAACTACACATATTCGGATTACAATACATTTTACTAATATCCCAAGGACACTTAACACCTCCGCCCACACACGAGGTCGACCGATACCCCAA
>CALXTR010000021.1 GCA_944391475.1 uncultured Alphaproteobacteria bacterium | reverse complement strand
CTTTATAACCCACCGCTCTGCTCGTCTTTTCAAACTCACCTCATCGCGGCGACAAAGCGGTTTATATGCCATCTCTTCTACATTGTCAACATATTTTTTGAAAAAAATTATTTTTCTTGGTGGATATTTTTTAACCGCTTGATTAGCCTAGATATTAATTTAAAACTTTTTTAAAGTCAAATATTAAAATTGACTATAACCGCTCTATCAGGTGATTCTTTTATTTTCTCTTTCGCCATATACACCGCCGATTTTCTGAGGATTCTGCCAAGTTTTACTTGCTAATCTTAATAACTTTTGTATTATATATATTACGTCATGACTGACGAGATAGTTTTTAACAACCTATGGAGGATACAATAGCTAAAGAAAATACCAATGCGCCAGTACGCGAAGAAGATGGACCGCGCATTAACGAAGAAATCAGAGTAAAAGAAGTTCGTTTAATTGATGAAAACGGAGAAAATTGCGGAATTGTTCCGATTCGAGAAGCCCTGCAGCGCGCTGTTGACGCTGATTTGGACCTGATTGAAATTTCTCCTCAAGCTGTTCCTCCGGTTTGTAAAATTTTAGATTTCGGTAAATATAAATATGAAATGCAAAAACGCAAAGCCGAAGCTAAAAAGAATCAAAAAGTTGTGGAAATTAAAGAGCTTAAGCTCCGTCCTATGATTGACACCCACGACTATGAAGTCAAAATCAAACAAACTAAAAAGTTCTTAAAAGAAGGTAACAAGGTTAAGTTCACCATGCGTTTCAAAGGCCGCGAGATGAACACCAGCAACCTCGGGCAAGATGTTTTGCACCGGATTCTCGATGATTTGGAAGGCTTATATAAACTTGATGCCGAACCCAAATTGGAAGGAAAGCAAATGACGATGATGATTTCTCCGGCATAACATATATCTTCACCAATTTTCAAAAGGGAGCCTCCGATTCGGCTTCCTTTTTTATTTTGCCACAATTTTCTTTACTTGTCACTCTTGCTTTATTAATATAAAGACATACATATCACCAACAAGGACAAATAAAATGAACAAAATTCTCAACTACATATCTGCCGGCACCGGATTCGGCTTAAAAATAATTATCCTGATTTCCTTCATCGCCTCTGCCATCACCGCAATTTACCTCCGAAATGCCTCGGAGCAATTCATTCCGGGTGCTCAAAATATTGCTGATAAATTACTGCCTATAAAAATAAGCAATTATACCATAACAGAACCCTCAAATATTATTCGCGACGCCTCTATAGACCTGGGCACGACTTCGGCCGGACCGCAGAGGTTCCCGATTATTCTGGACACGACAACCGATTCTCTGAACACGTCAAACCTTCCGTCCGGCATTTACCTGACCCGCAAATATATTTACACCGTCAGAGATAAAGAAGTTCGGACGGTTGAACACGCCGAGTCGCTAAACTTGCCCAAAACCGATTATACCGAGCAGTTTTCTTCTTTCTTAACTTATAGCGCTGTTGCTCTGGCTGTTGCTATGCTGATTGGTATGTTTCTGGCTTATTTCCTGGTCGCTCTTTTTTACAGCTTTATGGCCTGGCTGCTTTCCGTAATTCTCCGCAAACCGGTTGCTTTCGATTCCCGGATGCGATTGAGCGTCTTGTGCCTGTTCACGGTCTATCTGCTGACATTTTTGATAAAATATGCCAGCATAAACTTATCCGGCTGGACAATATTTATTCTGATACTGGCCATGCAGGCTGTCGTCATCAAACTTCTGCCTTCGGAAAAATAATAATACCCCTCAAGCCCGGCACTCAAACCGGGCTTTTTTATTGTGAAAAAAAATTTTTACGGATGTCTTTTCCTGCCGATTTTATTATATTAAAACAAAAAATGAGGTAAAAAATGAAAAACGTAAAAGATCTGACTCCGGAAGAAGCCGCGGAAGAACTCAAATACATTGCCGGTGAAATGGCAAAATCCGATATTGCCTATTACCAAAACGATGCACCTTATCTAACCGATGCGGAATATGACCGCTTAAAAATCCGCAATGCTCAAATTGAAGAGCGTTTCCCCGCCCTGATTCGTCCGGATAGCCCGTCTAAAAAAGTCGGCGCACCGGTTCGTTCCGACTTTGGCAAAGTCAGCCACCGTTTTCCCATGCTTTCCTTAGGCGATGTTTTTTCCATTGAAGAAGTTGATGATTTTATTTTAGGTGTCAAACGCTTTTTAAACACTGCCGAAACTCCTGCATTTATGTGCGAACCCAAAATCGACGGCCTTTCTTTTTCCGCCCGCTATGAGCATGGTAAATTTGTGCAAGGTGCCACTCGCGGCGACGGCACCACCGGCGAAGATATTACCGCCAACTTGCGGACGATTCGATCTTTGCCTTTAGAGCTTAAAGGAGCCGTTCCCGAGGTTTTAGAGGTTCGCGGCGAAGTCTATATGTCTAAAGCCGATTTTTTTGCCCTTAACCAAAAATATGAAAGCGAAGGCAAAAAAACTTTTGCCAATCCGCGCAATGCCGCCGCCGGTTCTTTGCGTCAACTCGATTCGCGCATCACTGCCGAACGCAATTTAAGCATTTTTGCCTATACTTGGGGTGAAGTTTCCGAGCGCATGTGGGATTCGCAAGCAGATTTTTTTGAACATTTAGCCGCATGGGGTTTTCCGATTAATCCCTTAAACAAGCTTTGCCATAGTGTGGCTGAAATTGAACAAAACTTTGCTCATTTAATGGATATGAGAGCCTCTTTACCCTATGATATTGATGGCATGGTCTACAAAGTCAACTCCATTGAACTTCAAGAACGCTTAGGCTTTCTAACCCGCACTCCGCGTTGGGCCATTGCGCATAAATTTCCGGCCGAACAAGCCATTACCACCATCAACAATATTCGCATTCAGGTTGGCCGCACCGGCGCCTTAACTCCGGTGGCAGATTTGGAACCGATTAACGTAGGTGGGGTAATTGTATCTCATGCCACATTGCACAATGAAGACGAAATCAAACGCAAAGACATTCGCATTGGCGATTCGGTAATCATCCAACGCGCCGGAGATGTTATTCCTCAAGTGGTTGGTGTGATTAAAGAAAAGCGCCCTGCCGATTCGGTAGAATTTGAGTTTCCTCATCTTTGCCCCGAATGTGGTGCTCATGCCATTCGCGAAGAAGATGAAGCCGTCAGAAGATGCACCGGCGGACTAAGCTGTCCCGCCCAAATCATTGAGCGCCTCAAACACTTTGTCTCGCGCGATGCCTTTGATATTGAAGGCTTAGGAAGCAAAGTAATTGAGGAATTTTATCGCGATAAAATCATTCAAAATCCGGCTGATATTTTCACCATTGAACAACGCAATCAACCTGATATCATTGATTTGTTTTCACCTCTGTCTGCCAATAGTTTCAGATTGCAAAACCGCGAAGGTTGGGGAGCAAAATCAGTTGATAATCTGTTTAAGGCAATTAATGCCAAACGAACAATATCTCTACCGCGATTTATATATGCCTTGGGGATTCGCCAGGTTGGTTCCGCCACCGCTTTATTGCTGGCACAAAACTATGGTACTTTTGAAGCTTTCATGAATGATATGCTAAATAAAGATACCGCAAAATTAGTTTCGATTGACGGTATCGGCGGAGCCATGGCTAAAGACATTGTGGAGTTTTTTGCAGAAGCCCACAACCTTAAAACCATACACGATTTGTTGGCTCAAATCCGCGTTGAACCCTATGTTGATAATAGTCGCCACGATTCTCCGATTACCGGAAAGACCGTAGTTTTCACCGGAACATTGGAACACTTAACCCGTCAAGAGGCCAAAAGCAAAGCTCAAAGCCTAGGCGCTAAAGTTGCCGGCTCAGTTTCTAAAAATACTGACTATGTCATCATGGGTGCAGATGCCGGATCTAAAGCCGCCAAAGCCAAAGAACTCGGTGTACAAATTTTGAGTGAAGCAGAATTTTTGGAGCTAATAAAATGATACCTGCCGACTATGTTGAAATTTCGGGCTCCGATTTTATTGTCGAGCTGATGTATGCCGGACTTAATCATAATATGACCGGACGTGCCGTATATCAAGAAATCGGACTTGGCAACCATGCTTATATTCATCAAGATATGTGGCAAGTTTTACAAAAGGCAATTCCTTGGTTGCGCGCCAAAAATTTGAAGATGAAAATTTTTGATGCCGCCCGTCCGGTTATTGCCCACCAAAAATTATTAGAAATTATTCCGATTAAAGGATATTTTGCCGCTGCTCCGGAAAAATCGCAACATTGCCATGGTACCGCTATTGATGTCTGCTTATGCCGCGCTGATGGTAGTGAACTCACCTACCCCACTTTGGTCGATGCTTATTCACCTCAAATAGCCCAAGAAGTGCAGCAAGGACAAACTGACAATTTGCAATCTTACTTACAGCAAGCTCGCCATGATTATATGGATTCGCCCGATGCGATTGCCATTTCCAACCGTCAAGAACTGAAAGAATTAATGGAAAGCATTGGGTTAAACAGCATTCCCCATGAGTGGTGGCACTATAATTTACCACGCGGCTTAGAATATCCTCTGTTTGAGTATTAATCCTGATAAAATATCTTATAAATCTTGGCCAGCACCACATTCAAAAACATCATCAAAACCACTGATAAAATATCTGCAAGAATGCTAAGCTCAGGCCAGAGCTCTTTGAAATGATAAAAAATCATCAGTGGCACTAAAAAAATAAAACTCAAACCTAAAAACGGTATATAATTGCCCTTGCTCATTCGCCAAGCTATTCTTAAAGAGCCGCGCCGTCCCATAATTGCCGCAATCCACGCTAACATCGGACGAAATAAAATAATTGGGGCAATCAAAATCAATATGGCATTTAACCCCCAATCAACCAAAGGCACTTCTTGCATATACCTCTGCAAAAACAAAAGATAATCATCGGCATAAGCAACCGAGCTCACATATTCCTCAAAATACGGAATACCCAACAGCAAGGGAATAAACGGCAAAAGAGATAAAAGCAATGCAAACATAGCTGCCAAAAACACCACTTTCACCGATGGCACCAAAGAACGCATAATCGGCCGCCATTGCAAATACGGACGTTTTTCAAAATAGAAACGAAAAAAAACGCTTTCCAACAAATATAGAGCCACCAACACAGCCCAAAAACCATAACTATCCGTGCCACCTAGCGGCATAACCAACAGATGAAGTACAATTGCCACTAAAGTAAACAGACTTAAAACTCTCCACTGTTGAGCCACATATTCTGCGGCTTCGCACAGCAAATTTCTCACCTCAAGCTGTTTTTCTTCTGTTTCCGAGTTTGCCATTTTCAATCCGTTATTTAATTAACAATCAAAAGCTTACATAACCTTTTTTAGGACAAATGTCAAATTTTTGTTATTAACAAAAAAAAGGGAAACCTCAAATAGTTTCCCTTTTCCCCACCAAATTGATTTATTTTTATGCCGAACGGCTCATTAAACCTTCCGAAATTTGCAAGTTGGTCATAATCATACTATCAATTGTCTTCGGATTAATATTTTCAATATCCTGACCAACCTCAATAGTTTTAGCCGAAACATAATCAGCCAATTTAATCAAATTAGACTTAGTTTCCTGAGGCAATTTGTTCCCCTCAGAACCGGCCAAGGTTTTAATATATACCCACAGCTTGAGGTTATTATCCAAAGCACTAACCAACTCTTTTGCATCATTATTTTCACGAGCAGTAGAGATATCAATTGCACATTTAAGTAAAGAGAAAGCTTCTTCCCGAGCCAGCGAATTTTTAACTGCCTCAAGCAAACCTTCAGAAATTTGCATATTAATATTAACCAAGCAGTCAAAATCTGTTTTCGACATCTTAACACCTTTAGACAAGGTCATTCTCTCAACAAACTTAGACAGCTGCATTAAATTTTCTTTAATCTCTTGAGACAACAAATTTTTTGCATCTTTCAAAGAAGTCTCAATTTCAACCCACAATCTCAAATTATTGTCCAGTGCCAACAACTTTTGAGCATCATCATCACTGGTTGAAGCTTTTGACAAAGCCATTGCATATTTGAGGAAAATTTCCGCCTCAATTTCAGCTTGTTTAATCTGGTCAATACTGCTTTTCATAATTACCTCATTTGTTACAAAAACTAAATTAAATATAATTCATCAAACACAAATTTAAACCACCAAAAAAACATCTATCCACAAAAATAAAAAGGCCTGCCATTCTGGGGACAAACGGCAGGCCGGATGAAGAAGCCGTTCTGGCTGCAAGATCACATTCTGCTGACCGGCGTTTTGGAAAAAAATTGGGGAGATTTTTCCATCATTGCCAACATAATAATTAGGGGAAATTCTAGTTCATTAGAACGGAGCTAAGATATCAATTAACTGACGCCCATAGCGCGGCTGCTGAACATCAGAAATCACACCTTTACCGCCATAAGAAACTCTAAGCTCAGCAATTTTGCTAGATTCGATGGTGTTATCAGATTGAATGTCTGCCCGACGGATAACTCCTCGAACCGTAAGCTGACGGAGCTCATAGTTGACCCTAATTTCCTGAGTGCCTTCAATTACCAAATTACCATTAGGAAGCACTTGCGTAACAATTGCCGCCATTGTCATTTCAATATTTTCTTTTCGATCAATTTTTCCATCACCCGAAATTTCACGATTAGAAGTCACATCTATCAGGTTAGCCGGCTGCACGGCATCAGGCAGATAGTCACCCAAATGCGATTCATAACCGAGGAATGAGCTAACTCCCATGGAATCTGAGTTATCATCGCGGTTTTGCTCGGTCTCACTTTCCATCAAAGCATTATCTTTAGCCGAAACTTTCACTGTAATAATATCACCAACTTTTTGTGCTCTTTGATCTTTGAAAAATCCTTCAGAGCCGGGTTTCCAAAGTGAGTTAGCTCCAGGTTTTGCTTCCACACGTTCCGGCATAGGCAAAGAAACCGCCTGATAACCTGGAACTTCCACCGGATTTTCAATTGGAGTTAGCTCAGGGTGCTTGCCTACATTTTTCAATCTATCCCATGTTCCACAACCTGACAATGCTGTAGCCATCAGCAGTGATGCGCTCAAAATTCTAATTTTACCAACTATCATACTCATCATGCTCACCTTTGCTTATTGCATTTCCACCACAACCGTATCCGCATCGACTACTTCAGCAAATAACACTTTTTTACTACTGGTATTGCGTACCTCAATTTTATCCCCTTTGCCCCCATCTTCCAAAGCCTCAGCCTTAGCCGAAATTTGCATTTTCTGGGTGCGATACAAAGAGTTAACAATATCGCCTTTATGTATCAGAATTACTTTTCCGATATCTTTATCATTAATAATTTTACCTTCACGCAATGTTCTTTTAGCCTCTTTTCCAAGCAAGGCATCTGCCTCAACCACATTAGCTGGCTTAATACGATTTGTTCTAATGGTAATAGTTTTGAGCATATCTTTAGTTAAGACTTCGCCTTTATTAATATTGCGTGCCGGCACCCAAATTTCACCCAAGATATAATATTTGCCCTGAAGCTGAGTTTTTACCATTGGCTTTCCATCGGCAAAAACTTCCGCCTCAGCACTAAACTTATTTTGCAGTTCATCAAACTTAGCTTTTGAAATCATAATTTTCACTTGAGAAACATTTTCAAAAGCAAAGTTTGTTTGCCCGCCATAAAACTCCCAATCAACATTTTCATCGCTGACTTGTTCCACAAATTCACTGTTAAGCGCCTGAGCAAAATCTGCCTCTGCAACATATTTAGTAGCAGCAGAAAAAGCAACCTGACACCAAGCCAAACAAAACAAAATTGTGAAACTGCAAAACTTAAACATTTGCCTACCTCTTATCAGCATTTACTTAAGTTGATTAATCGTACTTAGCATTTGATCAGATGTAGAGATAATCTTCGAGTTCATCTCATAGGCACGCTGAGCCGAAACCAACTCGGTAATTTCCGACACCGGATTAACATTTGAAGTTTCCAAATATCCTTGCAAAACCGAACCAAAACCTTCCGTATCCGGATTATCCAGAATAGGAGCACCCGATGCTTCTGTCTCAAGCAGTAAGTTATTACCCATCGCCTCAAGCCCTGCTTCATTAGGAAAAGCAGCCAATTCAAGCTGTCCAACATTCACCTCATCTGTTTCACCATCTTGCTTAACCCATACCTCGCCTGAGCTGTTGACATAAATTTCAACCGCATCATCAGGGATGGTAATTTCTGGCTGCACGGTGTAGCCATCATGTGTAACAATTACTCCGTCTCCATTTCTTTGGAATGCCCCATCACGAGTATAAGCAGTACCTTTTCCTTCTGGCAGTTCCACCTGAAAATATCCCCGACCACGCAAAGCTAAATCAAGTGTATTTCCGGTATTAGTCAAACCGCCACCTTCAGTAATACGATAAACCGCAGCGGTTCTAACCCCAAGACCAAGCTGGATACCGGAAGGCACCACGGTCTGCGAAGCTGAAGATGTAGCTCCCGGACGAATAACATTTTGGTATAACAAATCCGTAAATTCGGCTCTTCTTTTAGAGTAAGCCGTAGTGTTCATGTTGGCAATATTATTGGAAATCACATCTACGTTAGTCTGCTGTGCCAACATTCCGGTTGCGCCAATATTTAACGATCTCATATTTTTTCCCCTTTATACTAAGCTAATTGCGCATAAGTGCTGATAGTGTTAGAAATTCTCTCATGCTCTTCATCAATCATTTGTTGGACATATTCATAAGAGCGCTGGAGTTTAATCATTTTGCTCATTTCCACAATTGGTTCGACGTTTGATTTTTCGACCATTCTTTGTTTAACCCTAACCTCATCAACGCCGCTAATCATGGTGTTGCCATCAGTATTGGCAAACATCGTACCGCCAATTTTTGAAAGTTTTTGATTATCGGCAAATTTTACCAACTTGATACGACCAATAACGCCATTTTCAGTAGAAACTTCGCCAGATTCGCTGATACTGATTTCTTTTTCTCCCGGCGCCAAGAAGAATGGTTCGTTGTTTTGAGAAAGCAATATATCGCCTTCTTTAGTAACAATTTTGCCCTCATAATCCAAAGAGAACTGCCCTTTGCGGGTATAACGTTCACCTTGCGGAGTTTCGATAGCAAAGAAAGCATCACCTTGGATAGCCACATCTAAAGGATTACCTGTTTCTTGAAATGACCCTTCGGCAAAATCCTTAAAAGTACCAAAATCCTGAGTAAAGAATACCGGAGTTTTACCAAATCCGATTGCATTTTTGGTCTGCACCAGATATGAGCTAAAAATTGCTTCATCTTGCTTATAACCAGATGTATTCATATTCGCCATATTATTGGAAACAATATCCATTTGTTTCCACAACCCCATTTGGCGCGATAAAGCCACATATTTTGTATTATCCATTTTATTCTCCCCAATAGCTTGGATAATTTCACTTGCCAAAGTATATGCAATCATCGTGCCAATTTTTAAAAACTTCGGATATAATAATTTGACTACAGATTTTAAAAGACAAAAACCCTGCACCAATGCAGGGTTTTATGGCGATGAATCAGAAGTTTAGATTCCACCGGTCTTAATACAATAGTCTTCATGATTTAGATTATAATCTTTATAATTTTGGCACTTAGCGCAAATACAACCTCGATCATGTTCAATACAATGACTTTTATCAAAGGCACAAAACATACATTCAAAATGATCAAGCTTATCAAAATCCTCAAACATTTTGACCATATTTTCTGGCATAGCCTTGAGTTTACAGCCCATCGTGTAAGAAGGACAGCTCATACACAGGCAGCGTTGCAAATTTTCCTTAGTTTTTTCGACGCGCATAATCAGATACTCCCATAAAAAATAACTATCAAGCGATATAATTTGCCAGGCAAAATTTTCACCCCGCCAATATGTCTAGGAGCAAATAGTAAAAAGATATATAGATTAGCTATCGCCGATATGGGATGATTGAATAAATAACAAAGCGGTCAAAACCCTAGCGTAGATAGACTTAGCTCAACCTATGGCACATAAAAAGTTCAAGATTTGCGGCTTATAACGTGAAAAACAAAGCGGTCAAAATCCTAGCGTATATAGAAATACGTGGATTTTGACCGTTCTGCAGTTTTTCGCGCTAGAAGCCCAAAAATACAAGCTTTAAACTCTGGCACTCCTTAAAGTTCGGAGAATGAGTCGTATAATAAGAAACCAGAGAAAATGCGAGTGAGCGTATATAGAAATACGTGACCGAGCATTTTACTCGCAGTTTCTGTATTAGACGACCATTATACGAGCTTTAAGAGAGCTTTAAGTTACCAAACCCTCACAAACTTCCCCACCTCAATCGGTGGCAAAAAGGAGCTGACCCGCCCCACAATAAAGGATACACGATCCACCCGAGCTAAAGACGGACCCTTGTGACAAGCTAAAATCATGGCATCAATTTTTTCTTCTTCACCAGACATCAAAATCTCCACACTGCCATCGGGAGCATTGCGCACCCAGCCGGAAATTCCGCCAATTTCCTCTGCAGTTTTAATCGCCCAGTAGCGAAAACCAATCCCTTGGACTCGCCCCTGAATTTTAATGTAGACTTCTCTATCCATTGTGCTTTAAGAAATCCTCAATTTCGACCAGCTCTTGGCGCACTTCAGTGCGACGCTTTTCAGCTTCTTCTTCCACTCCCCAATTTTCAGCTTGCCAAAGTTCTTCCAGATACGCTGCCTCAAAAGCCTGCTTGGCATTAATCCGCCCTTTGACCAAAGCTGCTGCCAACAAAACAGATTTCATATTTAAGGCTGCCACATAAAAAGCCGCCAGTTCTTTATCTGACAGTTTTTCCAAAAACATCTTCAAACGATAACCGGACGTTTTTTCTTGTTCTGGCACATCAAGACCCTGCGTTCTAATAAATTTGGTATTAATTTCTTCATTAGCCCATTCAAGCAACGGCCCCCACGTTTTTTCCTGTCTTTCTACCAAAGATTTATTTTGTCCCCAAAACAAAAGCATATCCGTTAGAGCAAATTGAACCAAACGATCAATTATCTCCTCACGACTTTTACCGATTTCCTTAGCTGTTTTTTCAAGATATAAACTCATTGTTTTTTACCTCTAGCGCTTAAAAATATTGATAATATTTTTGGCTGTGTTTTTCAAATCTTTAATACTATCATCAATCTGCTTTTCCGCATCTTGATAAGCATTTTGGGTAGTTGCCGCCACCCCGCTTGGAGCCGGAAAACGGTTTTGATAAGAAGTACCTTTGAGCGCGGTATAACAAGGCGAACTATCTACCTGCAACAACTGCGACCCCAGATAAGATGTTCCGCCCGTTGCCGCCACCCCGATAATAGCCTTGGCCGTGGAAGAATTGTCCAACGCCAGCTTCGGTGAGGTCAGCGTTCCCTGCACCTTGATAAACGAGGCAATGGCCTGTACTACGTTCAAATCCGTAATATTGGGCTTAATGCTGAAATCAATTTTATCATTAAGCAAATTGATGTGACCATCACCAACCACGGTCATTTGTTTAGAGCTAATAGCAATACCTTTGGGGAAATTTGCTTTTCCGCCCTTAATATCACTGCGCACCACCGCACAGTTCAAATCTATTTGTTTGGCCGCAGTCCGTTTTACTTGCAAGACATCAAGCAATTGATTGATAAAATTACTGGTCAAGAACTTGAGCTTACCGGTTTGAACAACCGATTTGTTCAAAATTGCAATCACCTGCCCGCTCAAATCATTAACCAACTGGCGCGCGGTTGCCCCTTGCCCGACCAGATTAATATCAAGGTCAATATTGCCGCCAGATGTAACACCAAAATCATCGGCTCCACCCACCTGAAACTCTTGGTGCAATTGTTGCAACAACAAGTTTTTGCCGGTCATTTTAAGGCTCAGCTCTTGGGCTTTGGCGTTCATACCCAAAATTGCATCAATTTCGCCACCGCCAAAACCAAGCGTAAGCGGGTTAACCTTGAGCACACCATTGTTAAGTTTGGCCGTCAGGTTCACATTATTTGCCTGCATTCCGGCATCAATAATCAGAGTACCGATAGCAAGTTTAACATCTGCATTAACCAAATTTAGCATTTCAAATGGGATTTTGGTATCAGGCACCAACTCGCTCGCATAGGCTGTATTAAACAGCGATGGTACTTGCCAAGCCATATTGCTGTTTTGGTTAAATGCGGTCAAATCAAACTTATCGCTGGTCAAGTCAGCATTGATGTAAGGAATCTTTCCGGCAATATTAGCGCCCACCTTACCGCGGATAAGATTGTTTACCACATTAAGAGTTGAAATATCCGCGGTTACATTTTTCAAATCGCCCGAAATTTGTGCCACCAAAGTGGTTTCGGGAGCATTAAAATTTCCGGCCGGATTATAAATATTAGTATTAAGATTATAAGACAAATTGCTCAAAATATTGCTAAGCGTACCTTGAGTACTGACATCAACCCCATAAGCATTAACCGCCAGATTAATCGGATATGAAGATTGATTGTTCAAGAAACCATTCACAGAACCGGCAATAAGCGAACCCTTAATCTGTTGAGCATTAAACAAGACATCAAACTTGAGATTAATATCATCATCCAAGCTAGGCAAAGCCAAAGCAATGGAATTAATCTGCAATTCGGTTTTGCTGCCTTTGTCATCATACACCACCAAACCGTCATTAATAGTCACGCTTTTGGCCGCCAACCCCACCAAAGCCACACCGGCAGAGTTAACTTCTTTGGGCTCAGAGCTAGAAGCGGCAACCTTGATCGCTGGTTTGGCCTCAGTTTTAGCCGGCAGTTTGAACACCCAGTTTTGCTCACCATTAGCCGCCACTTCCAAAAAGATTTGCGGTTTGATAAGATTAATATTGCTGATTTCGATTTGCTTTTTTAAGAGCGGCAATAGCGAAAATTGTACTTCCAAACTCTCAATTTTCACCATTTGCGGATTGGCCGCCCACGGAGCATTTGCCAATTCGACATCTTCAATCACAATGGTAGGTGTAAGCGAAAGCCCAATGCTGGCATCACCATTAATCACCAACTCACGCCCCAGCTCTTTTGAGGCTAGCTCGGTCACATAATCTTTATATTTGTTGAAATCAAAAGTTTTGATAAAGATATAACCACCGACAATTACCACCAACAGTAAAATCAGCACAAGCGAGAAAATCACTTTAAAAAATTTAGCCATTGTCTACTCCTTAAAAGAAATTCCGAGCTGGTCCAAACTTTGCCTAAAATGCTCCGGCAAAGACGCTTTGATAATTTTTTTCTGATTATATAATACAGATAAATCGATTTTGTATGCGTGCAGATGCAGTTTATCGGCCAGTTCACTAAAACGCCGCCGCTCTGAGCCAAAATATTTGCCATCTCCTACAATCGGCGTGCCGAGATATTCCATATGCGCCCTAATTTGATGCGTCCGACCAGTCAACGGAGACGCTTCAACCAAAGCAAATTTATCTCCCACTTCATCAATAATTTGATATTCGGTTATGGCGGGCTTTCCACCATCTGAAACCATCACTTTCTCGCCCACTTTTTCAAGCGGAGCCTTAATTTCTCCGGCTGTTTTTTTCGGACAACCGCGCACTAAAGCCAAATATGTTTTCGGCAGTTTGTGCTCTCTAAAAGCTTTGGTCAAAACATCAGCAGTTTTGCGGTTGCGCGCCAAAAGCAAAATTCCGCTGGTATCTTTATCGATTCGATGCACCAAGCGCGGCTTTTCTTCTTTGTCAAACTTGAGAGCATCTAACAACTTGTCGATATGAAATGAGGTGTTAGTTCCCCCCTGTACTGCGATTCCCGAGGGCTTGTTGAGCACAAGAATATTATCATCTTTGTAGATAACCAAAGATTTAGCAAAATCACTGTCTTTTTTAGAAATTACCGTTTCATTTTTTGCAGGCATTTCATCAAGATTAAGCGGAGGCACGCGCACTTCTTGTCCGGCTGTTAATTTAAGCGAAGTTTCGGCTCTTTTACCATCAACTTTAATTTGCTTGGTCCGCAACAATTTTTGCAAATGCCCGAGTGAAAGCTTGGGATAATACTTCATAAACCAGCGGTTAAGCCGCATTCCGTCATCAATAACTTTAACTTTGATTAGTTCCACACCCGACATTTTTGCTCCTTTCCTAAACTTTGTAGAGTTTAACGGAAGGATAAAAAAAATACAAGCCCATTAACGTCAAAAAAACCGTGAATTTTCATTCACGGTTTTTGTTTTTGCGCGCTTCTCGGGCCAACTTACGACGTTCTCGACGCGAAAGTTTAGGCTCAAGGGCCTCATTACGATTTAGTGCAGCTGGATTGCCCTCAATACCATACTCATTTTTTAGTAATTGTGCCAACTCCACCGCCTCCGCACTAATTAGCTTTACCAAGTCTTCAGCCACCGTTTTTAAGTCTAGCCGGACGCCGCTGCAAGAAAATAAAATTTTCTGATTGTTATTCATAAGCATAATCATAATATAGATTAATAATTAATTTTTTAAACTGCATATAATTCAATCAACTAAAAACACATTTTGCCGATTTTGATACCAATAAACAAAAACCCCACTCCCAAGAGTAAAGAGCCAAGCAAATAAAGAAAAGCCTCAGCTAACTTGGCATTGGTCATTAGGTTTCCAAAATCGAGCATATAGGTAGAAAAAGTCGTAAATCCGCCGAGCATTCCGGTAATTACAAATGCCCGCACTTCCGGACGCAAATTAGCCTTGCTGGCAAAATATTCAAAGGCAATTCCAATCAACATTGCCCCAAGCAGGTTAACACTCATCACCGCCCAGTGGTTACCAATTTTTGCACACACCAAATGCCGCAAAATCGAGCCGATTCCACCGCCCAAAAACACACTTAAAACCGTTGTCATGAATCTTGTTCCTTATTATTTTGCTGTTTTTTGGTCCGTTGCTTTTCCGCACGCAACCGGTCAAAATAATCCACTCTTTTCTTAATTTCGCGTTCAAACCCACGATCGGCCGGATGATAGAGCTTAACCCTGGCAATTCCTTCCGGAAAATAATTGGCTCCCGAAAAACCATCTTCGCAATCAGGGTCATACTCATAACCTTCATGATACCCCAGATCACGCATCAGCTTAGTCGGCGCATTGAGAATATTTTTAGGCGGCATCAGTGAGCCGGTACGCTTAGCCATATCGCGTGCTGCATACATTGACTTGTACACTCCCACCGATTTTGGCGCCGTGGCTAAATATACCGTCAACTGCATGAGTGCCAAATCACCTTCCGGCGAGCCCAAACGCTCATAAGTCTGCCAACAAGAAATGGCCTGTGTTACCGCATTGGGGTCAGCCATTGAAACATCTTCAATCGCAAAACGGGTTAAACGTCGAAAGATATATTTTGGGTCTTCTCCGGCTTCAAGCATACGCGCCACCCAGTAGAGCGCCGCATCGACATCGGTTCCGCGCAAAGATTTGTGTACGGCGGAAATCAGATTATAGTGACCGTCACGACCTTTGTCATAGATTGGCGCGCGTGAGCGAATAATTTGCACAATGCTGTCTTTATCAAAAATCTCCCCTGGCTTAGCATAAGCCCATACCGATTCGGCCAAATTAAGAATATAGCGTCCATCACCGTCAGCCGTATCTTTCATAAACTGGCGTGCTTCATCATCAACCGGAAGCTTTTTGCCTACTTCTCGCTCGGCTCGTTGTAATAGTTCTTCAAAATTATCCGCACTCAACCGATTAAGCACAAACACTTGGCAACGTGAAAGCAACGCCGCATTGAGCTCAAAAGACGGATTTTCGGTGGTTGCCCCCACCAAAATCACCGTACCGTCTTCCACATAAGGCAAAAAACCATCTTGTTGCGATTTATTGAAACGATGGATTTCATCCACAAACAGCAACGTGCCTTTTCCTTGAGTAGCACGCCGTTCTTGAGCATAAGTAAACACCCGCTTCAAATCGGCCACTCCGGAAAACACCGCAGAAATTTGTTCAAAATAAAGATTGGTATGCTCGGCAATCAAACGAGCAATGGTAGTTTTGCCACACCCCGGTGGTCCCCATAGAATAAAGGAAGTAATCTTGCCCGAGGCAATCATCCGCCCGAGAGGAGCATTCGCGCCCACAACTTGATCTTGGCCCACCACTTCTGCAAGTGACTTTGGGCGCAGACGGTCAGCCAGCGGACGTTTGACCTGAGCCGAAAATAAGGTATCTTCTTCCATCATTCCTCTGATTATCGATTCGTTCAAAATTTGTTCTAATATAACAGAAAGAAAATATTTTTACAGCCCCAAAATCATCAAACAGAAAGGAATTCTCGCCGCATAAGTATCATCACCGTCCGCCGGATAGATGCGACATAATTTTAGCTCCCAAATCCCGACGCTTTTTGGCAAATTCCCCAAACAGCTTATCCACCCCCAAATTTTCTTCGGTTTTGCGGAGCTTATCATAATAGCGCCCTTTAGGATTATGTTGTTTGTATAGTTCATACAAATTGGCCGCTTCGGGCACCACATCTTGATAATCCATAAAAGCATCATACATCTGACGCCGCGATTTAGCCTTAGTCAAAGCATTAGCAAAGGCATACACATTCAAATCTTGAGCATAGCGGCTCACAACATTTTCACAAACCCCCGCTTCTTCCAACCAGCCGTATTTGGGCTCACCCCACTTTTGCTGTATTAACTGTTCCAATGGCTCGTTGGAATTTTTATAAGTATGATATTCATCGCGGCTCAACATATTATTTTTAACAGTTTCAAACGTAAATTTGGCCACCTTTTCCAGACTAAATCGACCATTTTCTTTGCCAAACTCCATTCGTCCTCTTCGACCCAAAGCGCTCAACTGGTCCACCACTTTCATCAGCGGCCGAATATAATTATAATCTGCCAAACTTTTATTTCCGCGTCCAAAATACATCCGCATAGCCGCATGCTTAATCAGAGTTTCACGCACTTTCTGAAATTCGCTCTCGGTTCTCACTCTCAAAAGCATCATCGTCGCCCCAAACAGCTCCGCCTGAGTTTCACTCATATAGCTCAGATACTCTTGCTCATTGTTGTATATCTGTATTGCCGACTGCCGAGCTTTTCCGGTAGAATTATTAGCTCTTTTAGCCCAAACATTCAAAAATTTCTGATCAAATTCATCAAATTTAAGTTTGTGCTGTAACACATGGCTCATCTCATGATAAAAGTTCTGTACCGAAAGAGCCTCCGACACTCCGGCCGAATATAGCATCAACACATCATTGTCACGATACAAACAATACCCACTGGCAAACTTACCCATATTTAAAATTTCTGGCGTATAAGTAGTACCCCGCAACCACGCCGCCGGACTATCACTTTTATCAAGTCCGACATTCTTCATAAATTGCGGAGCATAAGTCCCAAGGCGACTGGCAATTTTGCTAATTAAAGCCCCGTTATGAACCCGTCTGTTCAAACCACTTTTTCTCGCATCAACACCATGATTATACAAATATGCCACACAATTAATACCCGACTTATGCATTAATTTCTCAAGCTCACAGCGATCCGGCTCAACAAAATCCTCCATTTCGCGCAAAAAAGCAGGCTCCGCACAAAACGGATACGCCCCATGTCGAATATAATTGGTAATATTATTTAAGATATCTTCTCGGGTTTCATTCCAAAACATCGCTTTTTCCCCTCAGATTTTTCTAAAATCATACCATAGCCGGCTTATGTTGTCAATATTTTGTCTAAATATCATCAGGGTTACTTACCACATATTTACGTTCATCTTCAATAGGTTGCCCCCCATCTTCTGTAGCAAAATTATTCTCATTGCTAAAACCAAGCTCTAAAGTGTTCGGCTCTTCATCATCAGATTTGAGCTCCCTTTCCGCATCTTCTGGCAATTCAAAGGACTTCTCCGTCATCCACCAATCTTCAGAATTTTCATTCATCATCTCTTGGAGTTTGTTGTTTTCCACCCTGACCTTACGGCAACTCCATTTAGATGTAATTTCTTCGGTTAGCACACTGGTCTTATCAGGAATTTGAGCCTTAAATTCTTCAGCTTTTTCAAAAGCTTTTGCAATAAACACATCAACATCATCACCCTTATCAATCTTAATCCCCGAGTTTTTCAACACCTCAATCAGCAACGGCGGATTCAAATCCTGCGGATTGCGTTTTCTCCAAGTTTCCAATGCCACAAAACACTTAGGCTTGAGTGCCGATTTTTCAATCATATTCGGATTGTTCAAGAAAAACTCCGCCTGCGCCTTAATTGGCCGATGATAAAACCCTTCCGCCAACAGCAAATGACTTCCTCTAGCAAATTGCTCATCTTCTCGATGAGAATTAAGCGATTTAGCAATCCTACAAAAATAACTCCCATCACTAAACCCATGTCGCAAATTCAAAATACTCCTATTCCCGATTTTAGGAATTTGCACCGACTTCGTTGCAAACACTGCCAACTCATTGAGTTCACGGCTCAAATTTTTATTATTTGCCGCCGTCATCAACTTAAACGTTGCCGCAGAAATAATATTTTCCAATCGTTGCAAACCATAAACCTCTTGAACAGACTGCAAACTATTAGAAATCAGCAAGAACGAAATCTTCGCGTCCAACCCACCATTTAAGCCATCATCTAACGCACTATACTTCGGTAATTTTGCCAAATCATCCAACACCACCAACAAAGGAAACTCCCCGGCACTGCGATGCACAACCAAAGCATCTTCAATCAGCATATCCATAAAAAAGCGGCTCATATAGTCTTGATTATAGACATTATAAATGCTCGAAACTTGCCAGTTTCCATATTGATTTTTCACCCCTCGCACATAGCGCAAATAAAAATCGCTCACCGAAGTTCTTTCCCTAATCACTTTATTTCTAAACACGGTTAAGGGTTTTAATATCATCGGAAACACAATATTACGCTGTTGTTTGGAAAGATAAAAAATTTGTCTTAACTCATGCTTGGCTCTTGGCGGATAACCAAACAAAGCAGCTTCTTCCAAAAGTTCTTCCAAAAGCAACTTCCAGACATCATCATCAGGAGATGTATTTTGGGCAATCAAAAAATACCGCTGAATTAAAAAATCGGCAAACATCGGCAAACACATTTCACGTCCTTGCCATTCTTCAGGAATTCCGCCCCAACTTCCTACCGGCAGATAGTTATCCCAGTTAAGTTTATTGGTTTTGGTCCAAGAGATAACCTTTTGGCTGACTTTTTCCGGCATCAATGCATAGTAACTCAAGAGCAACTCTCGATCCTCACGAAATACCGAACCTTTTTCTGAGATTTTGGTTAAGAAATAATCATTTGCGGCCGCTTGCTCAATCTTTGCCGTAAAAAACTGTAACAAACCATCTAAAGCAACCAAACTCAGCCGATCCCAATAGTTTTCTTCCCCATTGTTACGCGCCAACCCTAACAGCGCTTTAGACAGCCCCCAAATATAATTTTCGCGTTTATTCCCCCCACGAGGCAAATTTCGCATAGAAAGAGGGTTCCACCTTGGCCAATATTCACCTTTTTCCGGATTATCACTAAGCCTCCAGTCAAAATAGAACACCGGCCCCAACTGCGCCCTATAACCGGAAGTATATTTTGCTAAAATACCACTGTCATCGGCAGCGGCAATACATGCTTTGTCCGATTCTAAAATGGAAGGGATAGCCAATCCGGAGGTTTTACCCATTCCACTTTCCCCCAAAACCCATACACTATATGTAGCCGGCAGTTTTAGACTACGATTAAAACATTGGCCTAAAAACATCAAAAATCCATCAAACAAGCCCATGTTCTGAATTTCATTTTCAGTAGCAAAATGCTGCTTGAGCGCAAAATGCATCTTGGTAAAATTTTTGAACCTCCGCACCAGCAGCCACATTCCACCAAGCAAAAACGGAACCACCAAAAGCGGGATTGCCATTCCTAAAGAAAACTTGTCTTTTTGCCAAGAGTGCCAAGCCACCACCGCCCATTCCTGATAAGCCGACCACAACTTGAGCGGATTTGTAGTCAAACTCCATATAAAACCGGCAACCCGATTCAAACTTTTGGCAGATAAACCATATTCAACAATATGAGCCGCCCCCAGTAAGATTGCCAACCCCAAAATCACCCAAACAACATAAAGCAAACGCTTAAAGCACCGACCCATCAAACTGATGTATCGATTCCCTTTAAGATAGTTGATTGTGCTATAAAACAAGGTAAACAGCTTTCTAATCACGTGACCGACCCCGTGCATCAATCATCCGTTCTGTTTGTGCTTTTTCTTTAGCTCTTTCTTTAGCTTGTGCTAAAGCTTTTTCCTCTGCTGTTTTTTGCATATGTTCACGCTTACGCTCTTCCAGCAAACGTTGTTTTTCAAGCTCTCTTTCTTGTTCGAGCTCAGCTTCTTTTTGCTCTTTTTCGCGCTGCTTTTCAAGTTCGACTTGGCGACGTTGTTCTTCTTCGTTTTGCTCGTTTTCATGCGCCAAGACTTTTTCCTTCATCAGTCTTTGTTTCATCATTTTCTGATGCTCAAGCTCGCGCTGCCGTAACAGTTCTTGCTCCAAAGCCCTATCATTTTCTTTCATCTCCGGCTCTAAATCTATTTGTTTAGTGCTATCAGCAGTCTCCTGTTTTTCAGCTCTTTGATGGCTAATTTCTTCTCTATAAGCCTCTTGCAAAGACTGTTTGGGCTCTGAGCGAACCGGTTGATACTCCGGCTCCACACGCTGAGGAGTAGGTTTTTCTTTAACTTCTTTTTGTAATGATTCCTTTTCTTGGCGAAGATTTTCATCACGCAATTTCACCGGCTCTGTTTCACGCTCTGGCTCACTAGATACCTGCGGCGCAGCTCGATTAGCTTGTTCATACAAACGCGCCTGCTTTTCTTGTTCCATCTGCGCCAACATTTCTTTTTTACGCGCTTCTATAGCCGCCCGAAGTTCAGCATTATGAGATTTTACTTCCGCCTCACGCTCGCCGCGGATATGTTCCAAAGCTTCCGTATCTTTAACCGGCGGCTTAGGAGCCCCACCTCGAAATACTTTTTTGCCCACCTTCAAAATTTGTTCAATACTGATACCTTTGTGCTTGGTGGTATCAATCACCCCAAATTGTCCACGTCCAAAAAACAAACCTTCCAAATCAATATTAAGTTTTTTAGCCTGAGGCTTTTTAGGAGCCAAGAGTTTGGCCAATTCCTGAGCATTAGGCACTCTTCCTAAGGCTTGAGCAATTTGCTCAGGCGTAATTTTACATTCACTCAAATCCAAACCAACGATATTAACGCCGGTAAAATCGCACCCTGTAAAATCCACCCCACGCAGACTTACTTTAGATAAATCAATTTTTGATAAATCCAGCAAAGTCAGATTGATACGAGCTAAATTGAGTTTATGAGGATAATATTTAGCTAAATATTCAATTAAGGCTTGGAGCTCTTCAATTCCGAGTTCATCAATGGCAATATCTAGCAGCAATGCGCCCTCAATATCAGCCTCATTGAGTTTCACTCCACTCAGGTTCGCCCCGGTAAAATTAGCATTTTTTAGTACTGTACCCGATAAGACAGCGCCGGTTAGATCCGCACCTGATAGATTGGCTTCGCTCAAATTTGCGCCCGAAAAATCCACCCCTTTGAGGTTACACCCCGAAAAATCCACCCCCGTTAAATTCGCCACTGAAAAACTGGCATTTTCCAGATTTTCACCAACAAACTTTCCGCCTTCAAGATTTTTGCCGCTAAAGTCGATAGTCCCCATCACGTTTCCACCCAAAATCGCCTGACCAGACACCGCTGACCAACTAACGGCACCGCCATCATCATCTGGTTTGGGTTTGGGTTTTGGTTTGGGGTTAAAGATATGTTCCTTATCTGTGAGCAACGGCTGTTCATCATTTTGAGACGCATCTGCATGCTCGCGTGAATGTTTAAGTTTTTCACGCATAGCATTCAATCCAAAATCCGTCGTATCTTGCTCACTCATCTTTTACGCCCAACATTATCACTTTTAGTCATGATAACTTATGTTTTACGATTTTACAAACAAATTATTAGCGTAAGATGCAGCCAAAGCGGTCATTTTTAAGCTTTTCGCACAAATTCACCCAACCACCGTCTTCCGATTCTACAATCAAACGATACCACATCTGTCCATTGACCTCAGCACGCTCAATTTTCGGGCTTTTATTTTGCAGTTCAGGATAAAGCTGGCGCAGCATTTTCCACTCTAAATCAGCATTTTCTTTCTGCATATAAGCCCCCAGCTGCAAAATTTTGCGTTGATTATAATCCACGGCCGCAGGCTCAGATTTTGTTTGCACTTTTTGAGTCTGGACCGATTGAATTTTCTCTTTTTGCAAAGCCGGAACTTTACCGTTAAGTGCATGAGTAGCGTCTAATTTTTTTTCATCATCGACCAAATTCTCGAGCCAATTTTCGCCTTTAGCCCAATCTTTGTCTGAAACAGTCCATTTCTTAGGTTCTGCTTTGGGTGAATTAGACAACATATTCACTAAATCTTGATTAAAGGCAATTTTAAGATTGTTTTTAATCAGTTTAATATTTTGTTCCAACAATAAAGGGCTAAACGGTGAAAATCCGGTATAGAAATACAAAGAACGCAATGCCACTGCACGCTCTGCCAAAATTTGGCTTTCCTGCATTTCACTTTCTAGCAATTTATTTTTAAGATTAAGCACTTCAAGCTTGTCCTTATAGCTACCGCGGAAACCCTTTTCTTTGGTACGGATTTCTTGCTTTTGCTTAGCAATGCGCTCTCTAACAATTGATAAATCAAGCGACGTCAGGTTCACCAAATTATACGCCATTTCAACCTGAGCAAAAATAGCCGTTCCCAAATCCTGATATACTATCTCCCGATAAGCTTTTTTTCGATTCGCATTTTTCTCTTGGCGATAATCTAGTACCGAAACCAGCAAATCTTCCGCCACCAGCATTGCCCTACGAACCAAACCATCAACATACAAAGGATCTTTAATATCATATCCATTAATTTGCAGATGCTCCACCTCAGGATAATTTTGCATTACCTTGTTTTGGATCACCTCAAAACTATTATCATATCCATCACTTTTAGCGCGGAGCAGTTCTTTACGGTTAGCAGCAGCAGTTTGCTGAAAAGTTTTGAGATTAAAGTTGCTGTCAAAATCTTCCAATTCATAAAAGCGCTTTCCCTCAAGCTCCAACTTTTGGTCATCAGAACGGATAAGTTTAGCATATTGCGCTACGTTGGTTAGCAAAGCATTACGCACTTGGTTTTGCTCCAATATTGCCACTTCCAAACCTTTTTTATATTCAATATCGGCATCGCTTAGCTTCCCGGTTCGCTCCATTTTTTGTTTGAGACCATCAATAATTTTGAGTTCTTTTTTGGTTTCTCGATCAATATCTTTAATCTTTTTTAAGGCAAAAAGAGCATCTTCATGAGCTTTTATTGCCGCAAGCGCCAAATGCTGTGCCGAACTTGCAAACAAATAATCCTCTCTTTGAGCAGCCATATTCTCAAGCTCATATTCCGCTAAGACAACCGCAAAATCGAGTACACGAAGAGCATCATAAAGCTGGCTTTCCTGCCCAGCCTTCACATTAAGCACACTAGTCATCAAATCTCTGGCGGCAACTTTCTGCTCACCAAGATTAAGTTTTTCTGCCATTGCCAGACGAGTTGGATTCACATTATATTTAACAGCTCTTGCCATTGAGGCATAAACATCAATACGCCCATTTAATTTTTCTGTCTCCACCTCAACAATCTTATCTTGCGGATTCTCACTCAAGGTTAGTGATTTTTTATCACTGCTGCACCCAAACAGCATGGCTGTAGCCACAAATACTCCCCACACTTTTGCACCAGATAATCTCATTTTGGCCGCTCCTAGATAATTTCAGAACTGTAACAATATGTAACAAGAATTTAAAAGCTTTTTATCAAAAAAGATGATATATGTAAACCAAAATATCACAACATTGATTTTATATGAGGTTAATCGAACATGAACAACACGATTAAAGTAGCAGTTATCGGCGCCGGCATGATGGGCAAAAACCACCTAAAAACCTATAAAAACATTAAAGGAATAGAACTGGTTGGTGTTTATGACATTTTCCCCGATGCAGCCAAAGCTGCTGCCGAAACTTTTGGGATTAAAGCTTTTTCATCAATGGAAGAAGTTGCCAAGAACGTTGATGCAGTCAGCGTTGTTACTACTTCGGTTACTCATGCAGAAGTCGGAAGCTTTTTCCTCAATCGTGGCATTCACTGCCTGATGGAAAAACCCTTAGCCACCACCGAAGAAGAATGCCAAATGCTGATTAAGGCCGCTAAAGACAACAACGCCACCTTGTTGGTTGGCCACATTGAGCGTTTCAACCCAGCCGTAGAGCAAATGGGTAAAATCTTGTCTGATACCTCCAAGATTCGTTCTCTTACCGCCCAAAGAATGTCAGCTGCAAGCGGACGCATCACCGATGTTGACGTGGCTATGGACTTGATGATTCACGATATTGAAGTTATCCAATCTTTGGTTAAATCTCCGGTTGTTAATGTACAAGCTGCTTCGGTCAAAACACCCGACCACCAATCTGGCAAAGATTATATTACTGCACTCATTGAGTTTGCCAATGGCGCTACAGCCAACTTGACCGCCAGCCGCATCACTCAAGCTCGCGTTCGTACCTTGTCTGTGACCACCGATACCAACTACATTGACATGGACTTCATCAACCAAAGCATTAATGTTCATACCCAAGGCCGTATGCCCTATGTCAACCAAGAAGAAATTCCTGAATGGATGCACTATGGCTTAAAAGGCAGCGTTGAACAATTGTTCATTCCGACCAACCAGCCACTCCAAGCCGAGCTCACCCACTTTATTAACTGCGTTAAGGGCTTAGAAACTCCGCGCATTAGTGGTGAAAATGCTCTTGATGCTCTGCGGGTTATTTGGAAAGTTCAGGAGAAACTCGGTTTTTTTAGTCAAGACAATACAACCGTAAACAACGTTGCAAGCGTTGCTGCTGCTTAGTTCCGATGCCTCGCTACAAGATTACGGTTGAATATGATGGGACCAACCTTTTAGGCTGGCAACGTCAGTTAGATGGTCCTTCTGCACAAGAGCATTTAGAAAATGCTCTTTTTGCATTTACACACCAAACTACCGAAATTTGTGCCGCCGGACGCACTGATGCTGGCGTCCACGCTTTAGCTCAAGTTGCTCACTTTGATACCGAAAAAGAATGGAACTTGTACCGCCTGCGCGAGGCTTTTAATGCCAATTTGCGCAATGTTGATGCTCCGGTGGTAGTCTTATCGGCTGAACCGGTGAGTTCCGATTTTCATGCCCGATTCTCTGCGGTCGGACGCGGCTATATTTATCGGATACTAAACCGCCCCACCCCCAGCCCTATTGCAAAAAATCGGGTTTGGTGGGTCCCTTATTCGCTAGATATTGAGGCCATGCGGCAAGGCGCACAATATTTGCTTGGGCATCATGACTTCAGCTCGTTTAGGGCCGCCGCTTGTCAGGCCAAATCCCCCATTAAGACCTTAGATAAGCTAGATATAGAAAAACAAGGCGATGAAATTATTTTTACGGTAGAAGCTCGTTCATTTTTGCACCACCAAGTCAGAAACATGGTCGGCACCTTAAAAATGGTCGGCAATGGTTTTATTTCCCCAGAAGAAATTAAACATATTCTGGAACAAAAAGACCGCAAAGTCGCCGGCCCCACCGCCCCGGCTTGCGGACTATATTTAGCCAAGGTTATGTATTAAAAAAACTCCTTGTATTTAAACAAGGAGTTTTTTTTGAAACTATAAAATAGCTTAGAAAGCCAATACGCAAAGAACCATATTCTTCTCTTGCTTGGAGTGACCATCAATATATCCCCCCACTGTAAATGCAGCCCAAGCTTTGCTAACATCATATTCGGTAGAAGACCAAATCCAATCTGAAAGCTTAAGCCCGCCTATTGCCTCTAAGGACCGATTTATCACATCAGCATTACTAACAATTACCTCAAGCTGTCGCAAAGATGGGATAAAAACTCCATCTTTCGTTAACTTCTGCTTATTACCGGTTAAACAAGTATCCACCAAGCTATTACACTTATGTTTTTTAGCATATGATGCAATTAAATAAGTATTGAGCCAACCATTACTATTATCCAACACTTCCACATATCCATTCACACTTGCCCACTCAGCATATGTTCCATTCGGCAACACAATCAAACCTCGATGTCCTTTCGGAGCTTTTTTATTGGGGTTAACCCAAGCCACCACTCCGAGCAAATCAGGATAAGCATTAGGATGTGGCGCAAAATTTTCACCTTGAAAGGCATACCACCCCACGTGCGCACCGACCTTAGACCGATTATTTCCTCCCCCCAGTACCAAATCTTCAATACAGTCATAGAGTTTGGATAGTTTAATTTTTCCTGATGCAATCTTGCTCTGCAAATACTTTCTGAGCTTTTTATCACTTTTTTTCATAATATATAAATTTAATAGATTAATATTAATAATTTTGATTATAAATCAGTCTTATCAGCGCAAGCCCCCAGAGTCAACAAAAAAACTCCTCACAATCAAGCAAGGAGTTTTTTTAAGGCTCTTTCTGATTTTTGCGATTAATCGCTCAATTTGCGAGTTTCGTTTTTCTTGAAACTTAAGAACTGTCAGGAAACTCGATAATTGAGATGAGTAGAAGCGAAAATAGAAAAGACGAAAATCCTAGTGTACATAG
>CALXTR010000020.1 GCA_944391475.1 uncultured Alphaproteobacteria bacterium | reverse complement strand
TTATGGGGGAACTAAAGGCGTCTTCCGGTGCTCGAGGCTCACGTACCCTTAAGTACGCTCAAGCCTCTGTGCTCCGTAGAGCCACCTCCATTTCCCGCCCTAAAACCAATTTACCAAGCGGATAAAAGGGGAGTTTGGAGGTTAAAAAGGCGACAGAGATGTCTGATGAGGTGTTAGGGAGAATATTATGGGGGAACTAAAGGCGTCTTCCGGTGCTCGGGGCTCACGTACCCTTAAGTACGCTCAAGCCTCTGTACTTTGGGAGTTACCCCAGAGCCATTTAGATAAAAGATAAAAATGCCAAGAACGAGGATTTTGAATGGAAACAAATACAAATAATGCACTAAATCAACTGGGCAATCCTACTGAAAATATTAAACAGCAGGAGAAAGATGCAACCATGTTAGTTAAAGAAGGAATTCATCGGGCTTATCCTCAGTTGGATAATAACCAAGTGAATGTTGCTGCCGAACAGATGATGAAGGCCGGTAGCGGTAAGGTTAGGGTTGGAGATAGCGATGTTAGCGTTGCGGATTTTTCTTTCATTGTTGCTCGCTCCATTCAAACGATTAACTCTGAAACAACCCCGTTGGAAGAATTTTATCGTTGGATTGATGATGCCAAAGATGTAATTGCCGAGATGACGGATAATGAAATTACTGAATCAGATCTTAAGCATCGAGAGCAATTTTTAGGTGATATGAATCAAAGGGAAATCGAAATTAAAACTTGTATTGCTCTTTATCAAAATGCCGCAACTTTTGGAAGTGAAAAAGTGCGTGAGCAAGCGCAAAAACAGCTTGAATTTTTGCGTATTAAGTGGGCAAAACTTTTGGAGCTCAGAAGTTCGGTACAGAATTCGACCAAGGATCGTTTACAAGCTACTTTGGAACCTGAAGTTTCTGAAGATGAGCATGATCGCGGTAAGCTGTATATTATGGCGCTGTACTATATGCGCAAAGGTATGGAAATTCCAATGCGAATGAAGTTAAAACTTGGCTTGGTGTCTGGGATACATTTTGAGCGGTCGCTTTCAGATGAGTTTGTAAAGCATATCAACAAGGAGCCTGAAACCAAAGAACAAGTTATTGAGAGGATAAATATACTCAGGGGTAGACAAGACCCAACTTATAGGCCAAAATCTATCCCAGAAAGACAGAACTTTAATCCTGAGTATTTCCGATATTTGGAAAGTCAGGGGCGAGCTTAGTGAAGATTTTGGAGGAGAAAATTTATGGGTGCTTTATTTGAACCGTTTTTCTATATTTTGGGTTTGATTGTGGATTTGTACTTCAAGGTTGTGGTGGTTGAAGTGGTACTCCATTGGTTAATCCATTTTAAGGTGTTGGAAGTTTCTAACAAATATTCTAAGAAAGTTATGGAAATGTTAGAAGCGATTACTCATCCGGTATATAAGAAAATTGGTGAGAAAATTCCTCCTGTCGGTGGGTTTGATTTTTCGCCGTTCGTTTTGCTCTTGTTTGTGTTGTTTTTAGAGCGTTTGATTTATCGAATCGGCGAAATGCTTCTGTAGTTCGGAGCACTCATGGGGGAGTTGTTTGAACCTCATAAGAAGGGTTTGATGATAAGAGTTAGGATTAGTCCTAACTCTTCTTCTTGTGCAGTGAATGGGGTGATGGATTCGGCTGATGGCTCCAAACTACTCAAAATCAGTCTGAAATCTGTTCCCGAAAAAGGTAAGGCCAACAAAGAATTGATAGATTTTTTGGCTCAGAAAATGAGAATCCCCAAAATAGATATTGAACTTGTGAGTGGTGAAACTCAACGGGTGAAGAAGATTTTGTTGTATGGCGATGCTAAGGCATTGAAGGTGCAGTTATTTAATTGGTTGGGAGATATGTTAGATGACCGTTAAAGCACAAATAATTGACGGTAAGCTTTTATCGGCGCAAATTAGAGCGGAACTAGCGGCAAAAATTGCTGCCAGTGGTGTTTGTCCGGTGTTGGCGGTGGTGATGGTTGGTAACAGTGAGGCTAGCCGTATCTATGTTCGTAACAAGCAAAAAGCTGCCCTAGAGGTGGGCATTAAATGTGAAATTCATACTTTGCCGGAAGATGTTACGCAAGAGGAGTTGCAACAGTTTGTTCGTGACCTCAACCAAAATAAAGAAATTAATGGGATTATTATTCAGCAACCATTGCCTAAACATTTGGAAGTTTTGCCGTTGTTGCAGCTAATTGACCATAAGAAAGATGTAGATGGGTTTGGACCGATTAATTTGGGATTGTTGATGTTGCGTTCGCCTTTAGCAGTGGTGGCTGCCACCCCTAAAGGCATTTTGCAGATGCTAAAGTCAACTAATGTCAATTTGCAGGGTAAACATGTTGTGATTATCGGGCGTTCTAATATTGTTGGCAAACCCCTAGCACAGCTCTTGCTCAATCAGGATTGTACAATAACAGTTACTCACTCCAAAACAAAAAATTTGCCGCAGATTGTTTCTAAAGCAGATATTGTGGTTGCTGCTTGCGGATGTCCTAATATGGTTAAATCTGACTGGCTGCAAGAAGGAGCGATCGTGATTGATGTCGGAATTAACCGTTCGTCGGAGGGAAAACTGTGTGGCGACGTTGATTTTGACGATGCGGTAAGTAAGGCTAGTTTTATCTCTCCGGTACCAGGGGGTGTCGGGCCGATGACCGTTGCTATGCTTTTGGAAAATACTTACGAAGCTTTTTGTGCTCAGCAAGGATAATAATCACTTAGCTTAATCTTAAAAATAAGACTTGGAAAGATTATATATTTTTTATGCCAATCTAATCATTTGATAAGGATAAAAAATGGATAAGCTCGGAAAAGTCTTTATGCTTGATGATGACAAGCTTCTGCTCGAAATGTATAAAACCTTGCTTGAGGGACGTGGATTTGAGGTGTTTACGACTGATAATGCCTATAAGTTTCTTTTATATGCTAAAGAAATTCGTCCGGATCTCTTTATTGTGGATATTAATATGCCGGAGATGAGTGGTTGGGAAGTGGTGTTGCAGCTAAAACAAACACAGCAATTATGCAACATTCCAATTGTGATTTTAACGGTGCGGCATGATATAAATTTGGCAACTACTTATGGGGTGGCCAATTTTTTAAATAAGCCGTTGGAGGTAGAAAAACTGCTAGATGTGGCAGAGGCATATTGTTTGGGTGCCAAAAAACACGATATTTTGCTGTTGGGAAATTTTGAAAATCAGGCAGATGCAATTAAAGCTGAAATAAACCGTCATGGGTGGAGTTGGTTTGAGGTGTATGATTTGGGGGCGGCTGAGCGTTATTTGCAGAAAAATTCTCCTCAGGTAGTATGTTTGGAACTTGAGGGAGATGATTATGCTAAGGCTCGCCAAACACTTAATCACCCATTGATTCTACCTTTGAAAAATATGCAGGATGTGGAAATTTTAGAGCGCTTTATTAAGTAAATCTTCAGCTTTGTTAGTTAGGATAGGAAAAAAATGTAATGAGGAAAATATAATGATTGGGACTATCAGCAGAACTTGGCACGGTTTTACATCTAAGTGCTATAACTATATGATTGATTTGGCATCTCGAGAGACAGCGCTTTATTGGTTGTTTGCCGTGGCCTTTATTGAGAGTTCGTTTTTTCCGATACCTCCTGATATTATGCTGATTCCAATGGTTCTTGCTACGCCTAAAAAAGCTTGGAAAATTGCCGGTGTGACTACAATTGCCAGTGTGTTGGGGGGATATTTTGGGTATGTTATCGGGGTGTATTTCTTTGATTTAATTGCCAAACCGTTACTGAGTTTTTATGGATATTTGCAACAGTTTGAAACTTTTAAGTCCTATTATCATGAATGGGGGGCTTGGATTGTGTTTGGGGCCGGAATTACACCTTTTCCTTACAAGGTTGTTACAATTGCCAGCGGTGTAGTAGGACTCAATATTTGGGTGTTTGGAATTGCTTCGGTCTTGGCTCGAGGAATGCGTTTCTTTTTGGTGGCTTGGCTGCTTAAAAAATATGGACATTCAATGAAGGTGTTTATTGAGAAAAATTTAGGTATGCTCTCGGTAGTTTTTTTGATATTGTTGCTCGGTGGATTTGCCGCGATTAAATTTCTTTAAGACATGAAAAAAACTCTCCAAAACGGAGAGTTTTTTTTAATCTTTGTGGCGGAATGTAATTCGGCCTTTGGTGAGATCATAAGGGGTCATTTCAATATCGACTTTATCACCAACCATGACACGAATGCGGAATTTACGCATTTTGCCGGCAGTGTGAGCCAAAATCTCAACTCCGTTTTCTAATTTAACTCGAAACATGGCATTGGGAAGTTTTTCAATTACTTCTCCGCTAAGTTCCAGAAGCTCTTCTTTACTCATTATAAAATCCTTATTTAATTGTGCTTGTGTATTGTATAATCCTTAATTTTTAATTTGGCAATTCATTTTTTTGGGATTTTCTTTTTTCTCCATTGGGGAGAGGAGAAAATTTAAGGGTGAAGCAACTACCTTTGCCTAAGCTGCTTTTGACATGAATGCTGCCATTGAGCTTTTCAACAATGGATTTAACAATTGGCAAGCCCAGTCCAGTTCCGGTTTTGCTGCTACCTTGTTTGGTGGTATAAAAGGGTTCAAAAATTCGGGGCAAATCTTTTAGAGGAATGCCACAGCCCGTATCTGATACTTCAATAATGGTGACACCGCGCTTATTTTGTGAAAGTGTAATCGTAAGTTTATCGTTTGCTTTCATTGCTTTGAGCGCGTTTTGGATTAGATTTATCAGCGCCATTTTGAAATCGCCGTTGTTTCCACAGAGCTTGCTTTGAGGAGCTTGGTTTAAAAACTCAATATTGGCTCCATTGCGTTTGGCTTCATAATCAAGCAAGGCGATGACTTCGCTAATGCTTTCGGCGCAGTTGAAGCTTTCATTGTTTTCAGGTTGGTTGCGACTTAGATTCAAAAGCCGTTCGGGGACGTTGATGCAATCGCTGATTTGGCGGTTGATTAATTCTAAGTATTCGGTTTCGGTTTGTCCTCGTTTGGAGCCTTTTTTGTTTAGAATGGTTTCTAATATCATTCTAATAGAACCTAAGTGGTTTTTGATTTCATGAGCAACAGAAGTGGCTAAAAATCCAAGTGAGGATATCTTTTGCTGGTGTGAAAACTCAATGTCACTGCTGAGGTCGCGTATGGCTTCAACAATATAGGTTTGGGACTCGTGGTTAGGGAGTTTTATTTGCATGGGAGCGGCATTGATTGAAAAGTGTTTGCCGTCATCTCCATTGAAGCGTTGAATGCTCTTAAATGAGGTTAAATGGTGTTTTTTGATCTCTCGGAGCGGGCAACTGTGTGCAGCGCTAATGCAGGGGTGATTGAGGCGTTGCGAAGAAAAATAGCATTTTTCGGGGAAGTTGGGCGCTTGATGTTTGGTTTGTTTATAGTAGGTGCGGTTGGCGATGATGATGTTATAATTTTCATCAATAACCCGAATCCCATCTGGGATGTTATCAATGAGAGATTGTAAAAATTGCTCCTTGTTTTTGATTTCATCAAAATTCTGATTGAGATTTTGCAGCATTTGGTTGAAGGTTTGTGATAAATTGCTTAGCTCATCTCTAAAAATGGGCGAGTTCTCAGTTGGAACTCGGGAAGATAAATCTCCGGCTGATACTTTGTCGCTGATTTGTGATAAACGACCGATTGGGGTTAATAACCAGCGTTTTATGAGACTACCTAAAATTACAATTAAAATGGCGGTAATGAGTAGGCTTATGCCGATGATTTTAAGCGATTTGCTCATTGAATTGTAGCGTTGTAAATAATTGTTGGCCAAATCCTTAAAAATATGGGGATCTTTACCTTCTTGCGGGTTGTTGACTAGCGCTAAGTTATTAAGGATTTTTTTTGCCTTGGGGGATAATTTAATTTGAGGATATTGCTGGTGGATATTATTTAGCTCTTGGGATAGAATGATATTATTGTTGTTGAGTTCTGAAATTTGTAAGGTGCTGAGAGCCGCGGTTTGTTGGTCTTCAATGAATTTTTTACCATATACTTCATAGAATGTGGCAACGAATAAGGCAAAAATTAAAATCATAAAAATGCAAATGGTGTAAATGATTTTTTTATTTAAACTTATAAACATCAGACCTCGCAAATTTAATAAAATAGCAATATATTATATATATAACTAATATCAGTATATAAGAAGTTAAAGAAGAGCTGAAAATGGATAAGATTATTTTCAAAGAAGAAGATTGGGAACAGATGCTAAACTGGCACGACGAAAAGGTGGCTTTTATTAAACCTGATGTTTGTGACGGACGTAAGGTGTGGACAATTTATGGGGCGGACGGTACAAAGTTGGCCGCAACCGATAATCGGGATTTTGCCTTTGTTATGGCTCGTCAGAATGATTTAGAACCAAAGAGTGTGCACTAAATTAAGTAAAATTAAAAAAGCCCGGATTTATCCGGGCTTTTTGTTAATCGTGATTGTTTAATAAGGCACATATCTCTTCTTTGGAGCCAGCCTGACGCAATTTGTTGCAAGTGGCTTCATCTTTGAGGATGCGTGAAGCTTGTGCTAAAGCGGTTAGGTGGTCAGCGCCGCTTCCTTCAGGCGAAATCAGCATAAAGACCAAATCTACCGGTTTGCCGTCAATGGCTTCAAAATCCACCGGAGCGTTCAAACGAGCAAAAAAGCCGCTGACTTTTTTTGCTTCGGGGATGCGGGCGTGCGGCAGAGCGCTGCTGTTGCCGAATCCGGTAGAACCCAGATTTTCACGCTCTAAAAGACTGTCAAAAATTGTCCGTTCAAAAATACCGGTTACTTCTGCTGCTTTTTTAGATAATTCTTGCAAAAGCTGCCGCTTACTATTGGCTTTGACACCAATCATTACGGAGTCAACAGTCATTATTTCTGAAATTTTCATAGATATATAGCCTCTTGAAACTTAATCTTATTTGTCCGCCTTGGGCTCAACCCAGCCGATATTGCCATCTTTGCGGCGATATACCATGCTGATGTGGTTGTTGGCACTGTTGCGGAACATCAAAGCGCATTCGTTGGCCAAGTCCATAAACATAACTGCTTCTGATACGGTGCAGACCGGAATGTTGGCTTCTACTTCAGCAATGGTCAGCGGTGCATTTTCATCAATCTCAACTTCTTCTTCAGATTCATCAAGCGCAAATACAGCTTCACTAGCCAATTCTGCCAAACCGGTTTTACCTTTATGGTCGTTTAATTTGGTTTTGTGACGACGCAGACGAGTAGCGATGTGCTCGTTGGCATTGTCAAATGCAGAGTAGGGGTCTCCGGCAGTTCCGGTACCTTTCAAGACAATATTTTTTGCGGGGTGAACAGTAACTTCCGCATTGAATTTGTCTCCTTCTTTAGAAAAGAAAACCGCGGTGCTGATAGGAGCATTGAAGTACTTGTTTACGGAGTTCAAAATGCTTTCTTCAACATGGGAGCGCAATCTGTCCCCAATGTCAACCTGTTTGCCAGTTAATGTAATTTTCATAATGTTTCCTTGCAAAAAATTAATATAAAAAGACTCTCTTGAGTAACTACTCTACTACAAGATTTTGAATATTTCAATTGTAGAAATGAATAATGTTATTATATTCAAAAGTCAACCCCCTTTTTAGGAGGGTGCTATAAGGCCATCATACAGCCAATCTTAAATCCTCGCGTATTTCTTTATACGCGTCGGTTTTAAGCTTAACTGTAGCATGACCTTCTATCCCCCTCCTATAGCTGCTATAAGGCTAGTATAGAGTTAACTTAAAGCTGATTAATCCTTATTTTCCGGGGCGTTTTTGGCGTTTGCGTTCGGCTGAGGTTGGGATATTCATCGCCTCGCGGTATTTGGCTACCGTGCGGCGGGCAATTTTTATACCTTCTGAGGCCAAGCGTTCAACTAAATTATCATCTGATAATATGGCTTGCGGTTGTTCCTGGCTGATAAGTTCTTTAATTCGGTGTTTGATGCTCAAGGTAGAAGTATTATCCGAGCCATCTAACTTACCGGCGGCATTGCTAAAAAAGTATTTGAGCTCAAACATTCCTTTGGGGGTATGCATATATTTATTGGCAACGGCCCGACTGACCGTGCTCTCGTGGACTTCGGCTTTTTCGGCAATATCTCTTAGTTGCATGGGTTTGAGATATTCAATCCCATACTCAAAAAAGTCGCGCTGAGTTTTGACGATTTCCTCACTAACTTTCAATATTGTTTCGGCACGTTGGTGGAGGGCTTTAACCAAAAATGAGGCATTGCTTAGTTGTTGGCGCAGGTATTTATCAGCTTCTGGTTTTCCTGATACTTGGTGATAATATTCTTGATTAATCAGCACTCGCGGAAGTGACATTTGGTTAAGCTCAACTACATATTCTCCCGATTTTTGGCGGCGGACAAAAACATCGGGAATAATATTGCTATTGGCGGTTTGCTCATAATGGGCGGTTGGTTTGGGGTTGAGAGATTTTATATCACTTATAATACTTTCTAAATCCTCATCATTGAGAGCACAGATTTTTTTGAGTTCACGAAATTTTTTAGCCGCCAGTAAGTCCAGATGCTCCAGCACACTTTCAGCCATGGGGTCGAGCCGTCCAATGTCTGCCAATTGTATCTTAAGACATTCAGACAAGTTTTGAGCAAAAATCCCCGAGGGTTCAAACTGTTTGAGTTTAGCTAAAATTTGTTCTATTTGTGCCTCAGTAGTGTGGAGTGTAGCGGCAATCTGTTCTACATCTCCTCGAAAGTATCCGGCGGCATCTAAAAATTCGCACAGGCGCTTGGCTATAATCTGTTCTTTGGGTGTTTTGAAATTGGCGGAAATTTGCTCATCTAGCAGCTCATACAGTGATTTCTCCGATGAAAGTTTTTGCTCAAAATAGTCATAGTCTTCACTATCAGCACGATGATTTTTATTTTGAGCATAATCTTGCCAATCGTACTGGTTGCCGGTTTCATATCCCTCGCGGTCACTGCCGTAATCATCAAATGTATTGTCGCAATCAATATCGGGTTTGAAATCTTCTTCTTCGCGGTATGGGTTTTCTTTTAATGTATCATAGTCATCAATGGTTTGCTCGCTTGCCTCACTATCGGCCAGGCGGTCGTTTTCGCGCTCAAGCAGCGGATTTTTTTCTAACTCTTGATTGATGATACTTTCTAATTCCAGATTGGAAACTTGGAGCAAACTAATGGCCTGACGCAGTTGTTGCGTCATGAGCAGCGATTGGCTTTGTTTGAGGTCTAAACGCGGTGTAACGGCCATAATTTTGCTCCCGCTACATGGTGAAGTTGTCCCCTAGGTAGACTTTGCGGACCTCTTTGTTGGCGATGATTTCTTCTGGTGTTCCTTCCATTAGTACCGTGCCGCCGTGCAAAATATAGGCGCGGTCGGTAATGTCTAAGGTTTCTCTTACATTGTGGTCGGTAATTAAAACGCCTAAGCCGCGGTGTTTGAGTTGTGAAACCAAATTGCGAATCTCACTGACCGCAATCGGGTCAATACCGGCTAAGGGCTCATCTAGCAAGATAAAATGCGGTTGGCTGGCTAATGCACGGGCAATTTCCAAGCGGCGCCTTTCACCACCGGATAATGCAATGGCCGGAGATTTGCGCAAGTGAGCAATGGAGAACTCAGATAACAGTTCTTCTAGCATATTCTCTCTTTGGCTCTCGCTATCAATCACTATTTGTAAAATGGCTTTGATATTGTCTTCTACGCTTAAAGAACGGAAAATAGATGCTTCTTGCGGCAAATAGCCAATACCCATGCGGGCGCGGCGATACATGGGTAAATTGGTGATGTCTTGTCCGTCAATGTGAACATCGCCATAATCGGGAGTAATCAGTCCGGTGACACAATAAAAACAAGTGGTTTTGCCGGCACCGTTGGGCCCTAGAAGACCAACCGCCTCGCCACGACGAACGTTGAGCGAAACATTACGTAAAACCGGTCGGTTTTTATAACGTTTGCCGATGTTGAAAATTTCAAGTTTAGAATCGCTGTTACAAGTGTTCATTTACTTTTGCTCCGTGGTTGCCGTCGGTGCTGATGAGGTTTGCTTGGCGGCGGGTTTTTTATTTTTGTTTTTATCTTTGGACTTTTCTTTGAAAACACCGGTAACGCGCTGTTTGGAAGTCGGACCAGCCATAATTTTGCTAATGCCGGTGTTTAAGTCTGATTGTGCATAGTCTCCGTGCAGGCGGTTGCCGTTTTGCTCGATGGTGATGTTATCATAGAGTTTAACAATGCCGCTTTTCGGATTATAAATGCCTTTGTCCGCCCAAACAGTAGTTTCGGCATTGAGAATTTTGACGTGTCCGTAGATTTCAACTTGTTTCATTTCCAAAGAGCTGTCGCTCCCGGTTTTGGGTTCAAAATATGCTACCATTTTGTCGCCGTAGACTTGATCTTTGCCGTTGTCGGCATGAACATTACCGATTGCAATGGCTTTTTTGTCGGTAGGATAATAAAAAATGCCGTCGGTGGCGGTAAGTGTTTCGGTTGCGGTCTTGATTTTGGCAGGGCTACCTTGTAGATGAACCAAGTCTTTGCCTAAATCATAGTCCAAAGTGTGGCCGAATGCATCGGCTCGTTGCGAGTGCATAATTACATTGCCTTCGGCGTGGACGGAAGTAATCTGTGTTTTTCCGGCAGGGGGTGTTTTTTTATAATCTGCACTCATTTTATCGGCACGGACGCGCAAATCTTGGCGAGTGGCAACAGCATTGCCAATGGCGACGATTTTTTGTTCTTTTTGGTGCCATTCTACCCGATTGTCGGCGGTGAGTTCCATGTTTTCAGCTTGAGCTGCGGAGAGGCTTAAAAGGGTAGTAATAAATGCAAGATACAATGATGAGCGCATGGTTAATTCCTTGATTTAAAGCTTTCTTCCCGAACTTTGATATAGGTCTTGCCAGTGAAGATGAGAAGATTTTTTTTCTTATAATATTCGAATCCTTCAGATTCAATGTCTCCAAAAACACCTTGTCCGCTGACATGACTTTGACTGTGACCATATTGTTTGTTGAAGTCAAAAATCAAATCAGGAACGGTCATGTTCATTCCGGCACTGTAAAAGGCCTCAACTCCATCTTGGAGTTTTAAGGTGTTGTTATTTTGGTTGAAATATCCGGTGGGGGATTTAATGTTGAGCCACTCGTTGTTTTCGGCAGGTAAGGTACCCTCGGGGTTGGTGAGTTTGATGAGTTTGGAACCTGGTTTAGTTTCGTCAATATTTTGAGCGGTGAAATGCTGAACTTGATTGTCTTGCCCGGTGATATTAAAAACCGTGTTTTCCATATGCAACTTTTCCATTTCGCCGGCTTTGGGCTTGGTGATATCAATTTTAAAATCGTATTGATGTTCTTGCAAAGAAGGGAAAATCAACAGCATGCTGATTAAAATAGCAGCAAAACCGGGTAGCAGCAACTTAGCCATACGCACCAATTGGGTATGGCGTTGCTCAACCGTTTCGGGTTTGGAGGTTCCGCCCGGTTGTGCTTGGTTGAAATATGAATCTATTTTGTGCTGGTCAATCAAACTAGGCCACTCCGGCTCTTAAGCAATCGTGCATATGAATAATGCCGGTTGGCTTATCGTTTTCAATCACAAATAGTACGGTAATTCCTTTACCGGTGGAGTTCATAATTTTTAGGGCTTCGGCAGCCAAAATATCAGGAACGGTTGTTTTGGGATTGGGGGTCATGACCTCAGATGCTTTTTTACTTAAGATATCACTGCTCATTTTACGGCGGAGGTCACCATCGGTAATGATACCGATGAGGTGTCCTTGATTGTCTGTGATACCAACGCAACCAAGCATTTTGGAGGTCATCTCAAGCATGGCTTCTTGCATGGTGGCATTTTCAGAAACTAAGGGCATTTCACTGCCTTTGTGCATGAGTTCTGATACTTTCATCAAGAATGAACCAAGTTTTCCACCAGGGTGACGACGGTTGAAGTCAGTTTTGGTGAATCCTTTACGCTCGAGTAATGCTACAGCCAAAATGTCACCTAAAACCAAAGTGGCGGTGGTGGAAGATGTCGGTGCTAACCCCAACGGACAAGCCTCACCGTCATCGGGGAGTTGTAATAAAATATCTCCGGCCCGACCTAATGCACTGGTTGGGTTTTTGGTGATGGCAATCAAGGGAATGCCATATCTTTTACAATAGGTAATGATGTCAGATAACTCTTTGGTTTCTCCGGAGTTGGAAATCCCAATTACGATGTCCTCTTCAGTAATCATACCTAAATCGCCGTGGCTTGCTTCACCAGGGTGAACAAAAAATGAAGGTGTGCCAGTAGAGGCTAATGTGGCGGCAATTTTGTTGCCGATATGTCCGGATTTGCCCATGCCAGTAATAATTACCCGGCCCTTGGTGTTTTGCATTAAATCCAGAGCCTTGGTGAGATTGCCGTTGAGGTCGTTTTCCATCATACGCAGGGCTTCGACTTCTTTATCAATAGTTCTTCTGGCTGAAGCTAAATCATCGTGTTGGGTCATAGTCCTTCCTTAAAAAAAATTAGTACTCTAATTTCTTTAATGTAGAAATTTATGCTCAGAAAAGCAAGAAATTTTTATCTTAAATGCCCAATAGGATGTCAAAATTAAGCGTTTTTTTAGACTCAAACTTGACTCAAAAAATATTTTGATAGGTTCAAGGTACTTGGTAACGACATCCATGTAAGCGAATCTTTCCTTGGTATTAATTGGAAATAATTTGTAAAGATTAAGAAAAAGTAAACTTTTTTTAGACTCAAAATCGGATTTTTTTGTAAAAAAGTGTTGACTTGATGGTTTTGTGAGTCTAGTATGCGCCAGACTCAAATAGAAAAGAGCAAGGGCTATTTGTGCCCAAATTCCTTTTTAGGCGAGGCTTTTAAACAATTTTAATTTGAATTTTAAGGAAATTAGTGATGCCTACAATTAATCAGTTAATTCGTAAGTCACGAACACCAAAAGTGAAAAGAAACAAAGTTCCGGCTTTGAAAGCTTGCCCGCAAAAACGTGGTGTTTGCACCAGGGTTTATACTACAACCCCGAAAAAACCTAACTCCGCGTTGCGTAAAGTGGCTCGTATTCGCTTGACAAACGGCTTTGAAGTAATCAGCTATATCCCTGGTGAAGGTCACAATCTTCAAGAACACTCAGTGGTGCTGATTAGAGGAGGCCGTGTAAAAGACTTGCCTGGTGTTCGTTATCATATCATTCGTGGTACCCTGGATACTCAGGGTGTGTCTAAACGTCGTCAACGTCGTTCTCTGTACGGCGCAAAGAGACCCAAATAGGAAGGAATATAGATAATGTCACGTCGTCGTACTGCTGAAAAAAGAATTGTGCTTCCTGACGCTAAATATGGTGATAAGGTAGTTGCAAAATTTATTAACAATATTATGGAAGACGGTAAAAAAGCCGTGGCTGAAAAAATTGTTTATTCGGCTTTTGATATTGTTGCTTCCAAAACTAAACAGGATGCTTTGAAGGTATTTGCCGAGGCTCTTGAAAATGTTAAGCCGGTGGTCGAGGTTCGTTCTCGCCGCGTTGGTGGTGCTACTTACCAGGTTCCTGTCGAAGTTAGAGCCGATCGTCGTCAGGCACTTGCTATCCGTTGGATTATCGATGCTGCCAAAAAGCGTTCGGAAACAACCATGACCGAGAAAGTTGCTAACGAATTGTTAGACGCTTTTGCTAACAAAGGTTCTGCCGTTAAAAAACGTGAAGATACCCATAAAATGGCTGAAGCTAACAAAGCTTTCTCTCATTATAAGTTCTAACCACGAAGGGAAGATATTACAATGGCTCGTACACATAAACTGGAACTGTATAGAAATATCGGAATTATGGCTCATATTGATGCGGGTAAAACCACAACAACTGAGCGTATTCTGTACTATACCGGCCAAAACCACAAAATTGGTGAAACCCATGACGGTGCCGCTACGATGGACTGGATGGAACAGGAACAAGAGCGTGGTATTACCATTACCTCGGCTGCTACAACCTGTTTTTGGAAAGGTCATCGTGTTAATATTATTGATACCCCGGGTCACGTTGACTTTACGGTCGAAGTTGAGCGTTCGCTCCGTGTCTTGGATGGTGCTATCACTGTGTTTGACTCCGTTGCCGGTGTTGAACCTCAGTCTGAAACCGTTTGGCGTCAAGCTGATAAATATGGTGTGCCGCGTATTTGCTTCTGCAACAAAATGGACCGTATCGGGGCCAATTTCTATCGTTGCTTGGAGATGATTAAAGATCGTTTGGGCGCCCGTCCGTTGGCTATCCAACTGCCTATCGGTGCTGAAGCTGAGTTTAAAGGTGTGATTGACCTTTTGGAAATGAAAGCTATCGTATATACCGGTGACAGCGCTGATGATCCGATTAATATTGAAGAAATTCCGGCTGCTTTGAAAGATAAGGCTGAAGAATATCATCATCAACTGATTGAAATGGCAGTTGAAGAAGATGAACAAGCTATGGAAGATTATCTGGAAGGAAAAGAAATTTCTTTGGATACTATTAAAAAATGTATCCGTAAAGGTACTTTGTCTCAGAGTTTTGTTCCGGTATTGTGTGGTACTGCTTTCAAAAACAAAGGTGTTCAACCTTTGCTCGATGCAGTGATTGATTACCTGCCTTCTCCGGTTGATGTGCCGGCTATTGAAGGAGTGAAACCGGGAACTGATGAAGTTATTACCCGTAAGCCTGGTGATAATGAGCCATTGTCTGCTCTGGCATTCAAGATTATGAATGACCCGTTCGTTGGTTCTTTGACCTTTACTCGTATCTATTCAGGTACTATGACCGCTGGTTCTTATATCTATAATTCGGTTAAAGATAAAAAAGAACGCGTTGGTCGTATGCTCTTGATGCACGCTAACAAACGTGAGGAACTCAAAGAGGCTCATGCTGGTGATATTATCGCCTTGGCCGGTTTGAAAGATACTACAACCGGTGATACCTTGTGCGATCAGGCTCACCCGATTGTACTCGAGAATATGGAATTCCCCGAACCGGTGATTGAACTTGCCGTTGAGCCGAAAACCAAAGCCGATGTTGAAAAAATGGGCTTGGCTCTCTCTCGTTTGGCTATGGAAGACCCCTCATTTAAGGTTTCTTCAGATCCGGATTCTGGTCAGACCATTATTAAAGGTATGGGCGAATTGCACTTGGAAATCATTGTTGATCGTTTGAAACGTGAATTCAAAGTTGAATGCAATGTTGGTGAGCCTCAAGTGGCTTATCGCGAAACCATTACCAAACCTTGTGATATTGAATATACTCACAAGAAACAGTCTGGTGGTGCTGGTCAGTTTGCGAAAGTTAAAATCAGATTTGAACCGATTGAAGGTTACAATGGGTTTGAATTTGAAAACACTGTCGTTGGCGGTAATGTTCCTAAAGAATATATCCCCGGTGTTGAAAAAGGTTTGCGTAGCGCTATGGATGCCGGTGTAATCGCTGGATATCCTGTAACCGGTGTTAAGTGCAATCTCTATGATGGTGCTTATCACGAAGTCGACTCTAACGTTATGTGCTTTGAAATCGCTGCTCGTGCTGCCTTCCGTGAAGGTATGCGTCAGGCCGATGCTAAGCTCTTGGAGCCGATTATGAAGGTTGAAGTTGTTACTCCGGAAGAATATATGGGCGATATTATCGGCGATTTGAACTCTCGTCGCGGTTTGGTTAGCGGTATGGATCAACGGGCTAATGCTCGTGTTATCGATGCTAGCGTTCCGCTCGCAAATATGTTCGGATACGTTAATACTTTGCGTTCTCTGTCACAAGGTCGCGCTCAGTTTACAATGGTATTTGACCATTATGCTGAAGTGCCGAAAGATGTGGCTGAGAAAGTAAAAGCTAAAAATGCCTAAAATTTGATTTTTAGCCGGGAGGCACAGAAATTGTGTAAGCGCAGATTTGTTGCCTCCTTGGTTAAAAACAAAGTTTAAGTTGTAAGTAAATTTGTTTTTTAATTTTTTTTATTTGGAGTTAATCTAAATGGCAAAAGAGAAGTTTGAGCGGACAAAGCCGCACTGCAATATCGGAACAATCGGTCACGTAGACCATGGTAAAACAACCTTGACAGCCGCTATTACCAAAGTATTGGCAGAAGAAGGCGGAGCAAATTTCACCGCATATGATCAAATTGATAAAGCGCCTGAAGAAAAAGCACGTGGTATCACCATTTCTACCTCACACGTAGAATATGAGACAGCAAATCGTCACTATGCCCACGTAGATTGCCCAGGTCACGCTGACTATGTAAAGAACATGATTACCGGTGCAGCTCAAATGGATGGAGCAATCTTGGTAGTATCAGCTGCTGATGGTCCGATGCCGCAAACCCGTGAGCACATTTTGTTGGCTCGTCAGGTAGGTGTGCCGGCATTGGTAGTGTACATGAACAAAGTAGACCAAGTAGATGATCCGGAATTGTTGGAATTGGTAGAAATGGAAATCCGCGATTTGTTGAGCTCTTATGATTTCCCCGGCGATGAAATTCCGATTATTAAAGGTTCAGCTTTGGCAGTATTGGAAAATGGAGATCCGAAAATCGGTCACGATTCCATCATTGAATTGATGAAAGCCGTAGATAGCTACATTCCGCAACCGGATCGTCCGAAAGACAAACCGTTCTTGATGCCGATTGAAGATGTATTCTCAATTTCTGGTCGTGGTACTGTAGTAACCGGTCGTGTAGAACGTGGTGTATTGAAAGTTGGTGATGAAATCGAAATCGTAGGTATCAAACCGACCCAAAAGACCACTTGTACCGGTATTGAAATGTTCCGCAAATTGTTGGATCAAGGTGAAGCCGGCGATAACATCGGTGTATTGCTCCGCGGAACCAAGAGAGAAGAAGTAGAGCGTGGACAAGTATTGGCAGCTCCTGGCACCATTACACCGCACACAGACTTCACTTGCGAATGCTACATTTTGACTAAAGAAGAAGGTGGTCGTCATACTCCGTTCTTCTCTAACTATCGTCCGCAATTTTATTTCCGTACCACAGATGTGACCGGCAGCATTGAATTGCCTTCTGGAACAGAGATGGTAATGCCTGGAGATAACATTACGATGACAGCAAAATTGATTCACCCGATTGCAATGAACGAAGGATTGCGCTTCGCTATTCGTGAAGGTGGTCACACTGTTGGAGCGGGTGTGGTTTCTAAAATCATCAAATAACTAAAAGCTCAGTATTTGGGCTTCTAGCGCAAAAAACTACAGAACGGTCGAAATTCATGTACTACTATGTACACTAGAATTTCGACCGCTTTGTTTTTCACGCTATAAGCCACAAATCTTGAGCTTTTAGACGTGGCTGAAGTTGAGTTATTTGTGGCGAAGGGGGAGGGAAAATTTGTGGGGTGAGAGAAGGTAAGAGGTGGCAAAAGTTGGTGAGGGGTGAATTGGTAAGGTTTGAGACATGGAGTTTTTTATTGACTCTGGGCATTAATCCTGCTAAGAGGGATTTATAAAAACATTATTAATCAATTAAATTTTAGATATTATGAAAACAGAACGACAACGTCAAAAAGAGTTGCTTGGTGCAATCATTAATACTTATAACCTGTCTAAGGAAGAAGTGATTGACTTGGTTGAAGATGTGTTTGCCAATAATGTGATGAGCAATGGAACTATTGAGGTTGGGTATTATGCCTTTGAAGGAGGTAAATTTTCAAAAGACCCCAATGCTTATCCAAACTGTCAAGGTGTGGTGGCGTGGATTAATCCTAACCCTAATGCACCGATTGGCGAGCGAGGGTTAATCATTACTCCAGATGAAGTTACACTTGAGTGGGTTTATGAAGATTGTGAAGCCGGAATTTGTGATGAAGAAGATGGTCAGGCTAATACTCGAAAGCTGATTGCTTATGGTAAAGAACATGGAATTAGTTTTCCGGCGGCGAAATGGTGTTATGCTTATTCTAAGAATGGAGTGAAACCGGGGGAAGGTTTTTTACCGGCAAAAAAACAGCTTAAACGAATTGTTGCTAATCGAGATATCATTAATTCGGCACTGAAAAGGATTGGAGGTGTAATCTTAGATGAGTGGATTTGGTCTTCGTCCGAGGAGAGCACTAACTATGCGTGGGGCGTGAGTGCCAGCTATGGCGGTGTGGGCGACCTCGATAAGGGTCTCTCCTTTTACGTCAGGTGTGTTCTAGCTTTTTAAGCTTATTTCTAATCAACAAAACTCCTTGCCTAGAGGCAGGGAGTTTTTTTTGTTGGGTATGTTTGAGTAAATCTATTTATCTTTGATTAAGAAATGTGACATTTTTGTAAAAATTTACAAAATTGACCAAAAACGTCTTGCGCTAAGCGTAAATTTGTGCTATTTTAGCTCCAGTTTTAGTTAAGGAGGTTGCTATGAAAGTTTCTGCAGACGCGCTTTTGAAGGATTTGCATAAGTTGTCGGTTGATGAACTGATTGGGCTGCAGTTGTTTGTACAAAAATTTGCTTTTGCTCCCGAGGTAAAGCAAGAGGTACTGGCAAAAATTCAAAAAAGAGCACTTAGTCTGATGGATCGCCTTAATAAGCAGCCGAATATCTTGGCTGACTTTGAGGCTGCGGAAAAATTGGTTAGAACCTTTGGGGAATATAACCATGAGCGCAAACTGATTTATCCGGTGGCTCATTCCTTAAAAATTAAAATCCGTAAGGCTAAATATTATCTGGAGAAAAATCCGGAACTGAGATTTCTTTCGGAAATGCAAACGAAAAATTCGGATACAAAAATCTCCTTGCAGCGTTCTGAAATCAAGTTTAGCACTGCAGAACAGCAAACTCCTTTGGAATTGCCCGAAATGGAGGCATCATCAGCTCAAACTCCGACTATCAGTTTTACCGGCAATATGGTGTTTCCTGAACAACAAGAGGATACTCCGGTGGTTGAACCGATGATTATGGCGGAACCGCAAGAGCAAACTCGGGTGGTGGCGCCTTCTAAATCTGCAACATCGGTATGGCTCAAACAAAAAGTCTCCGCTTTGAAAGCCAAAACTGCAACCCTGAAAGAAAAGTCTATGCTTCTGAAAGAGAAAACGGCTCCGATGCGGGCGAAAATTTCAGCCGGTCTCAAAGATGTTAAGCAGGATTTGGGTGAAGAAATGAGACGGTGGCAGACAATTGCCGGGGCTGCGGTCATTTTGCTTTCGGGCATGGTAATTTGGGGTGCGGACCATGCGCAAAAACAAAGAAATGCTGAGCAAAAGGTACGCAAAGCAGAAACATCTCCTAAACAAGGTGATGAAAAAACTTTTAACGATTTTCAAAAAGTGCAAAAACAACAAGCCGCTAAGGTTGATACGGCTGCAATTAAGTCTTATCTTAACGGTGGACGCGCTTAATTATTCAATTATGTATTTTTAGTAGGGCAGGGTCTTTGTTCTGCTTTATGCTTAGTGGGTAGCAAGCTATCACAAAAGAGAAATTCTGCGACTTAAACTGTAATTTGATTAAATTGCAATTTTGGGGGTAGATTTAAACCTAATTTTGTGGTATCTTATGCCCGTTCTGGGGAAACTTCCTTATGTTTTTCATAGGGATTTATATATAGGATGTGGTGATGAATAAAAAAATTACTTCAAAAATTGCATTTAACTCTGGTGATTATGTTGTCTATCCGGCTCATGGGGTGGGCAAAGTTGCTGATATCACCAAACAGAAAATTGCCGGTTCGGAGTTGGAACTGATTGTGGTTAATTTTGACCGTGACAAAATGACTTTGCGTATCCCAATGGCAAAGGCTGAAACTACCGGCTTGCGCAGAATCTCTGCTGAATCAACTATGAACGATGCTTTGGGTGTGCTCAAAGGTAAGGCTAAGGTCAAAAAAGTTATGTGGTCTAGACGTGCGCAAGAATATGAAAATAAAATTAATTCCGGAAATCCGGTAGCGATTGCTGAGGTTATTCGTGACCTTTATCGCAGTGAAAATTTGGCTGAGCAATCTTACAGCGAACGCCAAATCTATGAGCAGGCTCTGGATCGCTTGGCTAATGAGTATGCGGTTTGCGAGAATATTTCTTCGGCAGATGCCACAAAAAAACTGCTGGATATCTTAGCTAAGTAATTCTCATATAAGATTGTATAAAGCCCCTCATCAGAGGGGCTTTTTTTGTTAAAAATGAATCGTTTAGAATCGAATCTTTTTGGGGATAAATGAATTATATAATTTTGAGTGATTATTTTTGTGCATAAACTCCGAGTCGGAAAAATTGGGCGGTTGCGAATCTAAAAAAGTTAATTAAAAGTTAATCATCAGGAAGAAATTTTACGGATGACTAAAATGATTAATGAGAATGATTTTTTATATAGTCAAACAGACGGAATTGTAGTTTCGGCTTGTCCGGTGCTGCTGGAAGAAAATCCGGCAACAGAGAATCTGTGGGGATATTATCTTTGTATTGAAAATAATTCAAAAAAGAAAATTCATTTGGTTGGAAAAGATTGGAATATTACCGATGATCGAGGTAATCGTTATAATGACGATACGGAAGGTTTTAAGGGGGAAATTCCAGAGCTAGAACCTGGTGAGTGTTTTGAATATACCAGCACTGCTCCGTTGAACTCTGCAAATGCGGTGTTTTATGGTTGCTGCAAAATCAAAAAAGAAGGCCAGGATAAGATTGAAGATATTAAAATACCTACCTTTTTCCTGACCTCTAATCGGGCTCTACGTAGTGCTGTGTTGCACTAGTTGTTGTAGTTTTGAATGTAGCCGTTGTTGTTGACGTACATATTCAAATATTTGCGAATGCTTTCTTCCATTTTGATGTCAAATTCATCAAAAAGTTTGTTGGCCATGCCGTTCCAATATTTTTCTTTGTCTTCAATGGTGGCATCGGCCGGAATGATGAGTTCGCGCCAAGCCTGAATTTCGGTTTGGGCGGTGTTTTCATCAGCTGCATCGGCAATCTTGAGCACAACGTTTAGACGAGCAGTATAAACAATGCGGTCTTTGTAAAACAATTTTCCGGATTTTTCAATCTCTTCGGTGACGCTGGCATCTTTAATGATGAAAGTGGCTGTTTTGTCGCTGGAATAATCAACTGCAGACAAACGGTCTTTGGCCCAAGTTTTAGCAGTGGCTTCCAGCGGAATGGGGAACATATGCTCAACATAGGGAGCTTTGAATTGCGGGGTGAACTCCGAAACGGTTTCTACCTTGTTGACTTTGAGCTCAATCGGAGCTTTGTCGGTAAAGCGCGGAGTGTTATAGCGCTTAATCTCAGGAGTTTCAGTTGTTGAACAAGCGGAAACCAGCAAAATTACAGTAAGCGCGCTAAATAGTTTTTTAAATTGTTTCATAGTCATAACCTATCTAATAGCATTTTGTTTATTTCAAAATACTATTGAGAGATTAAAATTTTCTTAAGTTCTGTCTATTGTTTTAAGATTTCGCCTCTGTCAAAACTATATTGCTCGGAGCAGAATTGGCAGGTGGCGGTGATTTTGCCCTTTTCGCACAAAGATTCTATTTCTTCGGGCTTGAAACCTGACAATGTGGACTGCAATTTTTCGCGACTGCAACGACACCCAAACTGATAGTCCTTCTGAGCGGAGACAATTAAATCGCTAGAATGGTATAAACGGTGTAGAATTTCGGCCGAACTTAGCTCACTGTCGAACATTTCATCGGCTTGGAGACTTTCCATAAATATTTTGGCTTCGTTCCAGCTTTCGCTCAGATCAATTTGCGGGTCAATCTTGCCGCCGAGTTCGGGGAGCTTTTGAATAAAAATTCCGCCGGAATTCCAAGTGTCGGAATCTCCTTCGGGGGCGCGCAAAAACAACTGCAAGTCAGTGTCAATCTGCTCAGATTGCTTGAAATAGCGCAGGGCACATTCACTCAAAGTTTTACCCTGAAGATCAACCACACCTTGATAAAGTTCGGCCTTATCTCCCTGGTCAACCGTGAAGGCCAAATAGCCTTCGCCCATGAGGTGAGGGGACGGTTCGATTTCTCCTTCACTCTTGCGCAAGGATTGAGCATTTTTTAAGTGTTCTTCATCAAAGCGGGCATAAGCGCGAACTTTGCCTTCGGAGGTGACATCAACCACAATCATGGATACCGGTCCGTTGCTCTTGGTTTGAAGGGTAAATAAGCCGTCGTATTTCAAGGTGCTGGCCAGCAATACACCCAAAGCGGTGGCTTCGGCCAAAACAGCAGAAACCGGACGAGGGTAGGCGTGTTTGCTCAAAATGGTATTAATTACTTGGTCTAAGCGAACTAAACGGCCGCGAAATGCTCCGTTGTTGATGTGAAAAGACACACAGGTATCAAAATTTTTATTAGGCAAATGTTTATTCCTTATGCTAAAGTGATTTTTATATTAGGTATAATGTATGAAAAAGGAATTTTCAAGTGCAAGAAGATGTAACTCAGCCCAAAAAGGTGCGTGTGCCCAAGAAAATTACAAAAACGCGGTTGCAAAATATTGCTCTGTATTATTTGCGGCGCTTTGATACCAGTGTGCAAAAATTACGAGAACAATTGCAGAAAAAAATTGTGGAATATGCCCGCTATAATAAAGAATTTGACCAAGGGGAGGCTTTGCTCTGGGTCGAAGAAGTGCTCAAGAAATTTGAGGAATGTCATTATCTTGATGATCGTCGTTTTGCGGAAAATAAAATTCGCGGATATTTGGCGGCCGGAAAGCCAAGGCGTTATATTGAGAATAAACTGCGTGAAAAAGGGGTCGGTTTTGAAACGATTGAGCAATGTTTTGAAGATGCGGATTATGACCCTTGGGAAACCGCTCTTAATTTTGCCCGCAAGAAAAAAATCGCCGGTTTTCGGGAAGATGTCGAGAAACGGAAAGAAATGCGTCAAAAAGATATGGGAACATTGGTGCGAGCGGGGTTTGATTATGATTTGGTGCTGAAAATTTTGGATTATTCGCCTGATGAAGAATAAAAATAGGGGCTAAGTAAAAAAAGTACTTGATTTATTAAACGGCTTTGTGTATGAAAGATGAGAGTTAACGATAGGGGTATAGCTCAGTTGGTAGAGCACCGGTCTCCAAAACCGGGTGTCGTGAGTTCGAATCTTACTGCCCCTGCCAATCAAGATAAAGACGCCGGAAAGCGTCTTTTTTCTTTATAAATCAATGAGTTAACTGAGTCCGTGTGAGATGTCATCAAAGAGGCTGTTTCCCGCTTGTTACACGGACCCTCTCATATAAAATTCTTTATTTTGCAAGCATTTAAATTTGATAGGATCCTGTTTTAGGTAAATTATTGATTGTTTTGTTTGAAGATGTTATAATATTTTTAATAGATATGGTACTTAGCGATAATGAAACGCAGGTTATCAGTTTTGCAGGTATAAAGAAATGTCCGGTAACATATTAACTTTTGAAGAAATTATAAATACAATATCGTTTGAAGATATTGAAAAATCTTCTGGGGCGTTTGTCCAATCAGGAGTAATGACAAAAGAAGATCAACAACGGGATATTGCTAGAATAGGAAGGTTAATCTCTAAAGGGCATGTTGGCTATAATTTATGGAACGAAACAATCCGCTCAGAATTTGAAAGTAGTATTGCGGAATTTTATAATGGCAATCTTGGGACGATGAGTGTAAAAGATTTTTGCATAAAGCTGGATAAGGTTTTGCAAAAGCTTCCTGATGAACATCTTAAGATTTCTCCGAGTAAAGGTAATTTATTACCCAGAGAGCCTAATCGGATTACCGTTGGAAATAATATTTGCAAAAATAAGAAATGGGAGATATCGGAAATTGACGGCAAAAGTACAGCAGTTATCGCTTTGCCAGAACTTGGAAATACTTTGCCGAACGAATGGTTACAATTTTCGAAAGAATTGGATAGAAGGTTATTTAATCCTGATGGAAGTGAGAAATATGGTTCCCTTATTATTGACATCAGAGATAATCCAGGAGGCGCATCTATTCCTTTTGAACTGTTAGCTAAAAAACTATATGGTAATGAAGTTGCTCCGTTTGAAAAAAGTGTTTATCGTGATACTAAAGAAGCTGATTATATCAGGATGATAAATGGAGAAATAAGCAAAGATGTTTATCGGCAAAGAGTACAAACTCATCAATATAGTGATGAATTGGTGTCAATTTGTGATTATTCTTCTCATAAAGAAAAATATCCTGCTTTTGTTGAGGGAGGATATAGGAGGCCGATTATTATTTTAACTAATCGTAACACAGCTTCTGCCGGTGAAAGTTTGTGTCAATTTCTTAAATATCATCCAGGAGTAACATATATTGGTGAGAATACAGCAGGATGTTACGCAGAGATTAGCGGTGAATCTGTCAGAGGAAAATTTGGATATGGAGTTAAGATTGCTTCGACACATGCTTTTTTTGAAAGAGGAGAAATTTTTGAGAAAAAAGGTTTTCCTGTTGATATAAATACTTCGGGACAAGATGCTTATTCGTATGCTGTTTCTAATTATGAACGGATAAGTGAGAATACAAAGAAAAAACTTGCGGAATATGATGTTTCTGCAGCTAAAAAACGATTTGATAAAATAGCAAATAATGATTTTGCTTTTATTCGCGCGATTAATGAAGGAATGGATATTGAACAAGTAAAAAAATTATATGAAACATTCTATCCAGATAAAAAAGAAAATTTTGATTCAGTAGTCGAGTATGCAAAGAATGGTACTTTTAGCAGGAAAGGTAATAACAAAGCTAATCAGTTAATGCAATTGAGAGGTATTGCTCCAGCAATATCAGCAGGAAAAGCATCTGAAGCATTTAGAAAACCAGATCGAAAAAAACAGGATATTAAAAAAAGAAGTGAATATCTCAAAAATAAAAAAAAGGAAGTATCTGGAGTTGTTGTTGCAGATAAAATTGCCGAGGCGCAAATCAGCGGTGTAATTAATGAACCGGTTACGCCGGAAAAGGGGAATAAGATGGCTGAAAACGTAAGGAAGGAGTTATTGCAAAGGTCCCGTTAGTCCGTGGATTGCACTATGCGTCCTGCCAATCAAGATAAAGACGCCGAAAAGTGTCTTTTTTCTTTTTAAATCAATAAGTTAATTAAGTCCGTGTGAAGTATTGTCATAGATATCAATTCCCGCTTGTTACACGGACTATCTCAAATAAAAGCCTTTGTTTTACAAGCACTTAATGCAGTTTAAAACCTATCTGGTTTCGGGATAATCTTTTGAAAAAAATAACTGCTATATCTGAAATACAGCAGTTATATATACTTTAAAATTTATCTTTATTCAACTTCATGGGCTTCAAGAAATAAAGATTGTCCTAATGCATTAAAGAAGTTCTGATAAGCAATAGGTTCTTCAATGGCTTGTAAGCCGACTTGAGCATTAGCTCTGACAACAATTTGTTTATTATTGATAACTCTGATAGAAACGGTCATTTTAGAAGCATGAGTATATGATGTTCCACTGATTGTTCCTAATTTTTCATCTGCCCTATCAATAATAAAACCTAAATCCTGCATTGTTGAAACAACAGCTCGTAAAACGAGAGCTTTATCATTGGTATCAAAGGAACGAGACTGATAGTTTCTCATTTGTACTTGAGATTGGGAAGTTCCTAAAACATCTTGATGAGTTGAAGCACAAGCAGATAAACTTAAAATGATAGCGATTGATAATAAAATCTTTTTCATCTTTACCTCTATATATTATTAGCTGTTAGAAAAACGGATTGGCTTAATTTATCAAAGAAATCTTTGTAAATTTCTTCATCTTGAATCTTCTCAATTCGTGCTTGATTCATATTATTCCATATTACACGAGCAAATTCTATTCTAACATTGTAGCCATTGTTGTGATTCTTCGTAGAAACTAAAGTCACATAAATTTTTTGACGGACATCATACACTGGTTGTGTACCGGCAAAAGCAGCAAGAAGTATCATTCCTACTTTTTGACCGGCAGAGCCGGCTTCTCGGTCTTTATTTGCTGTAATCAATCCTAATTTTATTTCGCTTTCATCTAAAGTGAAACCTAAATCTTGCAAAACCTGAGCTGAAGCAACTAATAAAGCTTCTTCATCTTGGGTATCATAAGCTCTTGTTTCTAGTTGACGTCTTGCCAAATATTGCCCATCCAACTTGTAATAATGTTTATACGAAACACAGCCTGAAGTCATAAAAACGACTAACAGGAATAAAATAAGTATTCTTTTCATTCGTTAGTCCTTAAAAAGTAGATGTTCTATAAGCAAAATCCCGAACTAAACCGTTTTTATCAAATTTTACAATAATGGTTAATGTTCTTTGATTCGATGATGCTTGGCTTTCTTTTCCTTTTGCGGCAAATAAAAGTAACCAAACACCTCTACTGGATGATGAAGATTGGATATTTGTTGAAACTTTATCATAAACCCATGTTTCTCGACGTTCTGTATCTGTGGTTACCATATTGGGTGAACCAAGAACTTCAACAACAGCAGAGGATGGCATTCCGATTTTGATTTCTGTTTGAGCCTTAGCAACGGTCATTTGTTCTTCATTCAGGCTATAATTGGCTGTCGAACAAGAAGAAACAAAAGGTATTGTTGCAAATGCTATGGCTGATAAAATATTTTTGTATTTCATAATATACCTCGCAATAACTAACTAGCCGCCTTGATGAGAGGCGACTGGAAGTTGAGAACAATACCACTAGTTATTGTGCGATATATTGACTTTAAAAGCGTATTTTATCGCCTTCCAGTCAAATAAAACCGGTAGGCGAAAATATCGTCTTTCGCATAGACGCTAGTGGTTATTAGGTTCTCACACCTAAGTCAGACCATCAATTCTGACAAATACATTATAAATTCGGTAGATAAGAAAAAGCAAGTAAAAATTTTTCAG
>CALXTR010000019.1 GCA_944391475.1 uncultured Alphaproteobacteria bacterium | reverse complement strand
ATCCTAGTGTACATAGTAGTACATGGATTTTCGGCTCTTTCTGATTTTTGCGATTAATCGCTCAATTTGCGAGTTTCGTTTTTCTTGAAACTTAAGAACTGTCAGGAAACTCGATAATTGAGATGAGTAGAAGCGAAAATAGAAAAGACGAAAATCCTAGTGTACATAGTAGTACATGGATTTTCGGCTCTTTCTGATTTTTGCGATTAATCGCTCAATTTGCGAGTTTCCAAAGCACGGCGTAATTTATAAGGCAACTCCTTAGCCGCAAATTGTGGATTAGCAGCCACAAAATCAGCCCAAGCCTGCTTGGAAAGCTTGTGAGGGCTCTTGAGCTCTTTGACAATCCAAAATTGCTTTTGAAATTTAAAAATCTCACAATCTGAAAGGGTACAGCCAGAAAAATCCGACTGGTGCAATGCTTCCCACAATCGCTCCACTTCTTCTAAATTGGGTGGATATATTTTCCCGCTGATTTTTTTAAGCAAACTGCTCAGCACCCGCAAACCAATTTCCTCATGCAACGATAGTAAGGCTATAGGTGAGAATGAAGCTCCCACACTATCCCAGAACTTTACTTCATGATTAATAAAGCTGTCAGTTTGTTTTTCCAAATAATCGCGCACTCGAGCCATTTCCATTGCCGTGTTACAAAGGCGCTCCCGACTCAAACCAATACTTGCCTCCAGCTCAGGCAACAATTTACGAATTTTCACCCGCAGAAAATCATCACAATCATTGGAAGCATCTTCCACCCAAGCAATGTCTTGTTTTTGCAGATATGCTTTTAATTCTTCGGGATTAATCTGGAGCAAAGGCCGTACAATATATAGATTCTTCCATTTAACCAGTGGTGACATCGCCGACAAACCGTCTACACCACTACCACGTTGTAAGCGCATCAAAAAGGTTTCGGCTTGGTCACGCTTGTGGTGAGCAATCAACAGAGCCGAAGCTCCGTTTTGCATACACCAATCATACATCAGAGTATAGCGCGCCACCCGTGCCGCATTTTCAATACCGCGAGATGGCTTTTCACCTTGCCAGTACAAAATTTGATGTTTGATACCATGGGCTTTCATAAGTTGCGCCACATACCGCGCCTCATCTTCTGCTTCGGGACGCAAACCATGTTGTACGGTCAGAGCTGTAAAATTACGCTTATGTTTAACGCACCATTCTTTCAGTAAAAGCACCAAAGCTAAAGAATCAGCCCCACCAGAAACTCCGACCGCCCAATCTCCGTCCACTTCGGATTTTTTATCCAGCCACATCCAGAAATTGTGTAGTTCCAACTGCCAAGCCGATTTCATCGTGCTTACTTACACCCCAACTTTTTAGCTTCATTTACGGCCCGATCCAAAATTGCTTTATCTGCTTTAGGGAACTCGGTTTTCATACTGTTAAATGCTTGGCAAGCCTCGGTATTTTTCTTCAAATTTTGCATAGACATTCCAAGTTTGAGCAAGCTATCCGGCCCTTTTGATCCATCTTTATATTTTTCAATAACCTTGGCAAAAGCCACGGCTGCCTTTTGATAATTTTTCTGACCATAGAACACTTCTCCCAACCAATATTGAGCATTTCCAGCCAGTTTATCATCGGGAGATTTTTTCAAAATATCATTAAAACGCTGTTCAGCTACGGCATAGTCGCTGATTTTAACTGCAGCAATCCCTTCATCATAAATCTGCTGCACCGACTTAGTTTTCACCGGCGCCAAATCATCACCCTTAGAAATACTGTCACCAGTTACTGATTTAGGAGCACCAACTGCCACCGGCGCCTTAAATTTTTCCTTGTTCAATGAGAGCGACGCTGCCGGAGTTCCACCATCAACTGGTTTTCCCTCAATCATCTTGATACGCACATCAACATCTTTATTAATCAAATCAATTTTATTTTCGAGCTGTTTGATTTTATAGTTGGTTTCATCAACTTTACCACTTAACTGCCGCAATTTTTCATCAAATTCACCAATCTTTACCACAATATCTGCCGCTGAACGAGGGTTAGAGATACCATCGTTTTGTTCGCGATACATTTGTCTCTGCAGGATTGCAAGTTCCTGACGAATAGCCTCAATCTCATTCATTAGAGGTTCTGAGGCATTATACTGCTGCGCCTGAGCCGAAACGCTCACACACAACATAGCTACACCAACAAGAGTCAAATATTTATGGTTCATTGTCTTACCTTTTCTGCATTACACCAACATACATTTTCATCACGCTGCAAAGCAATTTTATCCTAGAACAAATGTACTCTAATCACAAGCACAAACTTTGAGCTGCCCACATCCAAGCACAAAAAAAGGCGCCCGTTGAGGAGCGCCTTAATTTGAAATAAAATACCAAAGTAAATTATTTAACGCTGCTGATAACAGTTACAGCACGACGATTTTGAGCCCAAGCTTCTTCATTGTTGCCCAAAACGAAGGGTTTTTCTTTACCATAAGAAATGATAGAGATTCTGCTGGCATCAATACCTTGAGAAACCATGTACTGTTTTACAGCATTTGCACGACGTTCACCCAATGCCAAGTTGTATTCTCTGGTACCTCTTTCATCGCAGTAACCTTGAACAACAACATCTACATTGTCATGTTTTTTGAGCCATTTAACTTGAGTTTCAACAACTTCGGTAGCGTCCATAGACAAAGCCGAGCTGTCAAAAGCAAAGAATACATTGGCTTCAGCATTTTCCATAAAGTCTCTTGCTTCTTTAGATTCGCATTCGCTGCCGCCGAACAAGCCGCCGTCGGTACCGAAAGAAGAACAACCGGACAAGAAAGCAATTGCGCAAAACAGACTTAAAAGTTTTTTCATTTTATTATCTCCATATGGGTTTATTCTTGTTAATTGCTAAACAACTAATACAGCTTTAACTTAAGCAATAAAAATTAATTTTTCAACTACAAAAGCACAATCAACTTAAAAAAAATTCAAAAATCTTATTTAGCAGACACAAAACATCATATAGTGGCCTCAAAATCTTGCTCTGTTTTTAAAATTAATTGATAAATTATACGATTCTCATTAATAAAGATAACACTTGCCATTGGTGAGAAATGTTTTTATATTGTCTGCCAGCATAAAATAAACAAACAAATTAAAACATAAGGATAAAGTCATGAAAACCAAAATTGCATATCAAGGTGTTCCCGGAGCCTATTCGCATATTGCATGCCACAATGTTTTTCCGGGCCAAGAATATATTTCTTGCGAAACTTTTGAGATTGCAATGGATATGGTGCAAAAAAATCAGGCCGATTTGGCAATGATTCCGGTTGAAAATTCAAACGCAGGACGTGTTGCCGACGTTCATTTTTTATTACCCGATGCCGGCTTATACATCAACGGAGAATATTTCTTACGCATTGAGCACCAATTGCTTGGCCTCAAAGGCAGTAAGTTATCTGAAATTAATACCGCCTCTTCTCATCCTCAAGCTTTGGCTCAGTGCTCCAATTTCTTAAAGCAACACAATATCAAGTCAATCGCCCGCATTGATACAGCCAAATCATGTGAGGATATTCTTAAAAATAACGATAAAACTCAAGCCGCCATCGCCTCCAAGCTGGCCGCTGAAATTTATGACCTTGAAATTTTGAAGCCCAATATTGAAAATGCTTCAAACAACACCACTCGTTTTCTGATTATGTCGACCAATAACACCATTCCCGAAAATGATGGCAAAAAGTTCATTACTTCACTGGTGTTCCATGTAAAAAGCATCCCTGCCGCATTATACAAAGCATTAGGAGGCTTTGCCACTAATGGCATCAACATCACCAAACTTGAAAGCTATTTGGTCGGAGGCAAATTTGTATCTGCCATGTTCTATGCCGAAATTGAGGCTCATCCTAAAGAAATCGCCTACCAAAATGCGCTTGATGAGTTGAATTTTTTTGCCGACAGCGTCAAAATCTTGGGCACATATCCGGCACACCCATACCGAGATATCTAGTTTTCGCAAAAATACCACGAAAATTCAATTTTTTGCTTGCAATATTTTCTAAAGATATTATGCTCTCACGCATAATTTTATAAATCTTTAAATAATTATGTTATGGAACAGTTAGATTTTGAATTTAATTATGAAGATGCGCTCAAAGCCGGTTCGTTAAAAGAATTTCACCAATTTGAACTAGGTAAAGTATACACGCGCAGAAACTTCAAATGGTTTCAACAACCGGTAATTCCCAATGGTCCTTATGGCGCCACGCTAAGAAACTTACATGTTCGCCAAAGCGTCAAAATGCCGAAAGCCGGAAAAATCTACAATCTCAAATTCCGAGTTGTTTTTCTAACCTACAACAGCGTTACCATTGACATCTTGGAACTCGAAAAGGCCTTATAAAAGACACACAAAAAACCGATTTTGTTATCCAAACAAAATCGGTTTTTGATTTTTTATTTTAAATTTGCAATTGTTTTAATCGATTCGTCAATCAACTTTGTCTGCGACTTCTTATCCAAACTCTTAGCTAATACTTCTTTCAAGGCCTTAATTGTCATCTCCGAAGCCAAAGCTGTAATTTCCTTCACGGCCGATTCTTGTGCCGTCTTAATCCGCTGTTCAGCTTCTTTTTGCTTCATATTCATTTCTGCTTCTAGTTTTTTCAGACGTTCATCTTTAAGCAGCTCAATTTCACGCTCAGACTTACGCAAAATATTTTTAGCCTCTTTTTCTGCATTTAGAAATTTCTTTTCATATTCCGCTAAAAGTTTTTGAGCATCTTCATTTAACTTTTGTGCTTCGGTAATTCTATCAGCAATCGCCTCAATCCGTTTATTGAGCATCGCATTAACAATTCGCCCAATAGGTCTTGCTAACATCAACACCACCAGTACAAATGCCAACCCGACCCAAAATTCCGGATTTTCATAAAAAGCACCACCATGACCGCTTACCTCATGCTCAACATTTTCTACCACTTGAGCCACGGCACCTGCGGCATCAAATACCGCATTTTGTGTGGTTTCCATCATTTCGCTGTTTGTCATCATTTGCCCTGTTGCCATGATTTTTCACCTTGCCTAAATTCTAGCGAATGACTTTACGAATATTTTCGTTTGCCACTCCGGAAATTCCAATTTTTTTCACAATTTCACTGGCCAAATCAGCCGAAATATCCCGTACTTTATCCAAAGTTTCGGCCTTACTTTGATTAATTTTGGCCTCACCTTCACTCACCTTTTTGCGCAACCGCTGTGCCAACTGGTTTTGCTTAGAGCTGATCTCAGCCTCAAGCTCTTTTTTGGTCTGTTCCAAAGCTGCATTTGCCTCTTTGGTGGCATCACTCAAAGCTGCATTATACTTTGCCAAAGATTCTTCGGCACGTCGTTTTGTTTCTGCCGCTTTATCAAGATATTCATCAATCTTATTTTGACGACGGTTTAAGATATCAGCAATTCTCGGCACAATAAAATTCGCCATAAAAAACAATAGCGTAAAAAAGCAAATGACTAACCAAAACAGCTGAGAAACATACCAAGTTGGGTCTAACTGCGGCATAACCAATCTCCGAAAGATATTGCAACCAAAGGAAGTCGGAGCAAATCACACCTATTCTGCAATCTGCTGCCGCCTCCACTCCCCAATTAAATTAATTACCGGTCAACATAACCAAAGCAATAACCAAGGCATACAAAGCAATAGCTTCTACCGCGGCAAATCCGGCCCAACCATAGATATCAACATCTTTTTTAACTTGCGGATTGCGGCCAACAGTTGAGATGATTGTGGTCCAAACTTGCGACACACCCCAAGCAGCCACTGTCATACTAAGAGCACACATACCAGCCCCGATATAAACCATAGGTTCCATTTTTATTCCTTTCCAAAAGTTAAACCAAAACACTCTTATACATAATTATATAAAAAAGCTAAAAAAAACGTTATCAATGCTCATGTAAAGCATCACCCAAATAAATACAGCTCAAAACCGTATAGATAAAGGCCTGCAGCAGAGCAATGAAAATTTCAAACACCACAATTGCCGCATCAAATGCTAACGGAACAATTCCTCCGATTCCAAGAGCTAACACAAACCCGGCAATAATCTTGAGCATAATATGTCCGACTGTCATATTGGCCACCAAACGGACTGTCAAGCTAAACGGCTTGCTCAAAAAAGAAATCATTTCTATAGGCACAATCAACGGAGCCAAGGCTAACGGAATACCTCTGGGCAAAAAAGTTCTAAGATAACCAAGTTTTTTCTTTTTGATACCAATGACAATGTTAAACATTAACGCAATTAGCGAAAGTCCGCCCACGGCCGCTAAGTGCGATGTAAAGGTAAAAGCATACGGAAACAAACCCAATACATTACCAAAAGCCACAAAGGTAAAGAGAGTAAATATGAAAGTAAAATATTTCATTCCTTCCATACCCACATTTTCACGTACCAGTCCGGCAATAAATTCATACAACACTTCGGGAATAGACTGAGATATTGATGGAATAATCGTGCGTTTACGCAAACAAAGGCCCATCAAAGAAACTGCCAACACCACAGCCAAAACCATAAACAATGAAGAATTCGTAAAAGAAACATCAGCTCCGCCCAGATTAAGCGGAATTAAAGGCTTTATTTCAAACTGTTCCATTGGGTTAGACACGAGTACTACTCCTTTTTATCTTCCTCGCTTTTCACAAAGCGATACACGTTTAAAAATCCGGCGGCAAACCCTAAGAACAAAAAGAAGACCAGACACCAAGGTTGAGTAGCAAAATACCAATCCGCCACATACCCCAGTCCGGCTCCAACCAACACTCCAGAAAGCAACTCCGTCCCAACCCTAAAACCGGTTTTTGTTGCATAAGCATATTCCGATTCAGCCTTATGCGTCCGAATTGCTTGCTCTTTTTTTTGGAGCTGAATAATTCTATCCTCAATTTGTTTTATGTCGTCAGGCTTTTTTTTCATATTCTTACCATATCGCAAAAATAGTTACTGACTTATTAAAGCCCAATTATTTTTTTTCTTCACGTCCGAGATAGCGGTTCAAAATAGAGGCCATATCCTCATAAGAAGGAGCGCCATAAAGCATTTCTCGCTGCTTATTGCCAACAATCAAGAAAGCGGGAGTTCCCTGAATTTTGAAATTTTCCATAGCTTGCTGACGTCTGCTCAGAATTTCCTCAGCTTTGGCATCATCATGCAGGCAAGCTTCAGCTTTTTGAGTGTTTAATCCACTCAATGCTGCGTATTGAGATATAATTTTATCGCTCTTACGAGAAAGCCCCCACTCGCGTTGTTTTTTAAATAGCAAATCAACAAACGCAAAATATTGTTTATCATCCACACATTCTGCAATCATTGCTGCTTGCATAGACTTAGCCTCCAGCGGGAATGGAATAAAGACCAAGCGGACCCAACCTTTATCAATAAAGTTTTTCTTAATTTCTGGCAAAACCTGCAAATGAAAATCGGCACAATGAAAACACCCATAAGAAGAAAATTCATAAATTGCCACCGGAGCCTTAGGATTACCCATCACTTTTCCTTGAGGAAGCGCAACATTTTGGTTAATTTTTCCATCTGATGCAACTGCATTTTTCACCAACACCGGCACACCATCTGGCCCCATCACAAAACCTTTGGCCGAAAGATAGATGCCCGCCGCAATCAAAAACACGGCCACTCCGGCCACCCAACTGCTGATTGTTCTGATAATTTCTTCAAACTTCATTTTTAACATCACCTATTATTTATTATCTGATTTATTGTTTTCGTTGAACACACTGTAACCCAATTTTATTAAAATTTCTTTTAAGTGTTCGTTTTGAACTTCATTAGTGATTTCTTGGATATAATTTTTTTCATCATCACTTACAAGCAGTGGCTCATTATTTTTGAGCGGCTTTGGTTTGCGCATATTTTCAAAATCAAACTGAGCATCTTGGCGGATTCTCAAACTGCTCACCGCCTTATATCCGAAATAGGTGTTGATTTTAGCTAGGATTTGGGTTTCGCGATGCTGGAGCTCCAAGGCAAAGGCCCCGCTCGGAACCAAAAGATGCAGTACGCCGTCACTACGTTGATTAGCCCGAAAATCAATTTTTTCAGGAAAGCAATAAGCCGCCAAATCGTGACCGATAATTTCCTCCCAATGGCCCAGCATTTCCACTTGCATAATTCCGTTTTGCCCAAGAATTTTTTGCACCAAAGGACGAATATTTTTAGCCACAGCCAACAAATCGGCATTGGTTCTTTTATCTTCGCTATGTTTATCTGTTTTTTGTGTCATGATTACAAGGTTTAACAAACAAATTTGCCTCTGGCAAGAGTATTAACAAGCTATCGTCAAGTTATTGACTATCCGCCGCAAGCTTGCCATAATCTCAAACAATATTTAAGGAAACAAATCCATGGAAATAGGTTTAATCATCAAGGCCTTTTTAGCGCTGATTTTTGTCTTAGGACTGTTGTTTGTAACTGTCTGGGGGCTCAAATATTGCGAGCTCAAAAGCGGCAACAATCGTTTTTTCAATAAGATTCGCCAAGCCAAACGCTTGGAGATTAAGGAGAGTGCACGCATTGACTTGCGCAACTCCGCGGTGCTGATTCGCTGTGATGATACCGAACACTTAGTTCTGCTTAGCCCAGGACACAATTTACTGCTTGAAAGCAAAAAAGTTTCCAACCAACCTCAAGCTAAGGACCATAAAAAATGATGAAAAAGCTCGCTTTGTTTGTCGGAATTACGTTTGCCGCCTGGCTTTTTTCAACCGATTATGGCTTGGCTCAGACATTAAGCATTGATGTTGCCGAACAACCAACCGGATCAGCCACCGCCCGTATTTTCAACATCATTATGCTGATTACGGTTTTATCTCTGGCGCCGTCGATTCTGGTAATGATGACCTCGTTTACCCGTATCATCGTAGTTTTCTCCATCACCAGAAGCGCCTTATCAACCAACTCCACCCCGCCTAATATGGTGCTGATTTCTTTGGCCTTATTTTTGACCATGTTTGTTATGGCACCGGTGTTTCAAAAATCTTGGGACGAAGGCATCAAACCCATGATAGATGAAAAAGTTGAGGTAATGGAAGGCTTAGAAAAAGCCACTAACCCGATTAAAGAATTTATGATTAAGAATACTCGAGAAAAAGATTTGCTGTTGTTTAGTGATATTTCTCAAGAAGAAAAGGCAGAGAGCATTGAGGAAACTCCGCTCAAAGTAGCCGTACCGGCTTTTATGATTAGCGAACTTCGCCGTGCTTTTGAGATAGGGTTTCTGATATTTATTCCGTTTTTGATTATTGATATGGTGATTGCGTCGATTCTCATGTCCATGGGTATGATGATGCTCCCGCCATCGGTATTGTCTATGCCTTTTAAGATTATCTTCTTTGTTTTGATTGATGGCTGGTACCTGCTCGCCGGCTCTCTGGTCCAAAGTTTCAAATGAAGTTGAAATAGCTTAGATTTAAGGTGCACTTCCAACACCTAGAACTGATAAATAATAAGTGCCTGTTGCTTAAGCAAAGGGTATTTTTTGGCTTCGTATTAGTCACCCGCTAGACGAACTTTAGGCTATGGCACAAAAAAAGTTCGGAGTTTGAGGTTAGTAGAGTAATTTATAGGGGAGATGACAATCCTAGCGTATAAAGAAATACGTGGATTGGCATCTACCCCGTAAAATTGCTCTAATAGCCCAAAATACGAACTTTAAACTCCGGCACGAAAAAAGTTCAAGATTTGCGGCTTATAACGTGAAAAACAAAGCGGTCAAAATCCTAGCGTATAAAGAAATAAATAACTCAACCTCTGGCACTTCTTAAAGGTCGGATAGTGAGGGGAATAATAAGAAACCAGAAAAAATACGACTGAGTGTATAAAGACATACACGATTAGAGTATTTTTTCTGGTTTCTGTATTAGTCGCCCGCTAGACGAGCTTTAAAAGAACTTTTTTAGAAGGTGTAACGCAAACCTGCATAGTACTCATGCGCGTTCACTTCTGCCTCGTCGATTGAGCCCATATCTAAGTAACGATAACCAAAATCGAAGTTAAGGCATTTGTTGAGGCGGATTGACAAACCACCACCCAAAGACCAAGTAAAGTTATTTTCATCCCAGCTACGAGGATTACCACCGGTTGCGCGAGTTGTCATGGTCAAATCGGTATAACCCAAACCACCGCTGATATATGGGCTAAGAATATAGTTCGGCATCAAGTCAATATAACCATTAACCATATAAGACTGCGCCTCCAAACTTGCTTCGCGCATTGTTCCCGGCAAAGTACCTGCCACACGCTCAGAATAATCATCACGATAGGTATATTCCAACTCAGCCCGGAAATATTTCCAGCGATAACCGAACGCACCACTTACAAACCAAACATCATCAAAATCGATAGCGGCTTTATCATAGAAGCTATCTTTTTTAGAATTCATGTTCGGGTTAGTACGCCCGCCCTTAACAGACAAATAAAGTCCGTCACGAGCCTCTGCAGCACTAACGGTTACAAAAGAAGCCAGCACTAAAGCTGATGCTGCCATAAGAAATTTCTTGGTCATAAACTTGTCTCCAGAATGTGTTTAACGCTATTTTGTTATAATTTGTCAAATTTATACAATATTTTTTACCAATAATCAAGCACAATTTTCATAATAAGTAAACTTTTACCTTCAAGATACCCAAACTTTATTATCAATTTATTAATAGGATAATTTTATACCAAGCAAACTTGCTTATTTTTGATTAATATTACGCGAATGACGAAAATTATTATGACAAATAGCAATAGCCAAAGCATCGGAAGCATCATTATTTACAGGCTTAGCTCCGGGAAGAAGCACTTTGACCATAGTTTCGACCTGATTTTTCTCAGCATGACCTACTCCGACCACCGCTTTTTTGATTTGGTTAGGTTCATATTCTGCCACCGGAATACCTGCCTGAGCCGGAGCCAAGATAACCGCTCCTCGAGCTTGTCCAAGCTTCATTGAAGAAAATGGATTATTGTTAACAAAAACGATTTCGATTGCAGCTTCATCAGGCTGGTATCGCTCTATGACTTCACAAACCCCTTGATAAAGCTTAGATAATCTGGAAGCCAGATCCAAGCTAGTATTGGTTTTAATCACCCCATCCGCCACATAGCGAATGCGATTATTTTCCACCTCAATCACCCCCCAGCCGGTTGATGACAAGCTTGGATCGAGCCCCAAAATTTTCATAATTATTCTTCTACTTCAGGCAAAACACCATCTGCAAATTCTGCATTATGAACAACGCGTTGAACATCGTCGTCATCTTCGAGAGCATCAATAAAGTTCATAAATTTCTCTGCAGTTTCCGCATCGGTAATATCAGTTTTTACCATAGGTTTCCAGTCCAAACGAGAAGCAGAAGGAGTGCCAAATTGTTTTTCCAGCACTTCAGTTACACTGCCCAAATCATCGGGCAAGGTTTCAATTTCATGAAATTCTTCATCAGAAACCACATCATTTGCACCAGCTTCCAAGGCAGCCTCAAAAATCTTATCTGCATCAGCAACAGCCGCCGGATATTGAATAAAGCCAATACGCTCAAAGTTAAATGCCACTGAGCCGCTTTCACCCATCACACCGCCACGCTTACCAAAAATGGTACGCACATTACCAGCCGTACGATTTTTATTATCGGTCAGGGCCTCAACGATAACAGCGACCTTACCGGGGGCAAAGCCTTCATAACGAACTGCCACATAGTCATCACCGCCAGCAACTTGAGTAGCTTTAGCAATTGCGCGTTCAATATTATCTTTAGGCATACTCTCTGCTCTTGCTGCCTGAATAGCCAAGCGCAAACGCGGATTTTTGTCTGGGTCTGGCAAGCCGCTTTTAGCCGCAACAGTAATTTCACGAGCAAGTTTAGCAAAGACTTTTGCTTTTTTAGCATCTTGAGCGCCTTTGCGATACATAATATTTTTAAACTGGGAGTGTCCAGACATTACTTACATCCTCCATAAAAGTATAATTCTTTGCTTTTCTACTGCAAAATATTCTGAAAATCAAGACTGCCCGATAATTTTTTTTACAAAATTAATCCTCAAGCAAAATATATTCCAACTTATGCTTATCAGCATTCAGAACTTTGATTTTGACACCATTAATATTAACCGTCATTCGCGCCAACGGGAAATTAATATCCTCAAATTCTCCACTATCAGCATTTTGATATTTACTATAATCATAGAAAGTAAACATCATCCGATCCAAATTTGTTCCCTGATATTTGATATCAAAACCTCTCACTGGCTTAGTTTGTTCACTACGAGTTACCTTAACCGGCTCCATACGCAAATTTTCAGGACTAGGCACAAAAGTAGCCTCAAGTATAGCTAAACGGCCATCACGAATTTGCCCCATTTCATCAAAAAAGGAACCATCAGGTTTCACCATATATACAAAACTATCAAGTTCTGATGGAATTAACCGATACTCCACCCCGTCAATTTGCACTGCCCCAATTACGGACATCGGTTTTCCTGCTGGTATTCTTCCTGGTACGGAAGCACTATTCATAAACCCTTCTACATTAGCTTTCACCAAATTGGTCTCATAGTGCTTAATCTGATAAATTTTATCACTCACCACCGAATATCCGACATACGCAGTCAAGATTTCATTACTTTTAACACTTTTCTCACTAACATACTCGGTATTGACTAACTTTTCGCCATTATCATAAAACACAATCGGATAAGTACTGAAACTCTCAACAAACGTCCTCCGTTCGTCCCACCAGCTTTTTCCCTGTAAAGATGAACAAGCCGTAAGTAAAACCACCAAGCTCAACAATCCGAATTTTTTCATAAATCTATCCTACCCACAAAGTTTATTAAGGAATATTTTAATTATTATACTATATTTTCGAGTTAGTAAATTAATGATTTAGCTATGGGTATAAAATGCACGATTCTGGAACCTGTTGGCAAGTTAGCTTTGCCCCTCAATTTGAAATTTCTCCGGCTTGGGAAGAATTTTTAGAAGAATATTTTGAAGTTGTCTCTGATAACTTCGGAGATGACGGCTCAGATAATTTGGTGGGCTACCTTCGTCATCCTTTTGATGAGGCAGATTTCCGCCGCCAAGCCTCTCAGCTGGGTTTTAGCATTCCAGAGTTTCGTGTAGAAATTCTCAAAAGTGACAGTTGGCTAAAAGATAATGTCATTCGCTTTGCCCCCGTTGAAGTCGGCGAATTTATGATTTATGGGATTCACGAGGAGCAAGCCCCCCAAACTTCCAAACTACCCATACGGATTTATGCCGCCACCGCTTTTGGCTCCGAACACCAAACCACCAAATCGTGCCTTTTAGCCTTGTGCGATTTATACTACCGCAATATTCCTCACCAACAGATTTTAGATGTCGGCTGCGGCTCGGGTATTTTATCATTGGGAGCGGCCAAACTTTGGGGCAACACCACACAAGTCACTGCGGTTGACATTGATAATGAGGCAGTAATTGTCACTCGCCAAAATGCCGAAGACAATCAGCTAGACAAGATTATCACCGCCGCTATCAGTAATGGTTACCAATCTAGCCTGGTCAAAGACAATGCCCCCTACGACCTGATATTTGCCAATATTTTGGCTCGCCCCCTAATTGAGATGGCTCCAGACTTGAGCCAACATCTGCGCCCTGGTGGATACGCCATCCTCTCAGGTTTTATTGGAGAGCAAGAAGACTGGGTAATTGATGCCCACAAGCAGCAAGGACTGGAATTAATCAAGATATATGAAATGGATAACTGGCGCGCCGCGCTGATGGAGAAAAAAGCATGACCCTAAGCGAACTTCAACAACAACTGATTTCTCAAAAACTCGATGCCTATATCATCACTCGCAATAATCAGTTTTTAGGACAAGATATCTTGCCTTCCGAAAATCGTGTTTATCAGCTCAGCGGCTTTAGCGGCTCAGCCGGAACTTTACTGGTGTTTAAGGATAAGGCCTATTTGTTTACCGATGGACGATATGAAATTCAAGCCGCTCGCGAAACCAACCCCAAGCAAGTTGAGGTAGTTATTACCAATGGCCAAAGCTTAGGCACGTGGATGCAAAACAACTTAAACGAAAACAAACTTAAAATTGGGTATAACCCTTGGTGTCACAGTGTTTCTGAAACCGATTTTTGGAAACGCGCACTTAAAAATATTGAGTTTATAGAGCTTCCCGAACTCTTAGCCGATTCGCTTTTGGATAAAAAAGAAGTTGATATCTTTGAGCATGATATTACTTATGCCGGCGTGTCTATGGATGAAAAAATTTCTCTTCTGACCGAGTTTATGAAGAAGAACCAACTCGGCGGATTTTTACTCACCTCATGCGATAGTGTTTCCTGGCTGCTGAACCTGCGTTCAAACTGCCTGCCCGACACTCCGATACTCCGCGCTTTTGCCTTTGTTAATGCCTTAGGCGAAGTTAGTCTGTTTACCAACGATTTCAGCCAACTTGAGCATGAGCTGAAGAACTATAAAAATCAAAATATCGGGCTCGACTGCAAACACGCCCCACGCGCGCTGTTTAGTTTGATGAAAAAATATAAAATATGGATTGAGAACTTGCCCGACCCCATTCAAGCTTGGAAAGCAGTTAAAAACCCAATTGAAATTTCCAACCTAAAGCAAGCGCACCTCCGCGACGGAGTATCTTTGGTGCGTTTGCTCATCTGGTTGGAACAAAACTATACTGGCAAAACCGAACTTGATATCGTCCAAAAATTACATGAACTACGTCAGAGCAATAGCAATTTCTATTCCGAAAGTTTTGATACCATTGCCGGATTCGCCGCTAATAGTGCTGTGGTTCACTACCACCCGCAATCAGAAACCAATTTAGAATTAAAAGACGGCTCGCTCTTGCTGTTAGATAGCGGAGCTCAGTATTATGACGGAACTACCGATGTCACCCGTACCATTGCCATTGGAGTTCCATCAGCGGAGATGATTCATGATTATACCTTAGTCTTAAAATCGCATATCGCTCTCGCTACAGCTTGTTTTCCTGAAGGCACAACTGGATTAGCCCTAGATGCCATTGCACGTGCTCCGCTTTGGAAATGCGGCAAAAACTACAATCATGGTACCGGACACGGAGTTGGCTTTTTCCTCAATGTTCACGAAGGCCCCAACAGCATTTCCAGTCGCAATGCCCAAACTCCGTTGGCAGAAAATATGATTACTTCAATTGAACCCGGATATTATAAAGAAAATCACTATGGGATTCGGATTGAAAACATGGCCCGCGTAATTAGTTGCAACAATCCTGAATTTGAACTTCCCATGCTTGGGTTTGAAACTTTAACACTTGTCCCCCTTGATAAAAAGCTGATTGATAAATATCTCCTCACTCGGGAGGAGCAAGATTGGCTCAACCGCTACCATCAACAAGTTATTGAGCAACTCTCACCTTTGCTTAATTCTCAAGAACAAAGCTGGCTACGCCAAGCTTGCGCTCCCTTGGATTAACCAGAGATAAGGAAATATAATGATTAAAATCAATATGCTTGCGGCACTATTGCTGAGCGTAAGTGCGGCAACTGTTTCTGCGCAATTACCACAATATGAAGGCGGATATACTCCGAGCCAAAGTTTAGAGGAATATTTTGCAGCCTCCGATGAGAACGAAAATAAATCGATTATTTATGTATTTTTCAACAATGAGCCCTGCGAAAATTGCGCTCAAGCCATAGAACTAATTGAGAATATCTATAATGATTATTATGCCGATGAATATAGCTTGTTTTTGATTAACTATGCAGAAGATGATGACTATAATTTCATCGAAACCTATAATTTAAGCCACCCCTTAGAAGTAGTATTGGTAAGGATTAACGACGGCGCCTCTTTTGGCTTTCAAAAAATTGAAGATTTACAAAATCAAGTCGATGATTCGGCAATTTTCACCTCAAATTTCACTAATGAGGTTAATGACTTTTTAGGCAACGGCACATCCGGATTATGATTCTTTATTGAGCTCCCGGCGCAAAATAAGCTTGCGCCGATAGCCCAAATACCCCTCATAAGAAAACAGCAGAACAGAAGAAAACACCAGCGGCAATAAGTAGTAAATGATACGATAAGCAATCAGCGCACCAAATAACAAAGCCGGATCGGCATCACCAGGAATGATATATAAAAACAATCCCTCAAACACACCAAGCCCGCCCGGCACTTGGCTATAAACTCCCAAAACTTGAGCAATAATAAAGACGCCGATAAATACATCAAAAGAAATATCCAAGAATGGAGTCATTGAAAAATAGAGCACCAGCGATGCCAACAAGATATCGGCTGCACCAATAATCACCTGAGCCAAAGCCATTGGGAAAGAAGGCATTTCAAACGCAATATCTTTGATTACGATTGGCTTTTTATAAAACAAACTTGCACCAAAATAAATTAATAAGCCAATAAAAGATACTACGGTAATAATTTCGGTCGTGAGTTTAGACACCGAGCCTTCGCCAAAGGCATGATTAGGAGTCAAGAAATATCCAAGAATAATCAGGAAGAAACAAGCCACCAAATAAGTAAAACCTGAGAAAGTCACCATTTGGACAATTTCTGATGCATGGAAACGCCATCTGGCATACAAACGATAGCGAATAGAACCGCCGGAAACAATTGCATGTCCGGCATTGTTACTGACCGAAAAGCCGACAAAGCCGGCAAAAATCCACTTTAAGGGAGAAAGTTTGCGGCGCACATAACGCAAGGCCAAATAATCATAAGAAGAAAGAGCCACATATCCCCCAAGCGAGGCCAAACAAGCCATCCACAAATTGTGCGCCGGAATACTCAAAACTGCAGCCTTAATATCCTCAAATTGATATTTTGAAAGTTGGTGATAAATCATATAAGCCGCAAAGGCAAAGAAGAAAAGACCAATCCAAGACACTAATTTTTTAAAAAATCTCTTAGCCTTAAACGACATTTATATTCCTTCCATAATAAATCATAAAGACCATTATTTTAATTGTAGGATATTTTGTTTTAGAATTCAATTCAAAAAGCACCTGCATTATAAATATACTGATATAAGCATTTTTAAAGTCAAGCCGCATCGTTTAGTTCATTAAATTGCATTTATATAAAACAGATAAACATTAATAGTTTAAATAAACTATCCTCATCCTACCCAAAAAACTACTGTATCACCCCTAATTATTTAATAATAATTCAATAAAAGCTCTTGCCAAACCCAAATATATTTACTAATCTGAGGTCAGATTCTAAGAAGACTTAGAATTTAGTACCCGATAAGTACGGAGCCTTCATAAGCTCTATGTAGTGCGGTGCATGATATTGCACTGTTTGTGGTGCATTTATCATGCACTGATTTTACCCTGACACGTTTGGGTCGGGGAGCTGTAATGTATGTTCAGAAACCATATCAACTATCCTTGAAAAAGTTATGGTTTTAAAGATTGCAGGATCATTTCACTACATATGATTTATGAACTCTCCGGCCACCTTACGTGTGGCTTTTTTAGTATTTGGAGTTTCATAAATGCCTATTACAATAAAGTTACCCAGACACACAGAAAATATAGGAGTTAACCATGCCTAAACTTTCTGTAATAATGCCGGTATTTAACACTCCAGAAAAATTTTTACGTCCAGCAATTGCAAGTATCTTAAACCAAAGCTTTAAGGATTTTGAGTTTATCATAGTTAATGATGGCTCCGCCCAACCTACTACAAATATACTACAAGAATACGCCAAACTAGACCCTCGCATTCAAATTTTATATCAACCCAATCAAGGGGCTGCGTCTGCTCGCAATCAGGGTATTTCATCCGCCAAGGGGGAGTTTATTGCTTTTATGGATTCTGATGACATCTCACTGTCTAATCGTTTCCAAGAACAAATACACTTTTTTGCTCAACATCCTCATATTGATGTTCTAGGAACAAGCTGTCAAATAATTCCGGAACAAACCTCTAAAAAAGTTTCTATCAATCCTTTGGAATTAAAATTTTCGACCATTTTAGATAGCTGCCCATTTTGTCAGTCTAGCGTCATGCTAAGAAAATCAATACTGACACAAAGTGGAATCAAATACACTACCGCAGCTGAACCCTCGGAAGATTTTGTATTTTGGTTAGATTTATGTATGCATTTCACGTTTGGTGGTCTGAATAAAAAATTAGTTCACTACCGCTGGCACGAAAACAATATATCTAATCGTCAAGCCGACCAACAATTTAAGAGTTTTATTGCGTATCAATATCAAAAACTCTCCCAATTATTCGGGCTACCCTCGCATTACATTGATCTTTGGGCTCAACTCAAACAAAAAGAACATTATTCACAACTTGACCTTGAGGCTTTCAATACGCTTATCAAGCAAATTATCACAAGCGCAACAACATCATTTTCAGCTGCAGAACATAAAACCATTAAGCAAATCTTGGCCAAATTATACAAGAAGGTATTAAACCGCCAGAAAAGTGCCGAAAGAATAAACTTTTTGCTAAAAAGTTTAACTTACCAAAATCTCCCCATCAGTCGGATATTTACAATCAAAATGTTTATCAAAAGCAAATTAATGAGGTAGGACATGAAAACAATATTAGTCACCGGAGGAACCGGCTTTTTAGGTTCTAATTTGTGCATCAGACTTATTAAGGAAGGCAATCGTGTTATTTGCGTTGACAACAACTATACCGGACGCCTGCAAAATGTTGCAGAAATTATGAACAATCCGAATTTTCGTTTCATTGAGCACGATATTTGCGAACCATTGAATGTTAATGATGAAAAGCTAGACCAGATTTACAACATGGCTTGTCCTGCATCACCTCCGGCTTATCAAGGCAGTTATTCTATCAAAACAACTAAGACCTGTGTTTTGGGAGCAATTAACATGCTCGAATTGGCTAAGCAACACGGAGCCACCATTTTGCAAACCTCAACCTCCGAAGTCTATGGAGAACCGCTTGTCCACCCGCAAGTAGAAAGCTATCGAGGAAATGTTAATCCAATTGGGATTCGAGCTTGTTATGATGAAGGCAAACGTTGTGCTGAAAGTTTATTCTTTGACTATCACCGCCATGAAGGAGTGGATATTAAAGTTATCCGCATTTTTAACACTTACGGCCCCAAAATGGACCCTAACGATGGACGAGTTGTTTCTAACTTCATCTGTCAGGCTTTAAGCGGACAAGACATTACCATTTACGGAGATGGCTCTCAAACACGCTCTTTCTGCTATGTTGATGACTTGATTGAAGCCATGATTAGAATGATGAACTCCAAAAAAGGCTTTACCGGTCCGGTTAATACCGGCAATCCCGGAGAGTTTACGATTAAAGAACTGGCCGAAAAGGTCGTTGCTAAAATCGGAGGAAACTCAAAGATTGTATATAAAGCTTTACCTAAAGACGATCCCTCCCAAAGACGTCCGGACATTACTTTGGCCAAACACAAATTAGACTGGGAACCCAAAATTAAGTTGGATGAAGGTCTAGATAAAACAATCGAATATTTCAAAACCCAAATAGATTTATTTAAGAAAGCGTAATAAAAATGAAAGTAGGAATTATCGGAACAGGATATGTTGGCTTACCCACTGGTGTTGGCTTGGCAGAATTAGGTAATCAGGTCACCTGCATTGATAGAGAAATCAGCAAAATAGAAGCTCTCAAGTCTGGAAAAATCACTTTGTATGAGGAAGGTTTAGAGGACTTATTTCATAAAAACGTCAAAGCAGGTCGTCTACACTTTACAACTTCAATGGAAGAAGGCGTGAAAGATGCCGACTTGGTGATTATCGCCGTTGGTACACCACCACACCCGGTTACTAAAGAAGCTGATATGAAATATATTCATGCCGCAGCAACCGAATTAGCAGAACATTTAAGCGGCTATACCGTAATTGCTACCAAGTCCACCGTTCCTGTCGGAACCGGCGATGTGGTTGAAGGTTTGATTCAAAAGAAAAATCCGACTGCTGATTTTGATGTTGTCTCCTTACCGGAGTTTTTGCGTGAAGGCTTTGCCGTACATGACTTTTTCCATCCGGATAGAATTGTGGTAGGAGCCAATACAGAAAAAGCTAAAAATGTCATTAAAGAGCTATATAAGCCGTTTGAAGGTAAAACCAATATGTTGTTTGTCAAACGTCGCTCATCAGAAACCATTAAATATGCGTCCAATGCCTTTTTGGCAATTAAGATTCATTATATTAATGAGATGGCCAATTTCTGTGAAAGAACAGGAGCCGATATTAATGAAGTCGCCAAAGGCATGGGTCTAGATAGCCGCATTGGTCCTAAATTTTTGAATCCCGGCCCAGGTTATGGTGGCAGTTGTTTTCCCAAAGATACCATGGCCATGTCATATATGGCTCGCCAAAACGGAGTTGATATGACCTTGATTAATGCAGCCATAACGGGCAATAGCGCACGTAAAAAACAAATGGCCGAACGTATATTAAATGCAGTAAAAGAGGTTAAAAATCCCAAGATTGCGGTATTAGGCTTGGCCTTCAAAGACGGCACGGACGATTGCCGCGAAAGTCCAGCCATGGAGATTGTAGGAGAATTGATAAATCAAGGAGCCAACATTATTGCCTATGACCCCAAAGCTATGGGAACAGCCTGCATGTTGGTTGGCAACAAAATTCAATATGCCGACAATATGTATCAAGTTTTGCAAGATGCCGATGTTTTGGCCATTTTGACCGAATGGAATGAGTTCAAAGGTTTAGACTTGATTAAAGCAAAAGAACTTATGCGCCATTTCAAAATTGTTGATTGCCGCAATTTAATTGCCGCCGACAAAGCCAAAGACTTAGGATTTGACTATCAAGGAATAGGAAAATAGAGATGAAAAATATCCTCGTAATGGGTGGAGTCGGCTATATCGGCTCCCACACGGTCAAACACTTGCTGGACAACGGCTATCAGGTTGTTGTTGCTGATAATCTGATTTATGGCCACCGTGAGGCTATTGATAAACGCTCCATTTTTGAACACGCAGATTTGCTGGACACTTATTCTTTGCAACAAGTGTTTAACAGGCACCAGATTGATGCAGTTATCCATTTTGCCGCTTTTGCCTATGTCGGAGAAAGCGTCGGAGAACCGCAGAAATATTACTATAATAATGTTGTCGGCACGATAAATTTGTTGAATGCCATGTTGCGGCATGGGGTTAAGGATATTGTGTTTTCCAGCACTTGCGCAACTTATGGTGAGCCGGCATATACGCCAATAGATGAGCAACATCCACAAAATCCGATTAACCCTTACGGTCGCACTAAATTAATGATTGAGCAAATTTTTGCCGACTATGAACGTGCTTATGGTTTGCACCATATTGCTTTAAGATATTTTAATGCGGCGGGTTGTTCAAGAGATGGAAGCATTGGCGAAAGCCATACTCCAGAAACGCACTTGATACCACTAGTTTTGAAAGCCATTAGCGGCGAAAGAAAATCAATTAGTGTCTTTGGAACAGACTATGACACACCGGATGGAACCTGTATCCGCGACTATATCCATGTGGAAGATTTGGCCTTAGCACATCGTTTGGCGGTTGAAAAGCTGAGTGAATATAGCGGCTGCATTAATCTTGGTACCGGCATTGGCACCAGCGTTAAAGAGATTATTACTGCCGCAGAAGAAGTCAGCGGCAAGAAATGTCCGGTTGAATATGGCCCTCGCCGTGCCGGCGACCCGGCTCGATTGTTTGCGGACAATCGTAGAGCCAAAGAAATTTTGGGCTGGGAGCCTAAATATACCAATATCAAAGACATCATCCAAACCGCCTGGAATTGGGAAATTAACCGGAGATTTTAAAAATGCTAACAGAGCTATATCCTACATTTAAGAAAAATAATATTGCTGTCGTTTTTTCGATTACAGACAATTATGTTCCTATTTTTGGTACTTGTTTACAATCATTAATAAGTAATAGCAGTTCACACAATAACTACGATATTTACGTCTTTGCTGAAAATATTTCAGAAAACAATCAAATGCGATTAAAATTGATGTGTTCTCAAAAAAATTTTTCATTAACATTTATAGATATAAAGCCATATCTGTCAAAATATCCTAGAAGCGATTTTTATTTATCCGAACATATAACCATAGCAGCTTATTATCGTTTTTTTATTCCTTTAGTATTTAAAAATTTTGAGAAAGTTGTTTATTCTGATAGTGATGTTATTTATGAAAATGATGTTGCTCTTTTATATAAGCAAAACATAGGAGACTGCATTATTGGAGCCGCTTTGTCTGGTTGGCCGTATGCAATGAACGACAAATTTAAGCATTACGCGCTTGATATATTGAAAATGACCGATGCAAGTAAATATATTCAAGATGGAATTCTTTTGTGCAATATCAAGAGGATGATAGCATATGATTTTACAAATAAATGTATAAAAGCTCTGAAGAGAATAAAGACACCAAGAACCTGGGATCAATGTGTAATCAATAGTGTCTGCGATGGACAAATATATTTTTTAGATCGAAAGTGGAATGTTGAATGGCATTATCCATTTTGTCATCCCAATTATGAACAAAAAGTTTCTCAAAGGATATATGATGATTATTTAGCAGCTAGGGCAAAACCTAACATTATACACTATGCGTCAGCAATAAAACCATGGAATGCTCCTGAAAGAGATTTAGCATCAAATTTCTGGAAATATGCAAGAATTTCACCTTTTTATGAAGAGATGTTGAATATCTTGTTAACCCCCAAATTGCCGAAAGCTTCAGACCTAAATCAAATTAAAGAGATTACAAATTTGGGAAAATTAAAAATCAAATATTTGAAGTATAAACTTCTTTCATTTCTTACAATTGGTAAAAAACGCAGAAAATATTATGAAAAGAAAAAAGCAGTTAAAACGCGCATCAAAAACATCAAAAAATTTTTAAGGACTCTTTAGATGACTAAATCTCTGTTACCAGCTTTTCCGAACAATAATATTCCAATTGCATTTGCTGTGACAAACAACTATGTACAGTATTTTGGAGTGTGTTTATGGTCTATAATATCAAATAGTTCCTCCAAAAATCGATATGATATTGTTGTATTAGAAAGTGACATTTCGTTTGAAAATAAGGAACGTTTGAAGAAAATTTTGCCTAAAAATTTTTCTATTCGATATATTGATATGAAGCAATATATGGCTAATCTCGATAAAAGCCAATTTTATATTTCTGGGCACATCACATTGGCAACATATTATCGTTTTTTTATTCCCCAAATTTTTAAAAATTATAAAAAAATAATTTATCTAGACTCTGATCTAGTTGTAACACATGACATTGCTGATTTGTTTTCAACAGACGTGAAAAATCACGTTCTTGCAGCAGCCACAGATACAGCAATGTGTGCATTTTTAAAAGCATGTAATAATTACATAGAATATGCTAAAAATGTAATGCAATTACCTGCCCCATACTATTGTTTCAATGCAGGTGTCTTGATATGCAATATTTCTAAAATGAACCAAGTGAATTTTACCAATAATTGCATTAAACGCTTAAATGAAATAAAAAAGACTTGGTGTTGGGACCAAGACATCCTTAACTCATTGTACGCAAATGATTATCTTCTTTTAGATCAGTCATGGAATGTTCAATGGCATACAAGCTTTGACAAACATTTATTAGAATGTCTGCCCACAATATTACGAACAACCTATCATGACGCTTGTCAACATCCTAAAATCATACACTACACATCAAACTTAAAAGCATGGAACAGTAAAGACAAATATTTAGCCCAATACTTTTGGAAATATGCTAGAACTTCTATATTTTATGAGGAAATATTATATAGTAACGTAGATACACCGAGCGTACCTTCTGGATTTAAATCAGATACCCAAAAAACCAGCTCAAATAAACTTAAAAAAACTTTATGTTCAAGATTGAAACAATCTATTTTATCTTTAGTTAACTTATTAAATTTTAATATTTATTGCAAGGAAAATATAAATGATATATCCGTTATAAAGTGTTTTGGGATTCCTGTTTATAAAAAAACCAAAGGTAAAACTTATATACTAGGCATCAAAATACACAAAAGTTATAAGCAAGAATTTAACTTATTACAAAAACAAAATCAACAGTTAAAATTTGCTTTTGCTGAGTTCCAAGAGGATACAAAAAATTACATCGAAGAATTAAAATCTCAAATTGTAGAGCGCCCTTTGGAGCAAAAAAGCTTGGCAAAAATTTTCTGCACGTATCATTACCAAGACGGATACCCTCTATTTCAATCAGATATTTACATTCCCATTCAAACTGGTGCAGCAAATTCTGACGTAGATTTTGGTATATTGAAAGATAACACCGGTGATAACATTTCTGACAAGAACGATTTTTTTGCTGAATTAACAGCTACTTATTGGGTTTGGAAAAATTGGTTAAAAGAACATCCAGAAGTAAAATATATTGGAGCTTGCCATCATTATAGTCATATTGACTTACCTCGTATTCATCCCTTACAGAGACAAGGAGTAGCACTATACAATGTCGACACTAAAAAATTTGTAAAAGAATTTGAGGCCTATAACATCAAAAAAACTAATATCGATCTGCACGATATCATTTTACCTAAAAAAGTAAAATACGGACAAATTGGGTTAACTCTATTTTCCCAATTTTGTTCGCATCATCCTCAAGAAATTTATGAAGAATTTGAGAGTATCATAAAAGAATTTCATCCCGAATGTACTTATTTATTACCCTCTTTGCGCAACTTAACGGAATTTTATTTAGGAAACACATATGTAATGCGCCGCGATTTATTTGATGATTATTGCCAATGGATGTTCCCTATGCTCTTTGAATTGGAGAGAAGGACAAATGGTTTTATCAAATATGACCAATTTGCCCCCAAAATGAAAAGAATGCCTCCTTATATATCAGAACGTTTTATTAATCTGTGGTTGATTTTGAAACAGAAACAAGAACCAATCAAAATTGGGGAAAGAACATGGATTAAACTTATCAATACTCAATCATAACAAAGAAAGGAGAAAATCATGGAAAGACCTATAATTATAGCAGAAATTGGCTGCAATCATAAGGGTGACATGGAAATTGCCCATAAAATGATTAAACTTTTAGGAGTTTTTAAAACTCTGAATCCAGATTCAGCGATTGACATTGTCAAGTTTCAAAAAAGAACAAATAAGGAATTATTAACACCGGAAGAATATAATGCTCCGCATCCTCATCCCGAAAACAGCTATGGCAAAACTTATGGTGAACATCGTGAATTTTTGGAATTTAACTTAGAACAAAATGCAATACTCAAGAAATGGTGTGAAGAAGAAGGTCTTATCTACTCCACATCCACTTGGGATTTAACAGCAGCTAAAGAAATTGTTGCATTAAATCCTAAAATGATAAAAGTTCCCTCTGCATGTAATTGTGACTTTGATATGTTAGCATACTTGCGAGATGAATATAATGGAGAAATTCACCTATCTTTTGGAATGACTACCAAAGATGAAGAAAAGAAAATTATAGAGTTTTTCAAAGAAAATAACCGTGCTAAAGATTTAGTAATTTATGCTTGTACATCAGGATATCCGGTTCCTTTTGAAGATATCTGTCTTAATGAAATTACCCGTCTTAAAAATAGCTATGGTAACGATGTAAAAGCTATCGGTTTCTCGGGTCACCATTTGGGCATTGCTGTAGATATAGCAGCCCTAGCTCTTGGAGCAACTTATTTTGAGCGTCATTTTACTTTGGATAGAACTTGGAAAGGCACGGATCATGCAGCGTCTCTTGAACCCGCAGGATTACAAAAATTAGCACGAGATTTAAGAAATGTAGCGAAATCTTTGACTTATAAATCGGAAGATATCTTAGATATCGAAAAAGTACAACGTAAAAAACTCAAGAGAAAAGTACATGACTAATATAGCCTTTATTCCTGTCAGAGGGGGAAGTAAATCTATCCCCCTCAAAAATATCAAATTATTAAATGGATACCCACTTGTCTATTGGACAGCTAAAGCGGCTAACGATGCAACTTGCATTGATAGAGTTATTGTTGCTACAGATAGTGATGATATTCGCTCAGTTGTAAAAAGCTTCAACTTAAGAAAAGTTGTTTTATACGACAGAGAACCTGAAAATGCTAGTGATACAGCATCTACTGAAAGTGTTATGCTGGAGTATATAAATAAATCAAATTTATCTGATGAAGATAATTTCTTTTTGATACAAGCCACATCTCCATTATTAAAAAACAAACATATTGATGAAATGTACCAAAAATTAAAAGTCAGTCATTCAGATTCTGCGCTTTCTTGTGTTAGAAATAAGCGTTTTTATTGGTCAGATGATGGAAGAGCATTAAATTACGATTACCACATAAGACCTAGACGACAAGATTTTAAAGGATTAATGATGGAAAATGGCGCCTGTTATATTAATACGGTCGGCAACATAAAAAAGGATAAAAATCGTTTATCCGGTAAAATAGTTGTCTATGAAATGCCTGAATATACAGCGGTTGAAATTGATGAACCAGATGATTTTTTATTGATAGAAAAATTGATGGAAAAGCACAAGAATGACTAGATTTCAGTAGCAGATATAAACTATAACCTATAACAACACATAAATTATTCCAAAAATCGTTTTCATTATTATCGGTGTAAAATTATGGCAAACTTAACTTTTGGAAAAATGCGTAACCACTACAAAAAGAAGAAACGCTCGCTTAGAGAAAAAATTCGCAATGCAAGACGTTTTCTCAAAGGAAAATAGATGCCCGAGATATCCATCATCATCCCTTTTTACAATGCTAAAAATTATGTAAAGCAGTGTTTAGAGGCCTTGTTAGCTCAGAGTTTTCGCGATTTTGAGGTAATTTGCGTTGACGATGGATCAAAAGATGGCACTTATGACCTACTACAATGTTATGCCAAACAAGATAGTCGCGTGAAGGTTCACACTCAACCTAACAGTGGACCTTCCGCCGCCCGACAACTAGGTTTAGAGCAAGCACAAGGAAAGTATATCATGTTTTGCGATTCTGATGATTGGTACGAACCCGACATGTGCCAAATCATGAGAGATGCAATTGAAAATAATCCAGTGGATGTAGTATGTTGCAATGCCAATATCATTGATGAACAAGAACACCTTATTAGACTTGAAGACATCACATATTTTCAAAACAAGAAATTGGGAATTTGCGCTCTAAATTACCATCTTATTACCCAAAACAATGTTTTGCTCTGGAACAAAATCTGGAAAAAAAGCATCATTGATAAATATGGGATTAAGTTCCCCTCTTGTCGAGAATATGATGACGACTGTTTTTATCTGCAATACATGAGTGTGGCCGAGAATATACTTTATATTTCAGATAAGCTTTATAACTATCTGCGGCGTCAAGATTCCATCATGGGTAAAGTTGCACAGCAACGTGACACCACATATTTCGACAAGTTTTATGTTGCTAAACATTATTACGACTTTTTGCAACAACATCAGTTATATCCGGATAAAGCGAACATCTTTCTTAATTATTTGAATCAAATTAGACATTTTAGTGAGACACGTTGGAATCAAGACTTAAGCAGACAAGCACAAAAAATTTTTTTTGAATTATTTCCCCATTCCCCTCATTTTTATCATTATATTTTTGCCACTAACAAAAATTTTGGCAAACATATATATATTAAACAATACAATTATATCAGAAAGCAAAAAGCGCATAAAAAATACATCATCAAAATTGGCCCAATTTCATTAAAATTCAACCTTCGAATTAAATAACACCATCGTAACAATTTCTGTTGACACATAAAAAATCTTAAGTTATAAAGTCAGCAGAAATTGCGCCGACATAGCTCAGTTGGTAGAGCTACTGATTTGTAATCGTTGCAAGTCATGTTTATAAAAGGTTGATTTTAAATG
>CALXTR010000018.1 GCA_944391475.1 uncultured Alphaproteobacteria bacterium | reverse complement strand
TAAGGCGTTTGCTGGCACCATTAGGGTTACACCCGCTTATGAAGAACCACCGGCTAAGCCGGTGGGTTACTTTTTTTATTAGTTGCCTTACAGAAAACCCCGAGTTTACTCGGGGCTGAATGCCAAGGTGTTGGAACAACACCGCTCCACGCCAACGAGCGTGGTCAAACCGTAAGGTTTGTAGCTGTTATAGAACCCCCAGTTTACTGGGGGATATCTATACTTATCAGGGCTCGAACCGAGAGGAACGCTAAGCAAAAACAACCGTTGCTCCGGTTGTTTTTGTCTGCAAGTTCTTGGGAACATCTTAACGAACTAGGGAAGCAGAGCAACCGTAGTGAGTTTAGATGCCCAAGAGAAAGAACAGCGAAGCTGTGTAGCCCTGCAGTCGGAGCCATTAATTAAAAACTCCCCTTTATGGGGAGTTTTTTTGTACCTGCACGGCAGGCGCGCGGCGGGGTGGTGGCTGATAAGATTGTGCCAAAGAGCCGCGATGCTATCAGTGGAGCGGATTTTGAGATTGTGCCTTGAAAAAGTAGAAAATGAGCACGGCAGGCGCGCCAGTACGACGGGTGCGCGGCAGGTTGGTGGCTGATAGATTGTACCTTGTATCCGCAATGCTGTCTTTGTGTGTTGCTTTTGTAGTAAAGAAGAACTATCATAATTGTTAAAGCAATATCGGAGGTATGCTATTTTCATAGCATAAGTTACAAAAAACTGTTCTATCTTGGCGGAAGTATTATATTATGTCTCCAAACTTAAACAAAGGAGCACATATGAAAAAAATTGCCATTGCCTCAGATCATGGGGGATTTGAACTAAAAGAAAAACTTTTAGATTACTACCAGAATAAAAAAATCCAAATGTTTGATTTGGGTACATATTCGTCCGAATCATGTGATTATCCTGATGAGGCGCAAAGAATGTGTGATGCTCTTCGCAACGGAGAAGCAGACTGCGGAATCTTAATCTGCGGTACAGGAATCGGTATCTCAATTGCCGCTAATCGTTGTGCTAATATTCGGGCGGCACTCCTTTATAATGATGATGTGGCGCGTTTGGCTCGAGAACACAATAATGCCAATATTGCGGTCTTTGGTGGGCGCACCATGACTTTTGATGAAGTATGTCGGCGGATGGATATTTTCTTAAATACTCCTTTTGAAGGTGGTAGACATCAGCGCCGGATTGATAAAATTGAAACTCTTAAGTAAGTAACGGAGGTCAAGTTATGGATTTTACACAACAATTGCAAAATGAAGATAAAGCGGTTTTTGAGGCGATTGCGCTGGAGAAAAATCGTCAACAAAACCAAATTGAACTGATTGCTTCCGAAAATATTGTTTCTCCGGCTGTGCTCGAGGCTCAGGGGTCAATTATGACTAATAAATACGCTGAGGGGTATCCGCATCGTCGTTATTATGGTGGTTGTGAGTTTGTGGATATGGTGGAGGATTTGGCCATTGAGCGGGCTAAGAAGCTCTTTAACGCTCAATTTGTCAATGTGCAGCCACATTCGGGTTCGCAAGCTAATACTGCTGTATATGTAGCACTTTTACAACCCGGTGATTTGATTATGGGAATGTCTTTAGATGCCGGTGGGCACTTAACCCATGGTTCAAAAGTTTCTATCTCGGGAAAATGGCTGAAATCAATCCAATATGGCGTAGTTAAAGAAACCGGTTTGATTGATTATGACCAAGCGGAGCGTTTGGCGCTTGAAAATAAGCCCAAGCTGATTATTGCCGGTGGTTCTGCTTATCCACGTCAGGTGAATTTTGTTCGTTTTCGCGAGATTGCTGATAAAGTCGGGGCTTATCTGATGGTGGATATGGCGCATTTTGCTGGTCTGGTTGCCGGTGGACAGCACCCCAATCCGTTGGAATTTGCCGATGTGGTTACCACAACAACTCACAAAACTTTGCGTGGTCCGCGCGGTGGTATGATTTTGACCAACAATGCCGAGATTGCTAAAAAAATCGATTCGGCGATTTTCCCAGGCACTCAAGGTGGTCCTCTAATGCACGTGATTGCAGCCAAAGCGGTTTGTTTTGGCGAGGATTTAACTCCGCAATTTAAGGAATATGCCGCTCAGGTTATCAAAAATGCCAAAGTGATGGGTGAAACACTCAAAAAACGCGGGCTTGATTTGGTATCGGGCGGAACCGACACACACCTGTTGTTGGTGGATTTGCGCCCAAAAGGTTTGACCGGAGATGTGGTGGATAAGGCCTTGGGTGAAGCTAACATTACCTGCAATAAAAATGCTATTCCGTTTGACCCGATGCCGCCCAAAGTTACTTCCGGGATTAGGGTAGGGACACCGGCCGGTACTACTCGCGGGTTCAAGGAAAAAGAGTTTGAGCAAATTGCTAACTGGATTTGTGATGTGATTGATGCGCTCCAAAAAGGTGATGCACAACAAGTCATTGCCGACACCAAAGAAAAAGTGATTGCTCTTTGTCAGCAGTTCCCCATCTACTCATAAGATAAATTCTATTTTCTTATAATGCAAAAGGCCTCAATGTGAGGCCTTTTTTAGTGTTTGGGAAGTTGGGATAAAGAGGCATATTCGGTAGGAACAATACATTCTAAGTCCTTATCTAGAACACCCCATCCGTTGACGTCTTTAACTGCAAAGTGGCGTCCCTGAGGGATTACCTCTTGGTAAGGAATGCTTAGCATATCGTTATGTTGGGCATAGATATATTTCCCTAATTTGCTTTCAAATATCGCGTATCTTGGGGTGACTTCATAACCGTCATAATAGAGATTATTAATCATATTTCCATAGCGATTGTAAAAGCGGTAGCCTTGTTCGTTATGAGCAATGATAATCCCGTGCTCGGAGCTGATTTGATTATATATCTCACTATTAACCAGCTTTTGACCATGATACACGGAATAGGCTTTTTTATTACCCAGATCAAGGGTGGCAATAGCGCATTCGGTACCTTCCAAGGCTTGAGTTTGGATAATCTCAACATCGTGGCTGCAAAAACGAGCAACTAATATCAATCCCAAAACCAAAATTACAATAATTGTCTTTTTCATAAATAAAAATTTTTTATAGTTAATAATACGTTTTTTTCTTTTATATCATATTGCTTGAGTTGATGCAAGCGCTTGAAAGTGGAAAAGCGTTAAAAACTGATGAAACTTTTAGGAAATGGAGTATAATGCCGATATTAATTGTTGAGGGAAGGTAAAATGCTTGAACTTAGTTCTGTTAAATTAGCTGAAGTGGTGGAGGCTAAAAATCAGCCCGAGGAAGTGCTGATTACAAACATTTCAACCAATAGCCGTGAAGTTAAATCAGGTGAGGCTTTTTTGGCGCTTAAAGGTGAAAAATTTGATGGTCATGATTTTGCTGGTGATGCTTATAAAAATGGGGCGTCTTTGCTGATTGTGAACCGTCTTATCGAAAATGTTCCGGAAAACAGACAAGTGCTGGTAGCAGATACCGCGCGCGCCTATGGTTTGTTGGGACGCTACAATCGGCGCCAATTTAAGGGAACGGTGATTGCTTTGACCGGAAGTGCCGGCAAAACCACTACCAAAGAAGAACTCAAGTTTGTGCTCTCACAATTTGGCAAGGTTTATGCTACTTATGGTAACTATAATAACTATTCGGGTGTGCCGCGGACGTTGCTCGATTTAGATATGAGTGCCGATTTTGCGGTGATTGAAATGGGAATGAGTGCTAAAGGCGAAATTGCCGATTTGGTTAGCTTTACGGAGCCTGATATGGCAATCGTGACCAATGTCTATCCGATGCATATTGAATTTTTCCCTAATTTTGAAGCCATTGCCGAGGCTAAGGCTGAGATTTTCCAATCGTTGCAAAAAGGTGGTAAAGCTATTATCAATGCTGATACCAATTTTGCCGATGTTTTAGAACGGCGTGCGGTGGAAAATGGTGCAGAAGTGGTGAAATTTGGCAAAGACTTCTCCTCACAGTTCAAAGTTAAAACTTCCCAGCCGGGAGAGCACTATCTCTACAATGCTTGGTGCGTGTTAACAGTAGTGAAAACTTTGGGGCTTGATGTAGGCAAAGCTGAGGCGGTTGTACCGGAATTTGGAGCTTTGCCGGGGCGAGGCAAGCAATGGATCTTAAAAGAAGCCTTTGGTACCTACACATTGATTGATGACAGCTATTCGGGTCAGCCAGAGGCGATGAAAATTGCCATTGAAACCATGTCGAAACTACCTAAAACCGGCCGCAAGATTGCTGTACTTGGTAAAATGGCCGAACTTGGGGACACTTCTTCGGCTCGGCATATCGAAATCGGGCAGGTGCTGGCGAAATCAGATGTCGACATCGTAATTGGGGTTTGTCCGGAGATGAAAGATGCTTTGGCGCAGTTGCCACCCCGCATCAAACAGTATTATTTTGAAAATAAAGACGGGTTAGATGATTTTCTTAGAAATAAATTGTTGCAAAATAAGGATATTGTCCTTATAAAAGGAGCAAGATATTCTTCAAAATTATATCAGGTCGCCGAATCTTTAATTAATAATGGAGTTCAAAAATAATGAAATGTCCTTTTTGCGGTTGTGATGATACCCAAGTCAAAGATTCTCGTAATGCTGATGATAATACCGCAATCAGACGGCGGCGCGAGTGCCCCGAATGTGGTTCTCGTTTTACTACCTATGAAAGAGTGCAACTGCGCGATTTGGTGGTGGTGAAGAAAAATGGTGAGAAAACCATGTTTGATCGTGACAAATTGGCTCGCTCAATCCAAATTGCGGTGCGTAAGCGGCCAATTGACTCTGAAAGAGTGGAAAAAATTGTGAACTCTATCCAGCGGCGCTTGGAAAGTTCGGGTGAAAGTGAAATTCAGTCACGAGTGATTGGCGAATATGTTATGGAAGCTCTTTCGAAGCTCGATCATATCGCTTATATCCGCTTTGCCTCGGTGTATAAGGATTTTCGCGAGGTCAAGGATTTTGAGAATTTTGTGGAAACTATTGATAAATTGGCACGTCCCAGCATTCATGAAGACGTTGAAGACTAAGGTGAAATTGAAATGGAAAAATTTGTTTCTAAAAAAATTAAAATGAAAACAGCGGCACGCTTGGCGGCTGTTCAGGCTTGCTATATGGTGGAATATGGCCAACTGCCGGTTGATGAGGTTATCAGAGATTTTACTTCTGGACAAGTGGGGCGCTACCTCATTAAAGAGGATATTAATGCCACTGAAGAACTGGCGGAAGTGGAAGAAATGGATACGGCATATTTTACTCAAATTGTACGCGGGGTGCAATCTAACAAGCAAGAATTGGAAAAATCGCTGGCACTGTTCCTCAAAGAAGGCTGGTCTTTTGAGCGTATGGATGGGACTTTGCGGGCTTTGTTTTTGTGCGCGGTTTATGAATTAATCAATACTTTAGATGTCGATGCTAAAGTAATAATTAAAGAATATGTCGACCTCGCTTATGCCTTCTTTACTAAAGGTGAGCCCAAAATGGTTAATGCGGTCTTAGATCAAGTTGCTAAGGCGCGTTTGACTGATTAAAAGCGTATTGAGGCTGAGTGGACATGATGGTTGGCTAGCCTTATAGGAAATAAAAATGGCAAAGTTAAAAGTATATGAATATCCTCATCCGGTGCTGAAGAAAAAATCAGTCAAGCTGGAAAAAGAAGAACTAAACGACGAGCTCAAGCAGCTGCTTGATGATATGCTCGAAACCATGTATGCCGAAGCCGGAGTGGGTTTGGCCGCACCGCAGGTGGGCATTTCCAAGCGCTTGGTGGTGATTGATGTGGAGCAAGATGACGAAGGCGGCAAGCCCGGAAATCCGCTATATTTGGTGAACCCGGAAATTATCTGGCGTTCGGAAGAAAAGGTTTGTGGAACAGAAGGCTGTCTTTCGGTGCCGGAGCAACGCGCCGAGGTAGAGCGCTATGCCGAGGTAACAGTTCGGTATCTTACCCCACAAGGCGAGGAAAAAGAGCTCAAGGCCGATGGTTTTTTAGCGGTTGCTTTGCAACACGAGATTGACCACCTGGACGGTATTCTCTATATTGACCATCTGAGCCGTTTGAAAAGGCAGATGGTGGTTAAGAAGTTGATGAAGCGTTTAAAGTCCGTATAATGGTCGTCTAATACAGAAATGTCGGATATTTTGCTCCAATCGTGTAGGTTTATCTACACTCAGTCGCAAAATTCCTAATTTCTTATTATACGACTCATTCTCCGACCTTTAGTTTAAATGTCGTCTAGCGGTTTATTAGAGCGATTTTACGGGGAACTCAACAAACCCACGTATTTCTATATACGCTAGGGTTTGTTTCGCCCCTAGAAATCACTCTACTAATTCCACTATCCGACCTTTTACTTAAAGGTCGTATTTTGGGTTATTAGAGCAGTTTAAGTGGACTGACGTGTATTGATGTTATAAATTAATTTAACAATATAATAGGTTGAATATTATGAAAATTGTATTTATGGGTACTCCTGATTTCTCGGTTCCGATTTTAGAAGCTCTCGCTAAAGAGCATGAAGTGGTTTGTGTTTATACTCAACCAGCCAAAGAAGCCGGGCGTGGGCAGAAAGTGGTCAAAACTCCGGTAAATGTGGCGGCAGATAATCTAAAACTTGAAGTTCGTACTCCTAAGTCATTAAAAAACACTGAAGAACAAGAAAAATTTGCTGCGCTCAATGCTGATGTTGCTGTGGTGGCGGCCTATGGTTTGATTTTGCCAAAGCCGATTTTGGAGGCTTTTCCCAAAGGGTGTATTAATGTTCATGCCTCTTTGTTGCCTCGTTGGCGCGGGGCAGCTCCAATCCAACGTGCTATTGAGGCCGGTGATGACAAAAGCGGGGTGACCATTATGCAGATGGCAGAAGGTCTGGATACCGGTGATATGCTCTTAAAAGGCGAAGTTGAAATCACACCGGAGATGACCGGTGGCGAGCTCCATGATACCTTATCTCAGCTTGGTGCAAAGCTCATTGTGGAAACTCTGCGTGATTTGGAACATATTCAGCCCCAAAAGCAAGATGATGCACTGAGTTGTTATGCCGCTAAAATTGATAAAGCTGAGGCCAAACTTGATTTTAATCTCTCAGCAGAAGTTTTGGAACGCAAAATTCGGGCTTTTAATCCTTATCCGGCCACATATTTTATGTATGAGGGCGAGCGCTTCAAAGTCCTTAAAGCCGAGGCTTTAGACGGAGCGTCGGGACGGGTTCCGGGTAGCCTTATTCCTAACGATACCGGTTTACTGATTGAGTGCAATCTTGGAATGTTGCTCATAACCGAAATTCAGCGACAAGGCAAAAAAGCCATGACGACTGAAGAATTGCTACGTGGTTTTTCTTTCAAAGAAGAAACTATCTTGGAATAATCGCAGCTTTAGCTATGCTCAACCAAAAACTTTTCGGCTTCTAGTGCGGCAATGCAGCCAGAGCCTGCCGCAGTAATGGCTTGACGAAACTTAGGGTCTTGCACATCTCCGGCAGCAAAAACTCCGGGGATACTGGTTTTAGAGCAACCGGGTTCGGTCACAATATAGCCGTTATTATCAAGCTTGAGGTGTTTTTTGCATAATTCGGTATTGGGGTGGTGACCAATGGCCACAAACAGTCCATCGACCTTGATTTCAAACACACTATCGTTTTTGACATTTTTGAGCCTTAATCCGGTGACGCCTTTGGGGTTATCCGTACCCAGCACTTCTTCAATAACCGTGTCCCATTCGACATTTATTTTAGGGTTATTTAAAACACGCTGTTGCATGGTTTGGTCAGCGCGCAAACTATTGCGGCGGTGTATTAAGGTGACGGATTTGGCAAAATTGCTCAAATACAGGGCTTCTTCGGCAGCAGTATTACCGCCGCCCACCACGGCAACTTTACGGTTGCGGTAGAAAAATCCGTCGCAAGTGGCACAACCGGATACCCCAAAGCCGCGGAATTTTCTTTCACTTTCCAGTTCCAGCCATTTGGCGCTGGCTCCGGTCGCAATAATCAAAGTTTCGCCGCAATAAACGTGGTTATTTTCCGAATTGCAGACAAAGGGGCGTTTGTCAAAATCAATTTCGGTGATGTTGTCATCAACCACGCAGACGCCGAGGTTTTCGGCTTGTTGGCGCATACGTTGCATGAGCTCCGTGCCTTCAATCGGTTCTGGAAAACCCGGAAAATTTTCGACTTCGGTGGTGATGGTTAGTTGGCCGCCGGGTTGTAACCCTGATACGACAATGGGTTGTAAACCGGAGCGGGCGGCATAAATTGCGGCGGTATAGCCGGCCGGACCGGAACCGATAATCAAAACTTTGCTCTTATATTCTGCCATAATTAACCTCTTTGAAATTGACCTAAAGCTAAAATAGGGTCAAAAAAAATGTTTTGCAACTTCTATTTATGAGGTGGTTCGATTATTGTGCCGAAGATGAGCTTTTTTCTTTTCGATTATTTCTGTGGTTGGGAAAGTCGTCTGGACAATCAAGTCCTTGGGTACAATTGTTAGGGTAGGTGCAGCCACAGTTATCATCATCTCGGCACTCACATTTGTTAGCATAGTCTATGCTGCATTGTTTGGGGGTTTTATGGGGCATGTTTTTTTTCCTTTACATATAATTAAAGCCGCATTATGCGGCTTTAATATAAGTTTGGATTGGAGATTTTAAATATATTTGATATCCAAAATCTCAAAAGATTTTTTACCACCTGGGGCAGTATATTCAGCAACGTCGCCAACTTCTTTTCCAATCAGGGCTTTAGCCAAAGGCGAAGACAGCGAGATTTTGTTCTTTTCGATATCGGCCTCATAATCGCCGACAATTTGATATTCTTTTTCTTCGCCGGAATCTTCATCGGCAACCTGAACAGTAGCGCCAAAACGAATTACGTCGGCTTTGGTATTGGCAACATCAATAACTTGAGCGCGGCTTAAAACAGCTTCCAAGTCTTGAATGCGTCCTTCAATAAAACTTTGTTTCTCTTTGGCGGCAGAATATTCCGCATTTTCGGAAAGGTCACCGTGAGAACGGGCTTCGGCAATAGCGGCAATAATGTTGGGTCTGTCTACCCCTTTTAAGTGTTTGAGTTCTTCTTCTAAGGCAATATAGCCTACTTTTGTTAAAGGAAACTTATCCATTTTATCACCTACCTGAAAATACAAAAAATGAACTGCGAGAGATTCTCTCACCTCTCACAGCTTGTGAAAATATACATTCTGTTTGCATAGATAACACGATTTTATCCTGATTTCAAGACTTTTATTCTTTTCTGTTAACAAGCGGAAAAAATGATGCACAATTTGAGTTTTTGTGATACAACTTTGGTGTATGTTATTTATTGGAGTGTGGATTATGAAAAAACTCTATTTATTTTCTTTACTGATTGCCGGTGCATTGGCCTTGGCATCAAACGCCAGTGCGATTGATAGTACCGGTTGCGGACTGGGCTCTATGGCTTGGCGCGGACAAAGCGGTATTGGACCTCAAGTTTTGGCAGCAACCACTAATGGTTCTTTTGGTACCCAGACCTTTGGTATCACTTTCGGTACATCTGGTTGCGATCCTAACGGTCGGGTAACAGGTGGTACCGGCAGAATGATGCTGGCCTTTTTGGAAAACAATATGGAACAATACGCGCTTGATGCTGCAGCCGGACATGGTGAAACCATTGAAACTATGGCTGGTATCCTTAATATGGACAGCGAAAAGTTGGGCGAAATGTCAAAACAAAATTTTGCAACTTTGTTCCCCAATGAAAATGTTGATGCGGTTGAATTAACCCTCAATGTTTTGGAAATGGTTAAACAAGCATAAGCTTACGTTTAAGTGGAGTAGGGTGGTTTTCAGAGCGGATAAGACGATTTGAAAACCACCTTTTTTGTTGATGATGAAGTGGGCAATTTTTATTCTGAGTTGGTTGTGGGCGGTACCGGTTTGGGCGCAGACTTCTTTAGATGTTGATGACGCTTGGCTGGCGTTGGGGCATTATCGTCCCTCATTTTGGAGCGATACCTATACCAGCACGATTGATTCAGAAAACTTCTTTTTGAGCAAGGATGGCAAAACTTCTCCGGAGGCGGAACTTTCAGCTACTATCGAACTATTTTCTAAGCCCGGAAATGAGAAGCAAAAATGCCCGCTTCCGGCACGCTACAAGTATCTAAAAAGACGTGGTGTAAAGCTTGCTGAATTTCCCAAATGTGAAGAGCTTGAAAAGTTTTATGATGATTTGCAGCCTTCCGGTGTAACTCTTTTATTTACCGATGCTTATATGAATAATCCGTCTTCGTTGTTTGGGCATACATTAATGAGAGTAGACACCAAGCGCAAGGGGACACAACTTTTGGCGCACGGGCTCAACTACGGAGCTTTTACGGCCGGAAAAGAAAACAGCGTGCTGTTTGCGGTTTGGGGTTTGACGGGCGGATATTTCGGCGGTTTTACGGTGAAGCCGTATTATGACATCATCAACACATACAACAACATTGAAAACCGCGATATTTGGGAGCTTAATCTTGACCTCACACCCGAAGAACTGGACTTTTTTGTGGCGCATTTGTGGGAAATCGGTCATACGCAGACCCGATATTATTTCTTTACGCAAAATTGCTCCTATATGCTGATGGAAACATTAGATGCGGTGCGTCCGAGCCTAAAATTAGCCGATGATTTTCCGGTGCAGACCATTCCTTTGGATACGCTCAAAGCGGTTTATTCGCGTCCGGGACTGGTCAAAAATATTAACTATCGGCCCTCGCGCCAAGCCAAAATCCGGCATCGGTACAACAATATGTCGCCTAAAGAACAAGATGCTTATATTCAAGCTATCAAAAATCAAGATTTCAGCTTGCCGGCTCTTGATGAAAGTGAAAAAGCCGATGTGTTGGAAACGGCTTATCAATATGTGCAATATCAATATGTGGCAAAAGAGCTGGAGCTTGCAGATTATCGCAAGCGGAGTTTCAAAATTTTGATGGCGCGCAACAAGTTAACCGAGAAAGGAAAAATAGCCGAACTGTCTAAAGGGCAATCGCCTTTAGAAACGCATGAGGCAATGCGTGCTACGCTCGGTATGGGTGTGCGCAACGGAGAAGTTTTTGAAGAAATCAGTTATCGGCCGGCTTATCACTCTTTAACCGATAATAACTATGGTTTTTTGCGGGGAGCAGAGATTAATTTCTTGAACACCATAATTCGCCATTATGACAACTCCAAAAAAACGGTTTTGCAGGAATTTAATCTGGTTGGGATTAAGTCTATTTCGCCGATGGATAAGATGTTTCAGCCGATTTCTTATGCGATTGATGCCAAAATTGAACGGCTGATGAACCCGCAGACCGAAGAGGAAGGCTATGCTTTTAACCTCAAGGTAGGGGGTGGGGCAAGCTATGCCTTAAGCGATAATTTGTGGGTATATGGAATGCTCAATAATTATGCGGCTTACGGCGGTTTTTTGCCACATGACCAATACTTGGGTCTTGGGGCGGCAGTGGGGACATTTGCTGATTTTAACCGCTACCGCTTGTTGGCGGAGGCGGAAAAAGTGTGGGCAACCCATAAAATCGGCTCGGCTACTAAATATAAGTTGGAAGCGGCGCTTTCGCTTAGCACTAATATGGCAGTGGCGGCGGAATATTCTTATCGGCAAAATTATGGCCGTGATATTGAAGAAGCAGTTTTCAGTACTCGCTGGTATTTTTAAGTGTTTTTTGCCTAATTTGGACAATTTATAGTGCTTTTACTTGATATTCTTCTAAAAATGTGACATACTCATATACAGAAGTATTATGCAGGAGAGACGGCGATGCAGGAAGAAGACCTTTTTACTTTTCGCTCTGATGAACAAGAACGCTTGGCGATTGCAGAACGCAATAAACAAGCGGCAGCATCTATTTTATCGCAAGCAGGTATCAGCGAAGATAATCCTTTATATAATCAATATTATGCACACACGTTGGCAAATGTTCATCATGCCGGTAGATATGGCGGATATGACAAGCAAATTGAACAGATGTTTGTAGAAACCCTGCAAGATCCTGAACTGAGTTTGGAACAATATATTGAGGCGAGCAAACGTTTTGAAGCTCAATTTGCCGAAAAGCAAATGCAAAATGCGGAGGGGTCAGTTTTTAATGAGGCAAAAAATAATACTCCGTTTCAGGAAATGCGGGGTATTTTAAATAAAACAACCCTTGACGGGGTTGAAATGCGCAAAAACCAAAATACTACGTTTCCTAAAGAGTTTTATGATGAAAACGGTAGCTTAAAACGTCGTCTGGTGGTGGAGATTCCGCCGGAACTGATGGGAAACTCGGCAATGGGGGCAATTGGTACCATTACCAAGGAATATAAAAACATTTCTTTTGACCGCGCTAGTAACTCATTTATGGTTAAGGGCAAACCGATTGGGCCGGAGAAGTTCTTCAAAAACAAAAAAGAACTATTGGATAAGTTTGATGCAGAAAAACTTGATATGAGCGATACGGAGCTGTTGGGTGTATTGCAAGAAGGAGATTATAACAAGTTTTTGGAACTGCGTAAAAACCGAGGTATGAATCGGGACCGCCGGAATGAGATGCTGCGAAATATCCTAAACGATGAAGTGGTTTTGGGGGAAGTCAGCAAAAAATTTCGTAATACGGAGTTAAATAAGCAAAATATTTCCGATGTGGTGAAATCGGTGGCAGAGGATTTTGGCAGTAAAGCACAGATTGTGCGTACAGAGGCAGAAAAGGCGACTTTGGGTGGAATAGACCGAGTGATGTTCTCGGTATCGCCGGCAGATGTGGCACGTCAGTCCACGTTTCAGGATTGGAAAAGCTGTATGCATGCGGTGGGATGTAATCATAGGTATGTTGATGATTCTATCGGTGTCGGTTCGATTATTGCTTATGGTTATAGCTCTGATGATCCCCAAAAAATGGTTTCACGATTACTGATTCATCCCTATACGAGCAATAAAGGAACTGTTGCTTATGGGGTGAATGATCGTATTTACGGCAAAGAAAATTTGGCGTTTCGGGAAGTGGTCAACAAGGTTGTGACGGAAAAATTTAATGCAGGAAAAGTAGGAGCTTTTAAGTTAAATAACAATTTATATAATGACAATGCTGGAAAAAATATTCTGAGATTGTTTCCCTCTGATATGAAAAACGTGAATTGGCATGATTTTATTGTTGATGGAAAGGTTGATTTAGGTGGTGGTTGTGGTCTTAATTTGGTCGGAGTAGATTTTTCGCAGGTTGAAGAGGTTAAACTTCCTAGTAATATAGAGAGCTTGGAGGGAATTACTCTACCAAAGAAAGTGGATTTAAGTGATTGTGCAAAGCTTAATCTGAATGGGGTTGATTTATCACATTTGGAAGAAGTTAAACTTCCTAGTAATATAGAGAGCTTAGAGGGAATTACTCTACCAAAGAAAGTGGATTTAAGTGATTGTGCAAAGCTTAATCTGAATGGGGCGGATTTATCACATTTGGAAGAAGTTAAACTTCCTAGTAATATAGAGAGCTTGGAGGGATTTTCTTTCCCGAAGAAACTAGATTTGAGCGATTGTGCAAAGCTTAATCTGAATGGGGCAGATTTATCGCAGGTGGAAGAAGTGAAATTTCCTAAAGATATAAAAACTCTTAAGGAAATCAAACTTCCTAAAAAAGTTGATTTAAGTAGTTGTTATATGCTTAATTTGGCTGAGGCGGATTTGTCGCAGGTGGAGGAGTTAAAACTTTCCCGTGGTATTAGTCTGTCTGGAGTGGATCTGTCGGCAGTAAAAACTCTTACTGTTTCTAGCTGTTCAAATATGGATCTATCAGATTTTAACGGTAAGTTGGAATTTTTGTCAGGAGAAGTTGAGATAGTGAACTCTAAATTACCACCATCATTGAAAAGTTTGGATTTGAGTGATAGAATGACTCTTATTTCAGAAACAAATTTGGATGGAATTGAAGAACTTAAATTGCCAGAGCATGTGATAGTTAAAGGTATGGGAGAGTACGAAAATGAATTGATGACATTATGCAATGGTAATGTGAATCAATTAGAAAGTATGACGGTTGCGGTGATAACGCCGGAAAGTGTTCCGAATAATTTGAAGCGGTTGGATATCAGTGCCTGCAAAGATATAGATTTACGAAATTGGAACTTGGACAAGATAGAAGATCTGAAACTGCCTAAAGATTTTGATGTCAGCAAACTTCCGGAAGGTATTATGGAGAAAAATCCGGCGGTGGCTCGGGCTGTCAAAATTTCGCGCGGGGAAGTAGTGGAAGATTTGGTGCAGACATCTGTCGGCAAAGAAACTGTTACTATGGAACCCAAAGCGGAAGTTAGGGCTAAAAATGCAACGGCGGAGAAGATTAATCAGTTACGCGGAGTTAACCAATCATCAGCGGTGGCGCAAACCGGTGAAAACATTATCGAAAAAACTGCCGAAAAGACAGCTGTTCATGCCGGTGTTAATGCCGGAAAGACTTCTGAAGGAATTGTTGATACACTGGCCAAAGCCGACAATGCGGTTAACCAAGCGATTGACAAGACGATAGATAAGGGTAGCGAATTGCTGAATAATACGGCCGTGGGTAAGGCTTATGAAAAAGCCACAGATGCGATTGCCAATACCAAAGTGGTGAAAGCAGTAGAAAAAGGTGCGGCTAAAACAGTAGAAAAAGCGGCGCAGACCGCAGTCGGGAAATCAGTAGTCAAAGCGGTGGCCAAGACTACCGGAAGTGCGGTTGGTAAATCGGTTTTGAAAAAAGTACCTTTGGTGAGTGTGGCAGCCGGATGTTATTTTGCATGGGATAGAGTAAAAGATGGAGACTGGAAAGGTGCTTGTGGGGAGGTAGCCTCAGGATTGGCCGGGTGTTTCCCCGGAGTTGGCACCGGAATCAGTGCGGCCATTGACGTTGGTTTGGCGGCCAAAGATATCGGTGGAGCAATAACTGAGGCCAGAGAGCCGGCAACGGCAACACCCACACCCACGGTGACAGAAGAAAAAGATATTAAAAGTAAGGATGAAGTGCGACAGATTATTTTAGAAAAGCAAGGACGAGTTACCAATGAGCCTAAGACGCCGGTTAAATCATCGCAAATTTCTAATCAAATGACGCAGCAGAAACTTATACAGCAGGGGCGCGGATAAAATCTCCCATCTTAATTCTTGCAATTTTGTGAAGATGTTGTATGCTCAAGACAATGTCAAAATTGTTTTGTGGAGATGAATATGCTTAGAGAAGATTTACAAAAAGCTCTTAAAGAATCTATGATTAATAAAGATACGGCCACGGTTTCGGCGGTGCGTTTGATTATTGCTGGGTTGAAAGAAAAAGACGTTGATGCCAGAGGAAAAGGGCAAAAAGAAGCTACTGATGCCGAACTCCTTTCAATGATGCAAAATATGATTAAGCAACGCAAAGATTCCATTAAGATGTATCTTGAAGGAAATCGTCAGGATTTGGCCGACAAAGAACAAAGTGAAATTGCCGTGATTGAGCGCTTTTTGCCCAAACAAATGAGTGCCAGCGAGGCAGAGGCCGCAATTAAGGCAATTATTAGCTCAACCGGAGCATCTTCAATGAAAGATATGGGTAAGGTGATGTCGGCTTTGCGCGAACAATATGCCGGTCAGATGGATTTTGGTGCGGCTTCGGGCACTATCAAAACTTTACTTTCAGGTAAATAAACCAATTTTTATATCCGCCTCCGAAAGTTGCGGGGGCGGTTTTTTTTATTGATTGATTATGGCAGACTTACAAAAATTTATCGACGAGCTACGGGCAAAAGTTTCAATTGCCGATGTGGTGGGGGAAAAGGTTAAACTGGTGCGCAAAGGGCGCGAATATACCGGTTTGTGCCCGTTTCACAACGAAAAAACGCCATCTTTTACCGTCAATGAGGCAAAAGGATTTTATCATTGCTTTGGTTGCGGTGCACATGGTGATATTGTTAAATTTGAGATGGATGCCAATAATCTGCCGTTTATGGAAGCGCTCGAAAAATTGGCTCATAAGGCCGGATTGGAAATGCCGCGGCTTTCACACGAGAACAAAGTTGAGGTCGAAAAACGCAAGTCTTTGTATGAAATTATGGAGCTGGCGGTCAAATTTTTTGAGCGGAATTTGCGTTTGCCCGAAGGTCAACAGGCGTTGGATTATTTGCGCAATCGTAGAGGTTTTTCGGAAGAAACTATTGCCAAGTTTCATATGGGATATGCTCCGGCTAACAATGGTTTACGAGCCTGGTTGGCATCTAAAAATGTGAGTGAGCAAGATATGGGAGATTTGGGTTTGGTGTCTTTGGCCGAACACAATACCAGCAAGCGCACTTTCGATTTTTTCCGCGACCGGGTGATGATACCGATTTTTGATAAAGCCGGGCGGCCGATTGCTTTTGGCGGGCGCGTGATGAGTGATGCACAGCCTAAGTATCTCAACTCGCCGGAAACACCAATTTTTCAGAAGCGGCGCATACTATATAATATGAACTACGCACGCGATAAGGCTTTTGAAGCTAAAAACCTGCTGATTTGTGAAGGCTATATGGACGTGATTGCCCTTGATGCTTATGGTATCGGCTATGCGGTGGCGCCTTTGGGAACGGCTTTAACCGAAGACCAAATTCAGGAAACCTGGCGGGTTTGTCCGGAGCCGGTTTGTTGTTTTGATGGTGATGGGGCTGGAATTAGAGCGGCAATGCGTTCGGTAGATAGAGTTTTGCCGATTTTAAAACCCGGATATTCGCTGCGTTTCTTATTCCTTCCAGACAAGCAAGATCCTGATGAGTTTTTAAAAGCCAAAGGGCAGGGTGAATTTTTGAAACTTTTAGAAAATGAAACCAAGCCGCTTAAAGATATTTTATGGCGCAAATATACCGAAAACCAAGTCTTTAATACCCCCGAAAAAAAGGCGCTGCTTGAAAAAACCATGAAAGATGAAGCCGCCAAAATTGCTGATGAAACGGTACGTAACTATTATATTCAGGATTTGCAGAGCCGTTTGTATTATGAAATAGGGCGAGGGGCAAAAAGTCCGTATCGCTCGGAGTTTTCTCCACGCAAATCCCAAAAAGCACGCACTTATTATACCGACAACAATCAGGGGCTCAATGTTAGAGTGGTGCACTCACAAAAAGTTTTGGACGAGGCTGTGGTCAAGTTTGTGCTGGCGGCAATGATTTATTGCCCGAGTTTGATTGCCGAATATGAGGAAAAACTCTCAACTTTTGAAATTAAAAATCCGGAACTGAAAAAACTGTTTGATGCTTTGGTGGAAATCGCTGCCGAACTCGAAAATGCCGATTTTGCCTCGATGATGGAGGTTTTGAGCCAAAAAGGTTGTGGTGATATGCTCAAAAACCTTTGGGAAGTGCAAATGCTCAAGACCCAAAAAGCCGATGAGCTAAAACTGCGGGACGAAATTAAGATGAAAATTATTGAAGTGCAACTCCAACAGCTCGAAGCTGAAATCAGTGAGTGTTTGCGGTTGCTCGAAACTGCTGATGCATTCTCTGATGAGGTCTATAAGCGTTACGAAAGCTTGAAAAAAGAAAAAGAACAGCTACTTAATGAACAAGATGCTGTTTAGATATTTAGTTTTACGTTAAAGCACTTAATTTAGAAAAAAAGTGTGAGAAATGTGTACAAAGACTTGACAAATTAGGTAATAAAAATTAAAAGTCTACACGCTAGCGTAATAATCGATTTTTTTTAAGGAAGTTATATGTCAGACATAGATAATCCGGATTTGTATGAGGGTACAGGAAACGATACCCCGCTGATTGATTCCTTGGGTAGTGCTGTTAAACGACTGATTGATAAGGGTAAAAGCCGCGGTTATATTACCGTTGAGGAACTTAATAAGGCTTTGCCGCCAGAACGTGAATCTTCAGAAAATATTGAAGATATTATGTCGGGTATCTCTGATATGGGCATTAGTATTATTGCCGAATCGGAGGTGGATTCTTTTGAGCCCGATGTGGAAGAAGATGAAGAAGAATTTGATGAGACCGGTAACTTTGATGAAAAAGAGCTTGGTCGAAGTGATGATCCGGTACGTATGTATCTTAAAGAAATGGGATCGGTCGAACTCTTATCTCGTGATGGTGAAATTGCAATTGCTAAGCGTATTGAGGCCGGTAAAACCGTGATGATTGACGGTTTGTGCGAAAGCCCAATGACTATTAAGGCGATTGCAGGTTGGAGAGACGAACTTTTAGCCGGAACCATGCAGCTGCGTGATATTATTGATCTCGAAATGATGTATGGTGATGATGCTGAAGCTATTGCTTTTGAAGATGACGAAGCAACAGTAGATGATTTGGAAAAAGTGGCTGAAGAGCTCGAAACCAAAGATAGTCTTGATGATATTGATGAAGATTTGGATGATGATATTGAGCTTGAAAGCGCTGTAGATGAGGAAGATGATGAAGAATCTGATGATGAGTTGTCTCAAGATGAAGAACATTCTTCTGAATCTGATGATGAAGATGATATGGACGGTGCGGCAGGTCGGTCATCGGCCTCAGTTTCTTCAATGGAAGAAGCTTTACGCGAACCCGTGCTTGATATCTTAAACAAAATTGCCGGATATTATGATGATTTGAAGAAAATTCAAAAGCAGCGTGTGGAGGCAATTTTGGCTGGTAAATGTATTACCAGTGCAGTTGAGAAAAAATATGTTCAAGTTAAACGTGAGTTGGTGGAGTTGATGAGCTCTATTCATCTTAATGCTTCTAGAATTGAACAATTGGTAGAGCAGTTGAACGGGCTAAACAAACGTTTGATGGGCTTGGAAGGTAAGCTTTTGCGTTATGCACTTTCTTGCAAAATTAAACGGGAAGACTTTTTGGCTGCTTATCAAAAATCGGAACTTGATCCGAAATGGATTGAAAAAATTGCGCAGAAAACAGACAAACACTGGAAACACTTTGTTGAGAAGTATGGGGTTGAAATCGCCGAACTGCGTGATTCTGTGGCTCAGATGGCTCAGGAATGTGGTTTGCCAATTACGGAATATCGCCGGATGGTGGATACTATCAAGAAAGGTGAACGTGAGGCTGAGCGTGCTAAAAAAGAAATGATTGAGGCAAACCTGCGCTTGGTTATTTCGATTGCTAAAAAATATACCAATCGTGGTTTGCAGTTCTTGGATTTGATACAAGAAGGTAATATCGGTTTGATGAAGGCAGTTGATAAGTTTGAGTATCGCCGTGGGTATAAGTTCTCTACTTATGCAACTTGGTGGATTAGACAAGCGATTACTCGCTCGATTGCCGATCAAGCTCGTACTATTCGTATTCCGGTGCATATGATTGAGACGATTAATAAGTTGACCCGTACTTCTCGTCAGATGTTGGCAGAGATGGGCCGTGAGCCGGTGCCAGAAGAGTTGGCTAAGCGATTGTCAATGCCGGTTGAGAAAATTCGTAAAGTGTTGAAAATTGCTAAAGAGCCGGTGTCTTTAGAAGCTCCGGTCGGTGATGAGGAAGATTCTTCTTTAGGTGATTTTATTGCTGATGATAATGCTTTGCAGCCGTTAGATTCCGCAATTCATTCGAACTTGAAGGAAACTTGTACGAGGATTTTGTCTTCTTTGACACCGCGTGAGGAAAGAGTGCTCAGAATGCGTTTTGGAATTGGCATGAACACTGATCACACTTTGGAAGAAGTGGGACAACAGTTTAATGTTACTCGTGAGCGTATTCGTCAGATTGAGGCCAAGGCGCTTAGAAAACTCAAGCACCCGTCACGTTCTCGGAAACTGAGAAGTTTCTTGGATCAATAGGAACTTGGTATTTATGAAAAATCCGCATTGTTAAGGTGCGGATTTTTTTTGTTTGCTTTTTTGGAGGTAACAGATTATAAAATGCTTAGTTAATCTATTTATTAATCTCATTATTTGTCAGTGCTATGGAAACAAAAAAGTCGATAGTTGGTATTACTATGGAAGTATTGAGACCAAAAGAACACGGGCGAATATATATCGGCGCTGATGGAAGGTATCCGTTGTATCGAATTGCAGAAGTTCTTTTGGGGGCTAGAAAAAAAATCTGCTTTATGCGTGAAGCTAATGTGAAATGCGAGCAGATTGGTTTTGAAAGTGATGTTATTATGATGGCAGAGGCAATTTAGTTTGCTTTAGATGGTATAAAAACACTCAGTCGAAAAGACTTGAGTGTTTTTTTTGCGCAGAGGGAATCTTTCCCTATCTTGAGTCTGGACAAGATAGTCTTTTTGTGTTAGCTTGTGCACAATTGGTGAGTATTATCTTTATTATTAATCTTAAAATTTATTTTTTTTTATGAAAAAGTTGGTTTTATCAATTGTTATGTTTGCTTTATGCAGTATGGGGTTAATGGCTGAAAATAAACTGTCTAATGCTACCCCAAATAAAGAATTGCAAGTAGTGGAGTTTCCAACTCGTATTGTGCGCGGAATTGAGATTGATCCGATGTGCGGTATGTATGCTACTGATAAGTTCTATCAAATTCCGGAACTTGGTGTGCAAATGATTTGGGATTCTCAGCTCAAAATGCTTTATGTGCTGCAGTATAATTATTATACTGCAACCAATATTTCCTTAAGTGAAAAACCCAAAGTGCAGGGAATGACAATTACCAATATTTTGGAAGTGTTCATGATGGGAGATGCAGGACAAACCAATCTTTGCTTGGGTAAAATTGTGGAGACCAAGGAAGAATATTGGATAAGTGTGACGACATATGAAAATGAGATGCAGGTGCGTATCTATGAAAATATGTCTGATGATGTGATTTTTGAGGAGACTTTCAAAGATTAAGCGCTTATTCGCAATAAAAAAACAGCAGATGTTAATCTGCTGTTTTTTGTTATGGCGTTGCTTAATCTTGTAGTTGACTTTGGTAAAATGTCCAACCGCCGGCATAGCTAAAGATATTTTCAAAACCATATTGTGCCAAAATGCGGGCAACAACATAGCTGGTATATCCTTTGACACAGTGTATCATAATCGGCTTATCTTTGGGCAACTCTCCTAAACGGTTGCGAATTTGTCCTGCCGGTATGTTAATTGCATCCTTAATATGGGCTTGCTCATACATGATACTTGGGCGGACATCTAAAACTACCATATCAGCAAAATCTCTGCCAAAATAGGGCTTAACCAACCCTTGGCGCACATTCTCAATGGCCATGCCAATCAGGTTGATGGGGTCTTTGGCGCCGGAATAGGGTGGGGCATAGCAGAGCTCAGCATCGCGCAAATCGGTCGTGCTACCTCCTAATCGCATAATGGTGGCAATGACATCTATTCTTTTATCAACACCATCTTTGCCAATGGCTTGAGCCCCTAAAATCTTGCCTTCTTTAGAATATAACACCTTTAGGGTAAGAGGTTCTCCACCGGGGTAGTATCCAGCATGAGAACTTCCATTGATTATCATCTTTTCATAGGAAATGTTATTTCTTTGGAGCTGTTTTTCGTTATTGCCGGTGAAAGCGACCGTGAGGTCACAAACTTTGACAATGCCGGTACCTTGTGTCCCGTTATAGGGATAAGGGTGGTTGCCTGCAATGTGATCGGCAATCAGGCGGCCTTGGCGATTGGCTGGACCGGCAAGTGCTACCATTACACTTTGTCCGGATACAAAATCGCTCACTGCAACGCTATCACCGCAGGCATATATATCGTCAAAGTTGGTTTGCATATACTCATTGGTAACAATGGCACCGCGCTCGTTAACACTAATACCAGCTGACTGGGCCAAAGATGTTTCGGGACGCACACCAATTGCTAAAATTATGAGTTGGGTTGAGATGCTCTGGCCAGACTGCAGCTCAATTTTATCTGAGCTAATATTTTTAATTCCGGCAGACAAATGGAGTTCAATTCCTTTTTGGCGCATTTCGCGGTGAGCAAGGCGGGCAATATCTATATCAACCGGAGCTAAAATTTGTTCGGAAAGCTCAATCAGTGAAGTCTTTATCCCTAAATGGTTCAAGTTTTCGGCGACCTCAACGCCAATAAAACCACCACCAACAACGGTGGCGCTAGTGATGTTTTGTTCTTTAATGAAAGATTTTATTTTATCTGCATCAGACAAGTGTTTGAGGGTGAAATGCGGAATGTTTTCAAGTCCTTTAATCTCGGGCACAAACGGTTTGGCACCGGTGGCAAGTATCAGCTTGTCATAGGGGATAGTGTGTTCATTGTTTATGGTCACAATCTTGTTTTGGGGATCAATCTTGGTGACCTTACTATTGAGGCGAATTTCAATATTGAACAGTTGCTTAAATAAGTCAGGGCTGGCTACTTGCATATTCTTTCTATCGGTAATCACTTCCCCAATGAAATAGGGCAATCCACAGCTGGCTATGGAGGTTTCGGAAGTCTGCTCTAAAATAATAATTTCTGCCTTCTCATCTAATCTTCTCATGCGTGCGGCAAAGCTCGAACCTCCGGCTCCGCCACCAATAACGACAATTTTCATATTTGTATCCTTTTGTAATGTTTTTGCTTGGTATATGTTCAGCTATTTCGTTTAATAAATCGTAAAAGGGAGTATTTTTTTATTTTAGCGGCTGGACAAACCAAATGTTTTGTGATAGCGTGCCCGGGTTTGATTTTATTATGATGTGATTATTGTAATCATCCGAAGTTAATTCAATTTTTTATTAATCATATAAATTTTTTAGTTTATGAAAAAGTTGTTTTTTTCCTTGGCGGTGTTATTGGGATTGATAGTAAATGTGGAAACAAATGCCCAAGATTTGGTTCCGACAACTGTGCAAAATCTCAAGTATGAAGTGATTGAAATGTCTGAAATCGGTGTCAAAATTATTTGGGATGCCGGGAATGAAAAGTTGGTTATTCTTGGAACAACTCAATCGGAGAATATGAAACTTTCATTGGATGGAGAAACTTCAAAACCTAAAGAGGGTAAGGGATTTCGGGTATTGTATGAAACTACTTTTCTGGCAGCTCTGCCTTTGCATCAGTATATGCAATCCAAACTTGCCGAAGACGAATTAAACGAAAATTCGAAAGATTGGGAGCAGGCTTATATTGGTGATGTGGTTTCAAGTGTCGATGTAACCTTGTTTGCTAAGCAAGATAGAAAAGGCGATTATACCTGGGTGATGGCTAATGTGTCAGCAAGTTCCGGGGAAATTTGGCTTGAAGTCTATAAGCTTGATTGTGATGGCGAACTGGTTTTGTTTTCTAAAAGCTGGTTGAGACAATGAGGCAAATAGATGGTTGCAATAGGACACAATGATGAATCAGATAACGGTGCTAGCAATTGCTTGGCGCCGTTTCTTTATAGAAAATTCTTGACTTGGAGTATACTCTAAGTGCTATCATATTATATAAAGCAAATTATTTTTGAGGAGATATCCAATGGAAGAAAAACAAGTGTTTTATTATAAGTTTGGATATGTGAATTTTTGGGGTTTTCTAAACCTTTTACTCTTAGTTATGTTAGCACATTGTCTTGTCCGCTGGCCGTGCCTTATCTTTTGGTGGCAGACCCAAGTGTTGTTCGGGTTGTTTGTCTTATCTTCAGCAGTATGGATTTATAAGCATCTGTGCAAACAGGTGATGGCAGTAATTACGCCGGAAAGCATCAAAATCGACCACTGCAATCCGCTCAAGTGGAAAGATATTCGTTTTGCCGAAGAGCGTATAGTTCACTGCATGGGGATGCGACGCAAAGTGATTGTATTGGTGCCGGTCGACAATTTGGAATATAAATATAATTTCTTACAAAAGCATAATGGCGAGTTTACGCCGTTTTCAATTCCGCTTTATGGAATTCTTTCCAAAGAAGACGAAGATAAAATTCGCAATATTGTGGCCAAAAAAGTGCCGCTGAAAATTTTATAATTTTGAGCTTAATCTCTAGCGGAGCCTATGGGTTCCGCTTTTTTTTACGGCCTTAAAAAATATTGACAAAAACATTTTATGCTCTATATTGTCACCCTCAGCGAGAAAAAAATGAAGATTGCAAATTTTAGAGAATATACGGGCGTGTTGCGCGAACTCTACACCGGTGAGGCTATGGCTGAGACCGGAAAGTATTATCATGCCCTAATGGCAAGTGGAACAAAACTTAATCTCAAGAAAGCTAAGCTGCAATCGGAAATTAATATCTTAAACCAAAAAATTAAATATCAGGCGCAAGTGATTAGAACTTGCACGGACAAAAAACAAGCCGGACTTGAGGTGGCAAAGCTCAAAAAAGATAAGCAAAGTCTCGTCTCCGCCCTGAAAAATTTGCAAAATTCTAATCATTTTAATGTCTTGAGTGATGAGGCGAAAGTTTGCGTATGCAGCGGTTTTTTGTTTCAAAAATTTTTAACGCGCGAAATCTTGGAACATAATCCGTTATCTTTTCCGCTTAATCAGGCTGGAAATTTGGTGGTTGATACCGGAGAATTGCGGCACTCGGAATTGTTTATGCAGGCTCACCATGTGATTGACTTTGTGGCGGCTTATATTGCACGCTACCCCCAAAAGGTTAAAACTCCGGGGTACTTCAAAACCCTATTGAGCCGCAGTCATAATTGGGCGGAACTGCTGAATTTTGTAAATGAAAATTTTGATAAACTTGATGATAGCTCCAAGCTTTTGCCCGATAATGTTAAAGCCAGTCGGGTAGGGGTGAAACCGGTTAAAGAATTGCCTCAGCAGAATTCCTTGTTGGTGCAGTTAATAAATAGCACCGCGCTTGATTATGAAAGCGCTAAAATGAAACATTGTGTGGGCAAAGGAGCTTATGATACCAAAATTGCCAGCGGCGAAAGTGAAATTTATTCTTTGCGGACGGTGGAAAGTGATGGCGAATGGCTTCCTCATGGCACGATTGAAGTAAAAACAGGAAAAATTACCCAAATTAAAGGCGTGAATAATCAGGATATTGCGGAAGAATTTGTGCCGGCCATCAGAGAATGTATTTTTGAATTGGCCAACAGTCGTGATATGACGGAAATTTATAAGCAGCACAAAACCTATGATTTGACTAAGTGCGGTTACATTAGGGCGGCCGGTGATGCACTGATTGATTTATATAATCTGCCAGATGAAGTACATTTGGAAAATTTGGCGATTAATGATGCAAGAATAAAGTTTATTGCGCCTGAGAAAATTCGTGTCGATTGTTTGGATATAGCTGCTAAGTGGACAGCGGAAACCAAGCAATTTGTTAGACGATTTAAGGAGATAAAAACACTTAATATTACGGCTAAATGTACGACTGATGATATCTTAAAATTGCGCGAAGATCTTAAAACGATTGTGTGTGATGATGATTTAAGTCCCAAACTTAGTGATACAAGTAATACCATGTTGGGAATTTTCCGACGCTGGTACCCTCAAAAGCCAAAAGAGATAATGTTTTACACTAAGGAGGAGTGGCAAAAAGAAAATCATACCGATATGGTTGATACAATTAGTTTGAAAAATGATGATTATGTTTGCAGGGTGGATACTAACAATCCGTCTTTCCCATTCATGCAATATCAGCATTTGTTGGTGGACTATGTCGATATTAACAATCAACTCTCTAAGCAAGACATACAACGAATTAATGCCTTTAAGGGGATGCAAGGGGTGCAAATTGATAATGCGGATTTAGGACAATTAAATGAGCTTGATTTGAGCGGTGTCAAACTTTGTTCTATAGCTCCTATTGTCTCTGAAGTTGAACACCCGTGGTCTTATAGTTTTCATTTTATCGAATTCTATTGCATTAAGAAGTCGATTAAAGACCATGCGGTGATTATTCGTAATACTCAAAATTTGCCGCCGCTGATGAACGTTAAATTACCAACTAATATCCAACATTTGATGTTTGAGCCAAGCGAGCATAGAAAAGAAAAACTGCCCGATTTCAGTCAATATACAGATTTACAGAGCTTGCAGCTCAATAATCTTGATTTTAGCGAGGATAGTGTATTATCCTTACCGCAAGGAATTAAATATTTGGCCTTATATAATTGTCAATTGCCAAAGGTGAATAAGTGGGATTTGAGCAAATATCCTAACTTGCAAACTTTGGGGCTCAATAAGTGTGATGCAAGGGATATTGAAGACATCAGCCTACCCAAAAATATAAAGAGTTTTTCCTTTGAAAATACCATATTTAATGCGCGATATTTACCGCCGAAAATATCAAATCAAATATCAAATATGGGGCCAAAATATGTGATTGATGCCAGATGAGTTTCATTTTATTATTATTTAATACTTAAGCATTATGGATACATTACCGGTTAAAGTAAGGCTGTTTACCAAGATGATAAAGCAGTCTTTGTGGAAAAAAGATGCTATTGCCTTAATGAGCGAGCTAATCAATCATTATGGTATTAATAAAGATGAGTTGTTTGATGCGGCCAAAACTGCGGCTCAACAAGTCGACAATGTTCATATTTCTCGTCCAAGAACCATTCGCAAAACCGAAAGATTTAAGGTGATTGACAAAGTGGGAGTGGTGCTGCCGTCAAACAAAATATTGTATTATGACGGGTCTCAAAACCATGGCTCGCGCGCACAAGCGCGTAGTTTTGTTAGGGGGCTGCCCAGTGGTTATAATTGGCATATTATGACCAAAGCCGAATTTGAGGAGATTATGGAGCTTAAACCCGATATTGATAATGTTCTCAGGAACATGGGCGGATTGGCGATGTGCTATCCCGAAAGAGAATATTTGTTGGGTGATAATAGTCTGGACAGAGGATATGTTCGCTATGTAGCTAATCTTTAAGCATCGTAGATCAGAACAAAAACAGCAAGATTTATTCTTGCTGTTTTTTTGTGTGTCTGTTAGGCTGGGAAAAATTCATTTACTAGCTATCATATTTTTTATATACTCTTACTCAGAGAGGCAAGGCTATGACAAAGCTTGATTTAGTCAATCAATATGCAGATTTTATTTTGAATAATCTTCCGGAGTGGAATTATTCTGATGCAGAGGAAAATCCGCAAGTTTTAGGTCAGAAAAACTTGTTTGTGCGGGCGATATCGCTGATTGATAAAACACAATCAACCGAGGTGCAATTTAAGCATTTGGGGTGTTTGGTGGCAGAGCTGGTACCAGATAATCATATTGAGATTTTTGATGATAAACATCGGCGATGCCCTCAAACAAGCTCAAGCCAGAAAGCAATTTGTGGAAGATTTTTTTAAGGCTAAGCAAAATCAATCTTGGCAAAGTCTGATTTTTGATTTTAGAGGAAATCAGGGAGGTGATGCCGAGCTGATTAAGGAAATCGGGGAGCGTATGTGCGGCAAACCCTTAAAATATGCCGATTATTTTGAGTATATCACTCCTCAAGCGCAGTCGCCGGAGCAAGCGCAAATTATCTCGGCTCAAGCTCATCGACGGCCGGAAACTCCGCAATATATTTCATCTTCCCAAGATAAATTTAGCGGGCGAATTTATATCTTGCAGGATAGGTGGTGCGCCTCCGCATCAGAAGGGGCAATTTATATGTTGTCGCAAATGGATAATACTACTACCATTGGTGAGCCAACGTCGGGATGTTTTGCAGGTGGTGCGTGTATCAGAGTTCCTTTTGAAGTCGGGTATTTGAAAATCGGTACCGAATATCGCCGTCGGAGCAGAGCCGGTAGCTCAATTAATGAAAAAGAGGGGCAGTTCGCAGATATCAAAGTTTCATCGGCGCAAGCTTATGAAACGGCACTAAAAGAAATTGCACAGTCGCAACTGAATGGTATTTCACGTTTATCGCAAAGCAAATTATCTAGGTGAGGGGAAAAGGTAAGAGATTTTAATGGTGGGCGTGACAAGGCTCGAACTTGTGACCTCTGCGATGTGAACGCAGCGCTCTGACCAACTGAGCTACACGCCCCCTTTCTGTTTCTTGCTTTTAATGCAAAATTATGGTGATGTCAATTAGATTTTTTTTAATTGCAACCTTGATTTTATTTATGGTGAAATACCGCGTTGGTTCGAGTGGTCATTTTAAATTCACCATAAAAAAACTCTCCGCAAGGGAGAGCTTTTTTATGG
>CALXTR010000017.1 GCA_944391475.1 uncultured Alphaproteobacteria bacterium | reverse complement strand
GAGTATAGCTACCTTACCGCGTGGAATGTGGATGCCAGTGGCGGTGTGGCCGGCGGCCTTAAGGGTCTCTCCTTTTATGTCAGGTGTGTCCTAGCTTTTGAGGATATGGGGAATGGGACGGCGAAAGTTTGTGATAAGGAGTATATTTATAGTTGTTCAGTTGACAGTTCGACGCATATTACCGGCGGAGTGGGTGATTCCTGTGCGGGAACGTACAAGTCCTGCAAATGTGCCGTTGATTATGTATGGGACAATGGTGAGTGCAAACCATTATGTCAAGTTGGAGATATTTTATACAGTGATTTAACCTGCAGCGTAACTTTAGATTCATCTAAAGTGCCAATAGGTATCATCGGGTATAAAAACAATAATGAACGATTGGCGGTCAGTTTGGATGTCAAGTCTGGAAGATGGGGATGGGCTCAAGATTATAAAGGAATACGAAACTATACCTCAGTGCGAGAAGTTCTTAGTGATTTTAACGGACGTGAGAATACTTTTGCGCACTACAAAATCAGTGGAACATCGTACAGCGCCGGAGTATGTTATAATTATCAGACCTCTGGGACATTAAAAAACCAATGGTATCTTCCCGCCATGGGCGAATTAAATTATTTTCTAATCAATAATCGTGAAAAAATAAATAGCGGGTATGCTGCAGCCGGAAAAAATGAAATAAGCTATAAGTATGCTTCTTCTTCGGAACTTTCTTATATCCATGGGTGGGAGTTATCTTCTGGGCGTCCATATGATGATATTAAAGGTAATTATGAAGGAACAACCTTAGGTCGTTTACCTCGGCTGATGTGTACATTACCGTTGGACGTTGATGAAGCAGGCAAAATAAAAATTTGTTCAGCTGACTATAGATATCGGTGTCAAGGCATGGGATATGCGAATGGCAGTGGTGATACATGTGCTGGTCTGTATAAGAGTTGCGAGTGTATTGATGGATATGAATGGGTTGACGGTATGTGTACTATTCCTTCTCTTATTGGGCAAATCTTATTTAATGATTTATCCATTTCTGCAGAAAAAGAAGATGGAAAAATTCCTATCGGCGTTATTGGTTATGTTGACGGATCAAAAGCATTGGCGGTCAGCCTAAAAGAATCGCAACTGTCATGGAGTCCTGATAGTAATGATGTGTATGGCATAGGAGACATCTCATGGGTGGTAGACCAGAAAAACTATTTTGACGGAAAACCTGCAACCTTATTTTGGGTAGATCATTATGGAGCAAATGCCGACGGTTACGCTCCGGGATATTGTTACAACTATGTTACAGCAGCTACTAGTACTGGAGATTGGTATTTACCTGCATCAGGAGAATTATTAGCAACCATATGGCCTAATTTTTCATCAATTAACAATGGATTAACAAAAATTGAGGCTACTCCACTATCTGCAACTAGATATTTTGCATCTTCACCGGATAATGGGTATTCTGTATATGCCGGTGTAAATAATGGGGATAGAGGATCAAAACAAACCGTTCGTTCGGTGAGATGTGTTTTACCCATTGAAATAAACGAAAACAGAAAAGCCAGAATTTGCGATCGATCATATGTTTCTACTTGCTCAGGGATAAATGAGCTGGCAGGAGTGGGGGAATCTTGCGGAGGTTTTTATGCAAGCTGTACTTGTTCCCCTGGTTACGAATGGAGAAATAGAGAATGCTTAAAAACATGCAAAGAAGGCTGTGAAGTTGGAAGTATTGTGTATTCAGACTTTACTTGCAATGCTTGTAAATTAAAAGACAAAACTCCAATTGGTGTTGTGGGATATGAGAAAGATGGCAAAAAGGTTGCAGTTGCTTTATCTTATTCTAAATATGGTCAATGGTCACGTAATGCCTCTTCTGTTGATGTTCAGGGAATCACAAACTATTCGGATGCGCAATCAGCGTTATCAGACTGGAACGGCAAAGGAAATACATCTGCTTGGCTTAATGAATTGAGTAGCGTTAGTGATTCCGGGGATGCAGTAATTAAGTGCTCCAAATACTCACCCAATGGGGATAAAAGTACCACAGGAGAATGGTATCTTCCAGCATTAGGGGAGTTGGAAGCTATTCGCGTCAAGAACAAAGCTATTATTGAGAGTGCATTCGTTGAGCTCAATAAAACTCCAATATCAGGATCATTTATGTCATCGACAGAACGAATTGGAAGTGATGGAAAAGTTTCATCAGTATGGAGTATTTATGATGATGGGCAAATTAGCTATTCTTACAAATCTAGTATTAATTATATTAATTACATATGCGTTTTAGAATTTTAGGTAAAAAATATTATTATGTTTTTCTTTCTCCGATGCTCCGGCAGTGGCTTTTGCGCTGTCGGAGTTCTATATTTATAAGCTGTTGTAAACTTGTGATTAAGTGCATCAATTCATTGGGCGCAAAAGGCAGCTCATTATGTAACGGTCGCTTGAAACATATTGTTTCTTCGCCACCTAACAACTTCGCGACGTTGGAAACCTAAATGCGCTGCGGCTTTTGTCAAAGCCTCGCTTATTGATGTTTCCTGACCCTACGGTGAAAAAACTTTCACCGGAAGTTTTTTCATCCTCGGCGATTGTGCCTTGCGGAGTGCTTGTTATAATAATGTCACCACTTTCAAGGGGGCTTCGAGTTAAATTGAAAAATTGGGAAATCTCTGGACGTTTTTCCCCGAAAAACGAGGGATGGTACTAATCATTAATCAGATAAAAATTATTTTTTAGGTAGGGTAGTTATTTGATGGGTGATGCTTATATATTAGTCGATGGTCATATTTTTTTTGTGATTTATTGTATTTGTTTATTGATAATTAAATTTTTATAACTAAACTTACAATTGTATTTATAAAAAAAAGAAACCAATAATAAAACTATCTGGAGGAAAGCTAATGCTTTTTGGTAATATTAAATGGTATAACACCCAAAAGGGTTATGGTTTTATTGTTCCTGATGGGGACTCTAAAGATATTTTTGTGCATGCAACGCAGTTGGAGAAGATTGGCTTGCGTTCTATTGCGACAGGGCAACGTGTGGCTTACGAGCCCTACAATGATCGTGGTAGAATCGCAGCAGGTAATCTCAAGCTGCTGTGAAATAATTATTCCTTTGCTTTTGATAAGCCACCTATGCAGTCGGGTGGCTTTTTTATTGCTAAGCTCTAATTATTCTGCGGAAAATCAAATTTGGTGCATATATCCCTTTCCATTGCGTAGTTAGTTTGGTTGTCTAATTTGCGATGCTCGTGTTCGCGAGCTAGGTTAAATTTTTCTATTAGCGGCATGAGCATATAGATATAATATTCTTGGAGATTGCGCAAAGCCTCTTTGGTTTCTTGTGGGGTGGAAATTTTGACGGACGGGCTTTGTTGAATGATTCCTTGAGCTGCAATTTTAATGAGGGGCAAAAAGTATTCTAAGGTCAGAATATTGATGCGCTGGTGGGTTTGCTCATGACGAATTAGTAAAGAAAAACGGCAACTATCGGTAGGATATTCTTTTGCTATGTAGATGGTGGGGTTGACATAACCAAAATATACTTCGACTTCTTGGGGCAAAATGCAATAGCTGCCGTCATCTAATTTTATGCCTCGGGCCTTACTTATTCTAACTGAGCCTATGGTTTCGGCTGTGGCTAAACCATCAATTAAAATACCTTTTTCCGGACGGGAGGATAACGCTTGGATTTGCTTTTGAGGGGTAGATATATCATGGACTAGTTGTCCGTATGAAGTTTGAAAGATTATGCGTGGAGAAGGATTGAGTTTGTCGCATTCAGGAGCACGTATTTCTCCGCATTGGCTAGTCTGTACGTAGCTCAATAAGTTAATAAGAATTCCGATAATTAATGTTGGTTTACGCATTTTTTTCAACTCCCTAATATATGTTATTATCGAATTGTTAAAATTATTTTACTATCCTTAGCAATGAGGTGATTATGATGAAGAATTTTGTTTTATTGATTGCGATATGCGGGATAGAGCTCTTAAGCTCTAATGTTTGTCGAGCTCAAGAGGTGGTTTACGAAAGTGAAGATAACTGGTTGGAAAAATATCGACCAGAAGCTGAAGCAACCGCTGATGAGGTTTTACAAAAATTTCAAGGTGCAATCAAACCAAGGTATCAGATGGCTTATGATGATTATTTATATGATGTCCAAATAATTGCTGAAACAGGTCGAGCTCCTGACAATGAGGCCTTATATGATGACTTGAGAGTGATGAATAATAATCAAATTTTTATCTATGAAACCAAATGAGGTATTCATAAAAGGCGACCGATTTATATGACTGAAGATTGAAGTCTATTATCGTTTGGTGGTTGATGTCGAGTGGGAACTTTGTTTCTTTGATTTTAGTCGGCGCAAATTATATTTTTGGCAAAGTTTTTCATCTATTTTGTAGTTGGTAACTTCGTCAAATTTACGATTTTCTTCTTGTCGTATTTCATCAAATGCAATTAAAATCGGCTGAATTGCTGCAGTATATATCTCTTGTAGCTTTTTGATATCATTATTGAAAGAACTTTTGCTCGTGGATACAATAGGGGTAATGTTTTGAGTGGCGCTAATAATGGCCTCTTTCATTAAGGGGAGCAAATATTGAAGTGTATAAATGTTGATTTGCTGGTGTACTTGTTGATGGCGCAGCATAACTGAAAATTCACAAGGTTTGCTTCTAAATTCTTTAGCTATATATATCATAGGGTCGCGATAACCAATAAAGACTTCAATGGTTTCCGGAATTATGCAGGTTTTATTGTTGCTTATATATTCGGTCAATGCTGAAGTAAGGGTGACGTATCCATATGGCTGAACAGAGTTGTAACTAGAATTAAGGTACAATTTTTCTGTTTTAAGATTGTTATTGTTGTTTAAAATGCTTTTTTCTTCAGTTGATACATCATGAATGAGTTGACCATAGGAGGTTTTAAAAATAATACGTAGCGGAACTTGCATTCCAGCGCAGTCAAAGAAACGGTCTGCCTCAAAATCAGCACGGCAGATGCCAGGAAAACTGAGTAACCATACATAAAATGCAATGTAATAAACTTTTTTCATGTTGGGCTTCTTCGATAATTGTTAATGATATAAATAATATATGATAGATGTTATTAATTTGTTAAAATTCTTATACTATATTGTATATAGTTTAGTTTTTTTGGAGAGTTTGTTGTGAAACAAGTAATTTTGGCGGGAGTGGGAAGTTTTGTCTTGGGAGCTCTGGGTGTGGCTTGGATGAGCGAATCGTGGGCTGAAGACGATATTGTATATGAAATACAAGTGGAGGCATCTAGGATGCAAAAACCTAAGTCTGCTTATCAGATAGCAACAGAGCAACAAAAAAAACGTGAAGCAGAGGCAAAAAAAGCAGGGGAAAAAGCGGCGGAAAAAATGAAACAAAATTATAAAATTTTGGATAAGCCTAATATCCCCACAGCTTATTATTATTACTTAGAGGATTTGAAAGTAATTGCTGAAAAAGGATTGGCTCCGGAAAGAGCTAATTTGTTTCAGGATTTAGAATTGATGAATTCTAAAGATGTATATATTTACTATGATAGCAATGATTATTACGGGTATAGGTAATAATTAAACCCTATGTGGTGTAATTTTTTACTTGCCTTTAGATGATAGTTGAAGTAGCATGATGCCCAATTTTAGAATTATTGTGGGTATTATAGTGAGTATCATTACTTGGTACCATGATAGTTTTGTTATGTGAATTTTATTTATTAATAATTAAATAACATTATATTATGGAGTTAAATAACAATGCATTGATTAAACAGGCGAGTTTTGGTCTGTATGGTTCTGGTATCAAAGAGTTAGCACAAACTTGGTTGATTAAACAAATAATCAACGGAAAAGATATTCCGATATCTCTGCGTGATTGTTTTGAAGCATTTCCAAATTTTGATGAGGCTTTTGCCGACGAATTTGTGAAAACGCCTAATTGGACGGCTTTGTGGAGTCTGCTTAACCATTATGAAAATTCTGAAGATTGTGATTTGACATTACCTCGAATTGCCGGTAGTGTAGTGGCGCGTTTTATTGATGATAATAAAACAAAGCAATTGCAAGAATGGATACAAGTTAGTGTCAATGATGAACGAATGGTGGGTGTGGTGCTCGAAAAATCTAAACTTGCTCCAGAATTGTTGGAATGGAGTTTGGTTTATCTTAAGAAATTTTCGGTATTTCGAGATTCCGCGGCTCTAATTACGTTAATTTGTGATATTGCTCTCCAACATCCTAAGTTTTTGATGCAGTCAATTGGTTTGATTGTCTATTTGGGGCAACAACGAAGTATGTATCAAGGAGTGGTGAGATTGGAAGCAATAGAGGCGATGGCGAAGATTTTTGGAACGCTTGAGCTTTCGGAGCCTTCGCGAAAGCAGTTGCTGACACAAATTGATGATTTTGCTGCTAATTTGAATGATTTTGAACTATATACTTTTTTGCAAGAGGATACATATTTGCCGGAAGATATGAAAATCTGGTTGGCAGCCAAAACATTAAGCTCATTTGTTTTTGATGGATGTGAAACGGATCTTTTAGACGTGGTGGGAGATATTTATTACGCCGGGATTTTGAGTTCTCCTTATGATCAAAAAATTATTGAGGCTTGGTGCGGTTTTGTGGAAAAGTTGGCTAAGAAAAGTCAAGACCTTTGCGGTGATTTATTTTTGAGGCTTAATGCTATTATCAAAAAGTATGTTACAGACAAGGGTTGGGAAGTGGCTCTAATGAACTGGAATCCGGGAATGAATTTTCCTAGCTATGCTCCAGAGTTTCAAAAAATGACTTTGTTATCTTTAGAATTGGCAAATCGTTCAGGACATTTTCGACCGCGCGCTTTTCTTACTGCATTGAATATTGCGATATTTGATGAAAAGGGAACGTATAACGAGAAATGGTTCGAAAATTATGTGATGCAAATGCCTAATAATTTCGATAATGACAGCTTTGGGGATGATGATTTATCTCCGTTATTTGAGCATTTAGCAATGCTCTATCGTTATCGGGAAGAAATTCAAAAGAAAGATACCGAATTTGTCTTGAGACAGGCTAAAGTGTTTGTGACATGTTTGATGTCGAATTACGCTTTGAATAAGACTGAAATTGAGCAGCTGAAATCTTTGTGTGCTCGTTTGGAACTCAATGTGGACATGGAGGCTGAAATAGCAGCAATGAACCAAAGACGAGAGCAAATTGCTCAAAAGAGAAGAGCTGAATGGAATCATTTGCTAAAGTTGTTTGCAGCTGAGTAAATGTTGAGTAATAAAAAAGGAATCTGCCAAAGCAGATTCCTTTTTTTGTAATTATTGGGGGTGTTTAAGATTGTTTGTCTTTGAGGTTGGCGCCTTGTGCAGTGTAAGTTTCAACCGCTCGGGCAGCTTTTTTAGATAGCGCAATACATCCAGGTCCGGCGACACATCCTCCTTCACAGCACATGACCTCAATCATGTTAAATGGACACCCATCGGGATTGGTGCAAACAGTTCCACTGGTGGCTTGTTGTCCATATTTTTTCAGTGATTTGATACTTTCTTTGGTCAAACCATCAATTTTGAGCGGTAGGTAATTTACTTTTCCTTCAATAAGGCTGGCTACCGCTCCGGCAACACCTCCTGAAATAGAAAATCCGCGACCTTGTGCGCAAGAAATTTCGCTAAATTCTACGGAATCGCATTCGGCAACATTAATCTCGTGGGCTTGTAAAATTGCTCCAATTTCTTCAAAAGTTATAACATAATCTACATGAGGATCATTTTCGGCTTCAACCCGTTTGGCAAGGCAGGGGCCGATGAAAACTGTAGTGCAATTGGGGCGTTCTTTTTTGACTAGTTCAGCTGTGTAGTACATCGGGGTTTTGGTGTGAGATACGTAAGGTTGAATTTCGGGTATATGTACCTCAGCAGCTTTGAAATATGCCGGACAACAAGATGTGGTCATTAGCTGTTCGCCTTTTTGGGCTTTTTCTACAAATTCGGCGGCTTCGTTAAGGGTGGTGATGTCGGCTCCGACTGCAACTTCAATCACATGGCTGAACCCAAGCTTTTGTAATGCTCCAACCAAATTATTGATACTTCCAGAAAATTGTCCCAGTATCGATGGTGCGAGCATGGCGACAACTTCTTTTTGGGGAGTGTTGAGTTCGCGCATTACATCTATCATTTGCGAAGTTTCAACAATAACTCCAAAAGGACAAGAATTTAGGCACTTACCGCAAGATATGCATTTGTTATGGTCAATATATTCACGGCCGTCTTCAGTTTTGCTGATGGCGCCGACAGGGCAGGCATCTTCGCAGGGGAGCGGAACTTTAATGATAGCTTTGTAGGGACAAACATCTTCACAACGCCCACATTTGATGCATTTAGTTTGGTCAATTGAGGCTTGGTTATTTACCTCAATGGCTTGTTTGGGACAATTTAACATACAGGGACGAGCCAGACAGGTGCGGCAATTGTTGCTAACAAGATATCTTTGGCTCATGCAGGCCGCGCAAGATTTTTTGATTACGGATAATACGCTAGCGGGAGCAGAGGTCCGCTCTAATGCTTTCTGTCCGTATGATTTTAGCGAAATGTTGTCTTCATTTATTGTATCTGGATCAAAACCCATGGCAGCAAGAGCGGCATATTTGACGTAGGTGCGGTCTGCTTCAATATTGCCTCGCAAAGGTTGGGTGCTATCGGGGCAGATGAGGTTAGGAATGTGGTCGGCATTGTCAAAACGAGAGCTAAGAAAACTTTTAGCGACCTGAACTAGAATTTCTGCGCGCATGGCTGAAGCATGGTTTTTTTGAGGCAACATTGTAATTGTTCTTTCATGAGTTAAAAATTTGAATTACTTTATAATTTTTAGCATGTACATATTTTCAGTCAAGGTTAATTTTTGATAGCGGCAATTTTTATAGGAGGTTAACTTATCTTTATCTAATTTATTGATATAATGAATTGTATGCAAAATATGTGAAGGAGCTAAAAATTGAAAAAAGTCATTTCATTACTGTTTGTGGCTGTACTGGGATGGGGAATTTTATCCTGGAGTATGGCTAAGAAAGGGACGAATGCTCCGGAGTTTGCCGAAGATGCATTGGGCAAGATACAGATTGATATCACCAAAAGCGAACAACAGTGGTTGGCTCAGCATAAAAAAATTAAGGTGGGTGTGATAAGGGATATGCCACCTTACGAATCTTATAATGCAACTTTGCGAAGGCCAGAAGGAATTGTGGCCGGATACTGGACGGTGCTGGAAGATAGCTTAAATATGCAGTTTAGGGCGGTGATGCTTGATAGCTGGGATGAGGGTGCGAAGTTGTTGCAAAAGGGCAAAATAGATGCTTTGAGCTTGATTTCAGTGGAGCGAGCTAACCGTTTTAATTTATTGCCTAGCGATCCATATATTGCATCTTCACTTGGAATCTTTACTAATAATTATGGCGCCTTTATTAATACTTTAGATGATGTATTTCCTCAAGCAATTGCAATTGATAATATTACTGCCGTGCACCGTATGGTAATCGGAGATAAAAGGTATGACTATCGGGTCTATCCTTCTGCGGAAGTGGCCTTAAAAACAGTGCGGGCCGGTAAAGAACGGTTTTATGTGGGCGATATTTTACGCACTAAGTATATGATTGAAAAACATAGCCTGAATAATATGCGCTATATTGCACCGGTGGTGGGGTCTTCTTATGGTTTTGCTTGGGCGGTGGAGCCAAAAAATCGTGTGTTTGTACAGCTTGTCAATAAAGTGTTGGCGCAAATTTCTCCCGAACAAGGACTGTATTTGCGCTACAAGTGGGTGAGCAAAGAAGCTCAAGATAGGAGCTTTTGGGCGCATAGATATGCGAGATATTTTATGTGGTTGTCGGTTGGTTTTGTGCTGGCTCTGATTGGTATTATCTACAGAAGTAGAACTTTGCGCAAAAGGGTTATGCAAATCAGCCAATCTCAAAAAATGGAATCGCTTGGGCGTTTGGCCGGGGGGGTCGCTCATGATTTTAATAATATGTTAGCAGGTATTCAAGGAGCGGCCGAATTTATGAAAATGAAAGCCAGTGCTAGCGAGCAAAAGAAATTTGGCAAATATGTGGATATTATTATTAATGCGTGCCGTAGAGCCGCTCATTTGACTTCACAATTATTGGTCTTCTCAAGAGAAAAAGAGCTACGTTTTGAGGCGCTGAATTTTAACTCACTATTGGAAGATAGTATTTTGTTATTGGAACACGGGGTGTCCAAAAAAATGGAAATTATGGTGCGGACGAAAGCCAAAGATTGTTGTGTGAATGCCAACCGTGATTTAATCCAAAATATGATTCTAAATTTAGGGTTTAATTCCAGAGATGCAATGGAAAATGGAGGAAAACTGCTTTTTGCGACCCGTAATGTGGTAATCGAGCCTGAAGATGTTCATAATTTTTTGGTGAAAGTAAAACCCGGCAGATATTTGGAGTTGACCGTTAAAGATAATGGTATCGGAATTGCGCCCGAAAATTTGGGAAAAATTTTTGAACCTTTTTATACGACCAAAGCTTTAGGAAAAGGGACCGGATTGGGGCTGGCTGCAGTGTATGGTATTGTGGTAGAGCACAAAGGTACTATTAAGGTTGATAGTTCCACGAAAGGTACGACATTTAAAATCTATTTTCCTCTTCATGATGGGGAGATTTGTGTGGAAAAAGAGACCCCGATGCCAAAGCCAATTAAGGCAAAAATTTTAGCCGTCGATGATGAGAAAATTTTGCTGGAATTGTTAAAAGATATTTTGAAATCTTTAGATTGCGAGGTGGTGGCATTTGATAATCCTCAGGTGGCAGCAGAATATTACGAGAAGCATAATGATTTTGATGTGGTGATGCTAGATGTCTTGATGCCTCATTTGAGCGGTGTGGAACTGTTTTATAAGCTTCGAGAATGTAATCCTAAGGTGAAGGCAATCTTTATGAGCGGATACAGCAAGGATACCGAGGTGGAAAAAATTGTGGCAGAAAATGCTAATACGGCATTTATCAAAAAACCATACAATATGACGGACTTGGGCGAAAAACTAAGGGCCTTGTTATAAAGTGGCAAAGACTCTTGATATAATTTGAAACCAAGTTTATGATAACTAAAGTTTAGTAATGAGATGGTGTGATAAGAATGGTAACATCGGCTAATTCAGGTGAGAAGTATTTGCTTGATGCTTTAGATCGAGTGGCAAGAAATCCACTGGATTATTCAGTTTTGTATGTGAATATTTCTAAACTGAGACCTAAAAATCGACATCCTGAGTTTGTGAAAATTTTTGCTCGGATGTTTGATAGTATTGTCGGGGTGGTTAGAGGGCAAATGTTTGTGCTTTCTAATGGTGATTTTGCGATTTTAGGGAAAAATATTACCGGTTCTACCGTTGATGAGGCGGTTAAAAAAATTCGTCTTGGTTTGTCTTCAGACCCGATTATTCATGGTAAAAGTACCAGAGATTTTGCGAAAATATACTATTTTCCGGAAGATTATACGTCTTTTTACGTGAAAATACAAAATATGCAAGACGAAGAACGTGAAAATATGGACGAACTTGCTGAGTTGCCTAAACGTCCAATTACTGCGGATGAAATTGATGATGTTATTGCCCAACTAGATACGGTGGATATTCCCGAAATTATCAAAAGACAAAGTGCATTAAAAGTTTTAGCCCCCGGAAAATTTCAGGTGGCATTCCAAGAGTTTTTTGTGGCGGTGAAAGATTTAAGCCGTCAGCTCGACGAAAGTCTGGATTTGCTGGCAAGTCGTTGGCTGTTTTTGTATTTGACACAAACTCTAGATAAAAAAACGCTTAATGCTTTCTTTTATTCTGATATTGCAAATTGGCCACAGCAAATTAGTTTGAATTTGAATTTGTCTTCGGTGTTTTCTCATGAATTTGTGCATTTGGCAAAAAATTTCTTGCAGCCTGAGCAAAAACTGATTGTGGAAGTGCAGTTGATGGACGTCTTTAATAATTTGCCATTGTATTTTAAGGTCAAAGATATTTTACATGCAGGTGGGCATAAATTGCTGATTGATTCAGTGAGCCCGTCTTCTCTTAAAATGTTGAAACTGGATCGCTTGGCTCCCGATATGGTGAAAGTTTTTTGGGAACCGCTCCTTGCTTATGATGATAATAATGTGCTGTTTCGCAAAGTGGTAGATGATTTGGGTGAGGATAACGTGGTGCTGGCTAAATGTGATACCAATGAGGCCTTAAAATGGGGGTTGGAATATAAAATTAATACCTTTCAGGGGCCGATTGTGGATCGATTGGAAGTGGCATTGTTGCAAAAAAGTTGTCCCGATGCCGCACATTGTTCTGCTTATGATTGTTTGCATCGGAAGAAATTGCTTTGGGGTAGTTTTCGTGATGAATGCACTCAGAAAGAAATGTTGGAGGAGCTGCTCTAGAGATGCTGTTATTTAATAAAAATAATGATAAGCCGGCAGTGAAAAAAGATACCGTCATTTTGGATTATCTCCGTAAAATGGAGAAAAATCTTGATGATTATCGTGCATTGTATTTGAAAACCGGAAGCCTCGAAAATCAAAATCTGCGTGCAGTGCAACGACAATCGCTTATCGAAACTTTTGAAACAGTGATTAAAAAAAGCGGTGGCGAACTCTTTGCTCTTCCTAATGATGATATGGTGGTGTTTTATAATCGTTCCGCCAGAGAAGAAATTTTGACTTGCTTGGTAAAACTGCGTTTTATTTTGCATGATGATCCATTAATTCGTGACAATCCGGATATGGAAAAATCGGGTTTTGCTAAATTTTATGATTTGTCAAACGAGGTCGGACGTTTTAGAGATGTAATTCGCAAGGTTATTGAAAATAGTGATGCGGAGGTTAAATCTGCTGGACGTACCGTTAATACGGTTATGTCCTCTGGAGTGTATGGTGGAGGTGTGCGTAAGCTAAGAAGGCAGTTAACTCCGCAGATGCTTGGAAAACTTCAAAGAGCTTTGTCTATGGCCGATTTTTCCAGCCTTATTCGGCGGCAGTCGGTGTGCGCTGTGATTGGACGTTCCGCTCCACAAATGTTGTTTGATGAAGTGTTTGTTTCAATCGCTGATTTGCGCGATACGTTGTTACCTGATGTGGATTTAACGGCTAATCCGTGGTTGTTCCAATATCTTACAGAAACTCTTGATAAACGTGTATTGGCTAGTGTTAGTCGACATGATGATGGTTCTCTTATTAACAATTTTAGTATGAATTTGAATGTATCGACAATTTTATCAGACGAGTTTTTGCAGTTTGACGAAGATATTAATGCCTCAATGCGTTCAACTATTGTATTAGAGTTGCAATTAGCTGATATCTTTAGCGATATTAAGGCTTTTATCTTGGCTAAAACTTTTGCTCAATATCGTGGCTATAAAGTTTGTATTGATGGGGTCACGGTTGATAAACTTAAGTACATTGATCGGGAACAACTTGGGGCGGATTTAATCAAAATTATTTGGCATCCGACCTTTATGGATGTGATTAATGAGGACAAGCATTTTACAGATTATGTGAACAAGGCTGAGCGCGCAAAAATGATCATTTGTCGTGTCGATGACCCTCAAGCGGTTGAGGTTGGTAATTCTTTGGGAATTAATCTATATCAGGGAAGATATATTCAGCGTTTGCTTTCTGCTCAACCCAGAAAAACTATTTTTACCATCAAAAAATAGAGCTAATGATATAGCTTACATAGATAACACAGCCAAGAGTGATTTTAGAGGTTTAATCTTCTATTTCGGCCTCATAGGCATAGACAATTTGTGTATCTTCTTCATTGTCTTCAGCGCTTAATTCGCAAACCAAAAGTTTGTCGGCCTCAGTTAGGCTGTCGAAAACATCGGTCGGAATATCGTCTAGCATAATTTGGCTTTCTTGGTTGCGGTAAAGAATGGCCGATTTTTCTTCCGGATTTAGCTCAATACGAGAATCTTGAGGAGTGCCTTCTTGTTGGTACAACAGAAGCATAACTTCATCTTCTTCATTAATCAGAAAGTCAAAAGTTTGGAGTTCTTCTTGGTTCATGGCTTGCTCCTTTTATCTAATCGTTCATAATTATAATATTGCTAAATCTGATGAATTACAATCATTATTATTGGGTTGTGCTGATATAAATTTACCGCTTCTCAGAAATTTGGTGGGGGGAACTGAGAAGCGGTAAGACCTTTGCAGGTCAAAGGTATTCCTTCGCTTTATACGCTATCGAAAATTGTTTTAAGAAATGTTAATATTGCAAAAAAATAATGAAATTTTTCAAATCTTGAGATAAAATTGCTAGCAATGAGGTGAAACATGAGTACTGTGATTGATAAAATTATAGAAGTTTTTAAATGGCCACTGGCAATTTATATGTTGTTGTCTTTACCGGCGTGTTTGCAGTTTTTTAGCAGCTATCCTTATAGTTTTAGTGATTTTACCGACACAGCGGTGATAGCTGGTTTTATTTTTTTCTTTTTTTGCCGTACGATGATGGATTCTAATATGAAGCAAAGTATGGAAGTGGTGGCTCATGAGTTGACACATACTTTTTTTGCTTTGTTAACGCTACATAAAATCAAAAATATCAGAGTGAATCCTGATGATAGCGGTGGAGCGATGTCGTTTGAAGGTGAGGGAAATTGGCTGATTGTGATTGCTCCTTATTTCTTTCCGCTATTTGGTTTTTTTGCGATGGTCGGAATCTCGATTTATCTGAACTTTGCTCCATATAGTATCGTCTTGGGAGGAATTGTCGGGTTTTTTATTGGTTATCATTTGGATACGGTCGGTTCGCAAATTCATGATAAGCAGACTGATTTGCCAAAAGTTAGTTATAAGTTTTGTGTGATGTTTTTGCCGGCAGCAAACCTAATGGCGATTGAAAGTATGATAATTTTTAATCGTTGGGGTTGGCGGGGTATTGAGTATTATTTTTCGGCACTAAATGACAAAACTTGGTTTAATTTGCGACTAGCTTATAATTTTGTGATGTCAGTACTCTAGAGTGCATTGGCGACTATCAAGCACACACTGACCGCCAAGCGGCAAGACGTAGTGATCAATGCCGTGCCCGTAAGGGAAGTCTTTGATTATCGGAATGTTGAGCCCTTGGCTAAAGTGCATAATCATATCATCAATGCTGCCATCATCTTCTCTGCGGATGGTGCAGTTTTCAAAATGACCGAAAATAATGCCGCGGATTTGGTCAAAGCCTTTTTGCTGGCTTATCTGTTGGAGCATTAAATCTAATTTATAAGTGGGTTCTTCTTCATCTTCAAACAACAAGATGCTGTTGCTTAAATCGGGAAAGTAAGGGGTGCCGCAGAGGTTGCGAAACAAGCTTACGCATCCTCCTATCAGGCGTCCTTCGCAGCGTCCGGGAATAACGCATTCTCCGCCAGAGGCAATGGTCTTTTGTCCGTTGAAAATTTGTTCTAAACTTTGTCTGGTGATTGGCTCTAATCTGCCGGAGCGGAAATCATAAACCAAAACAAATCCGGTATATTCAACTTGTCTGGTTTGGGCTATTATGCCTAATTGCAATGCATTATTATCGCTGTGCCCGAAAATCGGTTTGGGGTTATGTTTTATAATTTCATAATCCAAATGTGGAAGCAAAAACTGTGAACCGTCGCCGCCGCCAACACAGAATATGGCTTTAATATCGGGGTCTTTATAAAAATTCATAATATCAGATACACGCTCTTTAATAGTGCCGGCCATGTAGCGCCATTTTTTCATGATGTTGTTACCAAGTATTGGCTCTAGTCCTTTTTCTTGTAAATATTTTACGCCTAAGTCCAAATCTTGAGCTGATTTGAGCCAGCGCGATGGCGCGATGATACCGACTTTATCTCCGGAGTGTAGCTGAAAGTTCATATTATAAATCCTTCAATAAATCACGACAAAACTGTGGTAGAGTGTTATCTCTTGCTCCCATAATGACAATACGATCTCCTGGAAGAGCAACTTTTAAGATATGCTCGCGTACTCGTTCTTTGGTTTCGTAAAAATAAGCATTTTGAACCCCGCTGTTTTTCGCGTAACGGATTAAATCAGCTCCTGAAATATCGCTATCTTTGATGGGATCACGCATATATATTTCTGGCATGAGCAATATGTCGTGTTGATTTAGGTATTTGCCAAAAATCACTCCGTCTTCTTCTCCGGTAGTGCGGGCGGACATGGGTTTGTGTGATTGATACATTACAATCAGGCGACCAGGAAATTCTTTGAGGGCGGCGAGGCTTGCCTCGATTTTGCCGGCATTGTGTGCAAAATCTACAAAAACACTGATGTGGTTACGCGTACCAATTAGTTCAAGGCGGCGTTCAACACCTTGGAAATCTTCCAATGCTTTGGCGGCTTCAAATTTGTTGATGCCTAAAGTTGTGCAAGCAGCAATCGCGGCTAAGGCATTGTATATGTTGAAGCGTCCTATGAGCGGAAGACGGAAAGTCTGCCCATCAAGTGTGTATCTGATGCTCAATGGTTGTGCTGAGATGTTTGAGGCATAAAAATCAGCATCTTTATTTTTGATAGAAAATGTCAATTTATTGTGGTGTTCAATTTTATTAGTATTGGGACAATCGGCATTGACAATCAACTTTTGGCAGTGGTTGGCAAAGGTTTGAAAATATTGCATCAGAACTTCAAGTGGTTCATGGTCATGGCTGATATTGTTGATTATGCCAAGATAGGGAGTGTAGTTTCGAATCGAGCCGTCGCTTTCATCGGCTTCGATTACACAAATGTCATCTTCATTATAAATATAGTTGGCTAAGCCCTTGCGATAATGATAATTTTTCAAAAAAGCACCATTAATCATGCTGGGGTTTTTGCCAAGGTTATCTAAGATGTAACCAATCATGGCGGTGGTTGTGCTTTTGCCGCAAGTTCCGCCTACGGCAATGTTGTATTTATATTGTTGGAAAATATCTGCCAAAAGTTCAGAGCGTTTTTTGATGGGGATATTTTTGGCTTTAGCGGCAAGAATATCGGGATTGTTGTCTGCTATGGCGCTTGATACTATCAATACCTCAATGCCATCTTGATTTATCATGCTACCATCTTGGGGGCGGATGATAATGCCGACATCACTTAGGGCTTTTTTACGAAATTCATCACGGCCATTGTCAAAACTAGCGTCAGAGCCATAAATTTCATGGCCGTTTAGTTTCATGATTTGGGCCAAAGGGCTCATGCCGTTGCCGGCTACTGCACAAAATCCGATTTTAGTCATTTTTTCTTTCTTACTCCAATATTTTAATTCTTTATAATGCATCTAACGCTTGTTCTTCTCTCTCGCGTAAGATTTTTAGGTTTTTGTAATCAATGATGATATAGCTTCGTCCCGAACCATCGACATTAACCGACAATGCCGCACCGACATCATTTCCTTCAAAGGTGGCATATAACTCGGCTTCTCCGCTTTGTAATTGAGCCAAGAAATCGGGATTGCCGATGGAGGTGTCAATTTTTGGGGCATTTTGATTTGGGTTATTGTTGTCTGGGTTTTCGCTAATGGGTTGCGGGGTGAAAAACTGCTGGGCATTGCCGTATTTGCGCTCCAAAAGTTTGTAAAAACGGCGATATTGGCGCAATACAACTGACGCATCTTTGGTGTCATCTAAAAAGTCGCCATAGGCAATAATTCTCCAGAGCTCATTTTCAATTCCAAAGGTTAAATCAATGGAGCGAAAACCTTTGAGCGGTTTGGGCAAATTTTGAGCTGAGAAGCTGTTTACATAGTCTTTTTCTTCAATTGAGGTCAAACTTACCCCTAGGTCTTGGGTGTCTAAAATGCTAGCGCCCCAGTTTAGCCCAAATGGTGCGGCTGACAAATCTTTAGCTTCAGCGCGTTTTTGTAAAGTGGGGGAATTTTGCGGGCGAGTAGGCAAATCTGGAATGTCTATTTTAATTTGTGGGGCATTGCTCTCTAAAAGGTCAACGGCCTGATCTTGAACTTGGCGGATTTGGTCATGGTAGGCCTTTTGTTGCTGTTCTTGGGCAATTTGCTCTTTGAGCTCCCCACTGATTAAGATATCATCATAAAAAGAGCCATTATCAGTGGCTTGGGCGAAACTGCCGATGAAATTTGTCATAAGTGCCAAGGTCAAAATTTTATGCATAAAATTATCCTTCTTTGCTCACAAATAAATTGAACAGTGTTCAAGTTTGTTTTAATATAGCTTAAATTTACAAATTTTTTGTTAAGATGATATAAGATGAATATGCAAAAAAACAATACAAAAGCTGAAATTCGGGCCTTGCTGTTAAGCGTGGGCAGAAAGCTGGTGGCAGAAAAAGGAACAGAGTTTTTGACCGCCCGTAAATTGTCTGAGGCCTCCGGGTGTTCGGTCGGGACGATATATAATCAATTTGCGAATATGAATAATTTTATAATTGAACAAAATATGCAGACCATGGCCGAACTTTCTCAAGTGCTAAGTGAGGTGATGGCGGGTGGCGATTTTTATCGTTATCTTAATCGGTTGGTTGATGCGTATATGGATTGGATTGCTAACCATAAAAATTTGTGGCTACTACTTTATGATTTTCATTTGCGAAATGATAACAAAATTTTACCGCGTTTCTACAAACGAGCATATCTGAAACTTTGTCAAAAATGGGAGCGGGGTTTTGATGAATATTTTGCTAAACTGAGCAGTAAAGAACGCAAAATTTCACGCCAAGTATTGTTGCTTTCGTTGTTTTCAACCAGCTCATTTTTACTTAGTCAATCAACCGGAAAGGTGAGCAAAAAAAATATTTGTCGGCTTTTAATCAATACTTATTGGGCCGGTTTGGAAGTCTTAAAACGGGTGCGCTGAGATGGTTTATCAGATTTGGGAACGGATTGTGTATTGGTGGAATAGTCCAGATTTGTATTATTCTCTGGTAGATAATCGCTTTTTTCTGATTGTTTTAGTGATTTTTTTGATGCGTTTGAGTCGTGCAACTTATCGTAGTTTGTGGCTCAGTGCTCTCATTAATATTCCGGGGACAATCTTACATGAACTGATGCATTTTATCATCGGTGGTTTTATGAATGCGCGGCCTTGTAATTTTACAATTATTCCGCGGCGCGATTTAGCCACTGGGGCTTATGTGATGGGAAGTGTAGGCTTTCGGAATGTAACTTTTTATAATGCCATTCCGGCGGCTTTGGCACCATTGCTGCTCCTTCCGCTGGGTTTTTACATTAATCGCTATGTGTTGCCGCTTATCCCTATGAATTTGACCAACTACATTCTTTATGTTTTGCTCCAGACTATTATTGTTGAAAATGCTTTGCCATCGCAAGCAGATTTGCGGATTGCAGGAATGTATTGGCACGGCATTATTTTATATGCCATTCTCTTTGTGGCTTTGCTATTACTGCTGTGATTGTTTAGCTTAAAAAAACTCCGTAGCTTAAAACTACGGAGTTTTTGTTGTGGCGGTTAATGCTATTTTTGCTCCAGCGCTCCGACAATTTCTTCGGTGATTTTTTTGGCATCGCCATAAAGCATAATGGTGTTGTCGGCATAAAAGAGTGGATTGTCGACCCCAGAATAGCCGGAGTTGAGCGAGCGTTTGACAAAGAACACTGTCTTGGCTTTTTCTACATCTAAGACCGGCATGCCATAAATAGGCGAATCGGGATCGTTTTTAGCCAGCGGATTGGTAACATCGTTGGCGCCAATCACATAAGCAACGTCGGCGGTGGCAAATTCGCGGTTGATTTCTTCTAACTCAAAAACTTGCTCATAGGGAACATTGGCCTCGGCTAAAAGCACGTTCATGTGTCCGGGCATACGTCCGGCGACGGGGTGAATGGCAAATTTGACTTCAACACCGTCTTTCATTAAATCGTCGGCCATTTCTTTTAGAATGTGTTGTGCCTGAGCCACAGCCATGCCATAGCCCGGAACGATGATGACTTTGTTGGCATTTTCCATAATGAAAGCCGCATCGGTGGGGTTGCCGCTTTTAGCGATTTTGTCTTCATCATTGCTATTGCCTGAGGTTTTAGTTTCAGCTCCGAATCCGCCAAGCATTACACTCATGAGCGAGCGGTTCATGGCCTTGGTCATGATATAAGATAATATTGCACCACTGGCACCGACAATAGCACCGACAATAATCAGCAAGACATTGTGGAGCGAAAAACCAATGCCAACAGCAGCCCAACCCGAATAGGCATTGAGTACGGAAATGACCACCGGCATATCGGCACCGCCAATCGGCAAGACCAGCAAAAATCCCAATAGAATCGAAACTGCGGTGAGGGCATAAAACAACTTCACATCACCGGTTAAGCAGAAAGCAATCGTCAAACCAATTGTGCCCAAGCCTAAGAGCAAATTGAGAAGCTGTTGTCCCGTAAAGACAATGGCTTTGGCTTTTATCAGGCCTTGGAGTTTGGCAAAGGCAATTGCAGAGCCTGAAAAAGCGATAGCTCCAATCAAAAGTCCGAGTGAAGATTCAATCCAAGTTTGTCCGCCCGAGATTATCTCAGCTAAGGAAATGAACACGGCAGATAAGCCACCCAAGCCATTGAAGGCAGCAATCATTTGGGGTAGAGAGGTCATTTTTACTTTAAGCGCGCTATACACCCCAATGATACCACCCAAAGCAATGGCGCCCAAAACCCACCAGATTTCTTCTACGGCAGGGGAAAGTAAGGTGGCGAGAATCGCAATACCCATACCAATCATACCCAAAACATTGCCGCGACGAGCGGTTTCGGGAGAGGCCAAACCACGAATGGAGAACACGAACAAAATGCTGGCTAAAAGGTAGCTAAGCGAAAGAAATGCATTGGTCATTAGCGGTTCTCCTTTCTTTTCTTTTTGAACATGAGCAACATTCTTTGCGAAACGGCAAAACCGCCAAAAATGTTAATGCTGGCTAAGACAATGGCAATCAGTCCAAAGATTTTGACCATGCCCATTTGGCTGATGCCGGCGGTTATCAAAGCGCCGACAATCACAATGCCGGAAATGGCGTTGGATACGCTCATCAAAGGAGAGTGCAGGGCCGGAGTGACACCCCAGACTACAAAATAGCCGACAAAGCAGGCTAAAGTTAAAATGGTTAAGAGGGTCCAGATATCAATCATTTAATTTCTCCTTCTTTGCAGATGCAGGTTTTGGCGACCAGTTCGTCGGCAAAGTTAAATACAAATTGTTTGGTTTCTTTCTGATACATCGGGGCTAAAAAGTTATACAGATTGTTGGCGTATAGCTTGCTGGCCGAATGCGGAATCTGGGCGGCGAGATTGGAGTTGCCGATAATCTTGATGCCGTTGAACTCGGTTGTGGCACCTTCGTGACTACCAAAGACATTACCGCCGCTTTCGGCTGCCATATCCACCACCACACCGCCTGAGGGCATTTGGCGAAGCATTTCTTCATTAATCAGCAAGGGAGCTTTTTTGCCCGGAATTTGCGCCGTGGTAATAACAATATCAGTTTTCTGCAACTGTGCGGCGATAGCGGCTTGCTGCTTTTTTTGATAATCGGCGGTGGTTTCTTTGGCGTATCCGCCGGTGTTTTCAAAAGTTTCGTTGCTTTCGACCTCCACAAATCGGCCGCCGAGAGATTCCACTTGCTCTTTGACTTCGGGGCGGACATCAGAGGCAAACACCTGTGCGCCCAAGCGTTTGGCGGTGGCAATGGCCTGAAGTCCGGCCACCCCGGCGCCTAAAACCAAGACTTTGGCCGGAGATACGGTACCGGCGGCAGTCATCATCAGGGGCACAGCTTTGGGGGACAGATTAACTGCCTCCAACACGGCCTTATAGCCGGCGAGGTTGCTTTGTGAGGACAAAATATCCATAGACTGAGCCCGAGAAATGCGCGGCAACAGCTCTAAGGCAAAGCACTGAGTACCGAGCTTGGCAAAAGCTTTTTTACGCTCAGGCTGGTTTAGGATTTGAAAATTGGCAATGATAGTCATATCTTTTTTAAGATACTTGTCTTCACTTGGTTGCGGTGCCCAGATTTTGAGCACAATATCGGCACCTTGGTAAGTGCCGGCGGCATCGGGCATAATTTTAGCACCGGCTTTTTGATAAGCCTCATCGCTAAAGCCAGAGGCTTGTCCGGCACCTTGCTCAATGTGTACTTCAGCGCCCAAGGTAAGCATTTTAGCCACGGTGTCGGGAGTGGCGGCCACGCGGGTTTCTCCGGGGCGAATTTCTTTGACGATTGATATTATCATGTTTATGACCTCGCTTTTTTTATTTCTTTTAAGATAATGCGGATATATTTAAGATTAAAGGGATTTTTGTGAGATGTAATATGAAAATGTTATGGGATTTGTTTTTTTCGTTTTTTAAGGTAGGCTTATTCACCTTTGGCGGTGGGGCGGCAATGTTGCCGTTGCTTCAGGCTGAATTTGTCGAGCGCCGCAAGTGGGTGACAGACAGCGAATTGATGGATTTTTATTCTATTGGGCAATGCACCCCGGGGATTATTGCCATTAATACTGCAACCTTTGTGGGCTACAAAAAACAAGGTAAAATCGGAGCAATTGCCGCCACGCTCGGAATCGTTACCCCATCCATTATCATTATTTTGCTCGTTGCCTCGATTTTGAGCAAGTATATGCATAATCCTTATGTGATACACGCTTTTGCCGGAATTAGAATCGTGGTAGTGGCTTTGATTTTAGATGCGGTGGTGCGTTTGTGGAAGCAAGGGGTCAAAGGTCGGTTCGGCTGGGGTATGTTTGCTTTGAGCTTGCTGTTGTTGGTAGCGGCCGGATTGTCACCGGTGATGATTGTGATTTTAGCAGGTGTCGCCGGTTATGCTTTCCAACTTTATCTGAGGAGAAAACGCTCATGATTTATGCATTGTTGTTTTGGGAGTTTTTCAAAATCGGACTGACGGCAATCGGCGGGGGAATGGTGACTATTCCGTTTTTGCTCGATTTGGCTGATAAATATGATTGGTATACCAAAGGCGAACTAATGGATATGATTGCTATTTCCGAATCTACTCCGGGGCCAATCGGCGTGAATATGGCCACCTATGCGGGTTATAATACGGCCGGAATTTGGGGCGGAATCGTGGCTACTTTTGGCTTGGTGCTGCCTTCGCTGGTGGTGATTATTTTGATTGCAAAATATTTGTTTGCCAAAGAAGAAGGCGGATTTTTGCGCCAAGCGTTGTTTGGAATCCGTCCGGCGGTGTTGGCGCTGATTTTGTTTGCCGGCTGGGAGTTGGCGCGCTTGTCTTTAATCAACTGGCAAAGTGTGCTGATTGCGATTGTTTCTTTTGGGCTTATTCGCTGGCTGAAGTGGCACCCGATAGTTTATATTTGTCTTGCCGCCGTCATCGGAATTGTATTTGAACTATAAAAATAAAAAAGCCTGCTTTTTTAAGCAGGCTTTTAAACTAAAGTTTATATCCTTAAATATCCAAGGCTTTGCGGTAGGTTTCCAGCAAAAATTCTTGCTCGTCGCGGTCGGCCGCATTCATCTTGCGCAGTTTGATAATGGCTCGCATAATCTTGACATCAAAACCGGCGCCTTTGGCCTCAGCATAAATATCTCTGATATCAGAAGAAATGGCTTTCTTCTCTTCTTCCAGGCGTTCAATGCGTTCAATCAGTGAGCGCAGGCGGTCAGCGGCAATTCCTCCGACATCGCTGTTTTGTTCTTCACTCATTTTTTTCTCCTTTTGCTGAATCGTTTGTGGAATAAGCTAGCAAATATGTTTGTTTTTTACAAGCACTATATTTAATATGCTATTAACTTATTTCTGTTATTGATATATCTAATTTGAAATTTTTTTTATGAGGTGATGATTATGCCGTTGCAAACAAAAACCAAAATCTTGGCTACTATTGGTCCATCTTCGGCCACCAAAGAGCAAATTGAAAAATTGATTGATGCCGGGGTTGATGGTTTCCGTTTTAACTTTAGTCATGGAACGCACGAGGAACACAAAGAGCGTTATGAAATTGTTCGAAAACTGGCTAAGGCTAAGAATCGGCATATTTCTATCTTGGCCGATATGCAGGGGCCAAAACTTAGAGTGGGTGATTTTAAGGACGGAAAAGTCTTCTTGAAAGAAGGCGAACACTTTGTGTTGGATTTGGACAAGGCTCTTGGTGATGAACGTCGCGTCAATCTGCCGCACCCCGAAATTTTTGCGGCACTTAAACCAGGTGATGATTTGCTCTTAAATGATGGCAGCATCGTGCTTCATGTGGAAGACTGTAACGAATCTATGGCGCGTACAACCGTAAAAGTAGGTGGCTATCTATCCGGTCATAAGGGGGTTAATCTTCCTAACACTCAACTGCCAATCTCTGCTATTACTCCCAAAGATGAAGAAGATTTGAAGTTTGCACTCAAACTTGGAGTAGATTGGATTGGAATGTCCTTTGTGCAAAGTGCTGCTGATGTGCGTCGTGCTCGTGAACTGATTGGGGACAAAGCTTGGCTGATTTCTAAACTCGAAAAACCCAGCGCAATTGATGAACTAGATGAAATTATCCGCCTGTCTGATGCCATTATGGTGGCTCGCGGTGATTTGGGTGTGGAGTGTCCTATTCAAACCGTGCCGGTGCTTCAAAAACGGATTGTGGCAGCTTGTCGCAAATATGCTCGTCCGGTGATTGTGGCAACCCAAATGCTCGAATCGATGATTAATAATCCATCGCCTACTCGAGCAGAAGTATCCGATGTGGCTACTGCGGTTTATGATGGGGCCGACACGGTGATGCTTTCAGCTGAAACTGCGGCCGGAAAATATCCGGTTGAGGCTGTGAAGATGATGCGTGACATCATTATCCAAGTCGAATCGGATCCGCTGTTTTACACCTGCATGCAAAACTCTCGTCGCAATCATTGTTGTGCCGATGAGGCCGATGCCATTACTTATGCGGCTTCCGATATTCCTACCGTGCTCAACAATGTGGCGGCGATTGTGACTTACACTTCTTCAGGATTTACCACGCTGTTAACGGCTCGTGAACGTCCAAATCTACCTATTTTGGCTGTAACTCCTGATATTGCTGTAGCCAGAAAAATGGCTTTGGTTTGGGGGGCTAAGAGTTTTGTAAATAAGGATAGTTTCAAGAGTTTTGATAAGGTAGAAGACATTGCCGTAAAAATTGCGGTAGAAAATGGTTTTGCTCATTCTGGTGATCACATCATCATCACGGCCGGTTTTCCGCTCGGCAAGAAAGGCAGGACTAATATGTTGCATACCGTCTACATCCCTTAAAATTCGTATAATGGTCGTCTAATACAGAAACTGCGAGTAAAATGCTCGGTCACGTATTTCTATATACGCTCACTCGCATTTTCTCTGGTTTCTTATTATACGACTCATTCTCCGACCTTTAAGCCGTGCCAGAGATTGAGCTTGGTTCATTTACGTTAAAACTTTTCACTTGCATTTTATCCCGTTTATTCTTAATCTAACTCTTGCAGTTTAGAGGTAAACTGTGGTGTCTCAAAAACACCTTAGCTATGCAAATGCCTCCTTTATGGGGAGTGCATGAGATAAGTACATTTATGTAACGAATAAATGCGACTGTGATAGCTACAGTTTTTGAGCTCCCCGCCTTTTCAATCTGAATAGGCGGTTTTGTTTTAATCAAAACTTTAGGAGCAAAACTTATGATTATTAAAGACTTTCACATTGATACAATTCGCCGCGCCATCGGGCATGAACTTATGCTTGTCCGTTGGCAGAAAGGTATTACCCAAAAGCAACTGGCCGCCCAATTCAACATTCCACCAAAATTTATTGACCGTACCGAAATTGGCCGATACACCCACCTGAGCTTAATTAAAAAACTGCTCCTTTTCTACAACAAAGAAATCAGAATCGAACTCATCGACAAGCAATAGATAAACTAAAGCCCCAAACTCGGGGCTTTAGCATTTTTTCTATCGATGTAAGGGTTTATATTTAATACGATGCGGGTTGGCGGCATCTTCACCGAGGCGGCGTTTCTTGTCTTTTTCATATTCCTCGTAGTTGCCTTCAAACCAAACCACATGGCTATCTCCCTCATAGGCCAGAATATGAGTGGCCAAGCGGTCCAAAAACCAGCGGTCGTGTGAGGTTACCAACACGCATCCCGGATATTCCATGATACCTTCTTCCAAAGCGCGCAAGGTATCAACATCTAAGTCATTGGTCGGCTCGTCGAGCAAAATGACATTGGCGCCTTTTTTGAGCATTTTGGCCAAGTGAACACGGTTGCGCTCACCGCCTGACAGTTGCCCGACTTTCTTTTGTTGGTCACCGCCCTTAAAATTGAACTGTCCGACATAGGCCCGTGATGGCATTTGTTTTTTGCCCAGTTCGATAATATCCAAGCCATCGGAAATTTCTTCCCAGACGTTTTTGTTGGGGTCTAGTTCATCGCGTCCCTGATCAACATATCCCAAGTCAACGGTTGGGCCTAAGCGAATCGTGCCCGAATCCGGTTGCTCTTGTCCGGTTATCATTCTAAACAAAGTGGTTTTACCCGCGCCGTTCGGGCCGATAATACCCACAATCGCGCCTTTGGGAATTTTGAAAGACAGGTCATCAATCAACAATTTATCGCCATAGCCTTTGCTGATGTGTTCGGCCTCAATCACCAAGTCGCCCAAGCGTTCGGTCATGGGGATATTAATGCTGGCAAAAGAAATTTTATCTTTGCCCGATGCCGCCAACAATTCTTCATAGGCGTTGATACGAGCCTTAGATTTGGCTTGGCGAGCTTTGGGGTTTTTGCGAATCCATTCCAACTCATTGGCCAAAGTTTTTTGACGAGCGGTTTCTTCACGAGATTCTTGCTCTAAGCGTTTTTGTTTTTGCTCCAGCCAAGAAGAATAGTTACCTTCATAAGGAATACCCTGACCGCGGTCAAGTTCCAAAATCCAGCCAGTGACATTGTCCAAAAAGTAGCGGTCGTGAGTGACCATAACCACGGTGCCGTTATAGTCTTTGAGGTGTTTTTCCAGCCAAGCAACCGACTCAGCATCAAGGTGGTTGGTGGGCTCGTCTAACAACAGCATATCGGGTTTTTGCAACAACAAGCGGCAAAGTGCCACGCGGCGTTTTTCACCACCGGAAAGTTTGGTAACATCAGCTTCGGCCGGCGGGCAGCGCAAAGCATCCATAGCGATTTCGATAGTTCTTTCCAAATCCCAGCCGTTGCAAGCATCAATCTTTTCAGAGAGTTCGGCTTGTTCCTCAATGAGCTTATTCATTTCCTCATCGCTTAGGGGCTCGGCAAATTTGGCGGAAACTTCCTCAAAGCGTTTGAGCAAATCGCGAGTTTCTCCCAAGCCGTCCATGATGTTTTCAAGCACGTTCTTATTGGGGTCAAGTTTGGGTTCTTGCTCGAGATAACCGACCTTAACACCATCTGCTGCCCAAGCCTCTCCGTTGAACTCTTTATCTACGCCGGCCATAATCTTTAATAAGGTGGATTTTCCGGCGCCGTTAACACCCAAAACACCGATTTTGGCTCCAGGTAAAAACGACAAGCTAATTCCCTTAAACAGTTCTTTGCCACCGGGGAAAACTTTGCTCAAATTTTGCATTACATAAATATACTGATAAGATGCCATAGTATTGTCTACTCCTTAAAAACTACGGGGTGGTTTAATGATTGTTGCGGCTGATGTGTTTTATCATGCTCGGAGCATAGTTATCGGCGCCGCTTGCGTTGGACATAGCAGGGGTGTTAAACCCTGAAAAACCCGATTTGTCAGGTTTGGCTGAACTGATAACCGGAGCCGGCATGCCTTCGGGGACTCGTGCTGGTGCCCCCTCATAAATTGCTTTGGCCTTAATTTCAATTTGTTTGTCGGCCTTGTACAATGCGCTGGCATCATAAGGTTGACGCGGCGTGATTATCTGTCCATCGGGCATTTTAAGTGTGCCGTCGGCATATAGGTTAATCTTAAATATATCTTGATTATCAAAACGCCGAATGATTGCATCGCACTGGTAATAGCCGTCCATTTGTTTGGAAAGATAGGTGTTGGCCTTTTCTTCACTATATATATAAGCCGCCTTGGTTAACATTTCTTGGTTGGGGGCTTTGGTGAGCATGATGGCGCGGGCTAACATTTCAAAGGTGTGGTGTTTAGATGAGTTGCAAGCCATGCCTTGTCCTGAGATAATCCCTAAGGCTTTTACCTCTTCTAAATATGGCATTTGACCATATGCACTCTGCCAGGGCAACGCTAGCAAAACTGCGGTCAGAAAAATTTTTCTCATCTGTTTTCCTCTCTTTGTTTAGTGCTGATTATAGGGAAAATATTGCATAATGCAAAAGATTTTTTGCTTATTTTTGATTATTTGTAAAATTTTGGTTGACAAACATAGATATTTAGCATAAGTTGCGGGCAAACATTGATAAAAGGAAATAAAAATGAAAGTTTGTAGCTCTTTGAAGTCTAAAAAAGTACGCGACGGCAACTGCATCGTGGTTCGTCGTAAAGGGCGTATCTATGTTATCAACAAGAAAAACCCTAAAATGAAAGTTCGTCAGGGTTAATTTTGTTGCTCGTTGTTAAGACTATTTGAAAGGCCGCCGGTGATTATGGCGGTCTTTTTTTGTCGCGGCTATATTCTTTTTTATAGGTTATATAATCATTGTTTGTGGTATTTTAAGGTGAGCTGTTGATAAAATTTCACAAGGCCTATCTGCCTAAAATATAAGCAAAATCAAGCCTTGCGGTGTTTTTTGGGCTTAAAAATAACACAAAATCGCCCCCGCGAAAAAAATAATACTTGCCAAGTAAGATAAATTTGTGCTAACAAGTCAATCACAAGCCGTTATGGTTTGATTAATTTTGTTTTAATCTTTTATTGAGGTTTATCATATGACTGATACAGCTAATCGCGTTAAGAAAATTGTTGCAGAGCACCTTGGTGTTGAAGAAGCAAAAGTAACCGATAACGCCAGCTTCATTGACGATTTGGGCGCTGATAGTCTGGATACAGTAGAATTGGTTATGGCTTTTGAAGAAGAATTCGGCGTTGAAATCCCGGATGAAGCCGCTGAAAAGATTCTTACTGTTAAAGATGCTATCGACTATCTTTCTAAGAATGCTTAGTCTTTTCAGACTTGTTGAATTGATGAAACTCGCTTGACTTATGGCGAGTTTTTTCATATAAAGAACAAAGTTTGCATCAATTGTTGATATGATGCGTGGTATAACTGTTTATGAGGTTTTTGTATGAGAAGAGTTGTTGTTACCGGATTGGGCGTTGTTTCCCCTTTGGGTAGAGGTGTTGAACATAACTGGAAATGCCTGATTGAAGGAAAGTCCGGAATCAAAAAAATTGAAAATATTGATTTGAAGGATATTCCGGTTTCAATCGCCGGTCAGGTGCCTTGGGGTGAAGGTGAGTTCGATTTTAATCCTGATACGGTTATGCCTCCAAAAGACCAAAAGAAAAATGATAAGTTTATTCTTTATGGTATGGCTGCCGGTGATGATGCAATTAAAGATGCCGGTTGGGATGTGGAAACTGCTTCCGAGGAAGAAAAAAATCGCTTCGGTGTGATGATGGGCTCGGGTATCGGTGGTTTGCAGGTGATTTATGATAACTCAATTTCTTTTCATGAAAATGGTATCAAAAAAATCTCTCCTTTCTTTATTCCTTCTTGCCTGATTAATCTGGTGTCGGGTAACCTTTCTATTAAGTACGGTTTGAAGGGACCGAATCATGCTTGTGTTACTGCTTGCTCAACCGGTACTCATGCTATTGGCGATGCGGCTCGTATGATTGCTATGGGTGATGCTGATATGATGTTGGCAGGTGGTGCCGAATCTGCTGTTAATGTACTCGGACTTTCCGGTTTTGCACGGATGAAAGCAATTACTTCTGACTTTAATGATTGTCCGGAAAAAGCTTCTCGTCCTTGGGATAAGAATCGTAGCGGTTTTGTGATGGGCGAAGGTTCTGGTGCTGTTGTGCTGGAAGAATTAGAACATGCAAAAGCTCGCGGGGCTAAAATTTATGCTGAAGTGGTAGGATATGGTATGAGCGGTGATGCTTATCATATTACTGCTCCTTCCGGTGATGGCGCTTATCGGGCAATGAAAATGGCTGCAGACCATGCTAAAGAAAATGGTGTGGAGCTTTCTGATATTGGTTATATCAATGCTCATGGTACTTCAACTCCGGCCGGTGACGTTGGTGAGGCTTTGGCTGTTAAACGTTTGTTTGGTGATGAAGGTATTAAACACGTTTCAATGTCTTCGACTAAGTCTTCAATCGGGCATTTGCTTGGTGCTGCCGGTGCAGTTGAGGCTGTTTATACGATTAAGGCTATTAACGAACAGACTTGTCCGCCGACCCTGAATTTGGAAAATCCTGCTGATGAGTTGGCCGATTTTGACTTAGTGCCGCTGAAAGCCAAAAAACGTGAAATTAAGGCTGCTATGTCAAATTCTTTTGGATTTGGCGGAACTAACTCTTCGGTAATCTTTAAGAAATTTGCCTAAGATTTGGCTTTTTTAGAGCGAAAAGCATACTGACGAAATGCATTTTAGTTGGATTTGGTTTTCGCTCTTTTTTTGTGTCGGAGAACACAGATGCTTAAAAAACTTATAATCTGCGCGATTGCGCTATGTGGCCTGAGTGTTTATTTATTTTTTGATTATGTGAGTAAACCAGGGGATTATGACCAACCGGTGGAGTTTTTGATACCACGGGGGGCAAATTCTTATGGGGTGGCAGAAAAGTTAGCGCAAAGTGGGGTAATATCTTCTCCGCTGTTGTTTCGGATTATGGGACGCTTGAATGGGCTGGATAAGAAACTCAAGGCCGGCGAATATTTGTTTGCCCCGCAGATGAGCCTTGTGGAGGTAATGGAGCAGATTGCATCTGGTGATATAATCTATCGCAAGGTCACTTTGCCCGAGGGTTTAACCGTGGCGCAGATGATGGAGATTTTGAACAATAATCCTTATCTCTCTGGGGAAATTGAAAATATTCCGGTTGAGGGCTCGTTGTTGCCAGAGACTTATAGCTTTATGCGCGGAGATAGTCGCCAAAGTGTGATTGAGCAAGCTAAAAAGGCCATGGATAGTATGCTGGCAAGAGTTTGGGAAAATCGCGATGCTTCGGTTCCGCTTGAAAACCCACAAGAACTTCTGATTTTGGCCTCGATTGTGGAAAAAGAAACCGGAATTCCGGAAGAACGTGGTTTGGTGGCTTCAGTTTTTGTGAACCGTCTCAAAAAGGGAATGCTGCTTCAAACTGATCCGACGGTTATTTATGCTTTGACCGGAGGAAAAAAAGATTTGGGGCGCTTGCTGACAAGAAAAGATTTGCAGATCGATAATCCTTATAACACATATAAATATCGTGGTTTGCCTCCGGGGCCGATTTGTAATCCGGGGCGGGAATCTTTGCTTGCGGCTGCTAACCCCGAGCTGACGGATTATATCTTTTTTGTGGCCAGTGGTAACGGAGGGCACAATTTTGCCAGGAGCTTAAAAGAGCATAATCGCAATGTGCGGGAATGGAAAAAACAAAAATAGCTTTTTTGCTTGATTCGGGTTCTAAAATAGTGTATAAGGGCAACAATATTTTATAAATTTGCAAATTCTTTATTTTTATTATTAATATTTCAAAAAAATTTTTTTCTATGGAACAAAGATTAATCAAAAAAGTGGTTGATGATGCATTGGGTATGGGTGAAATTGCTAAAAATAAGGCAATGGAAGTAAGGAAGGCCAAAAAAAATTCTGAACCCCATGTAATTGTTCCTGCCGCCTATCAAGATGTTGAATATGCAGTGTTGTATGCCGTTTCTGTGGAAAGTGGTGTCAGCTTTTATTGTTTGCATTCTGATGATCATTTAGACGAGTATTTGGATAGCTTGTCGAGATTTTCATTAATTGCAATTTTGGAGCAATTGTTTTTTGCTCGCCAAACGCATATTCCACGACTTGATTTATCTAGAAGGTGGAAGATTGTGGAAATAATAAACTTTTTTGCAACTCGCTTGCTGCCTAAATCTAAGTGGGCGAAAAATGTTGCTACAAAAAATGCTGTATGCTAAACAGCATAAAAAAGTCTCTCAAATTTTTTGAGAGGCTTTTTTATGTTGATAAGCGACGCTTTTGTTAGCTGTAAATTAAGATTTGGGTATTATATTATATTGTGATGTAGAAGATGGAGGTTGTAAAATGAAAGCGTTTTTCCTGTTGATGATGGGATTGGTTTTGGGGGCGACATCAGCAAGTGCAGTTGATGAGTTTCCGGAAATTAAAGAAGGAGTGCAGTCTTTTCAGCAGGATAAAGATGCTTGGCGGCGTTCTGAACAAGAGGCTAAACCGGTTTTCTTGCCAGGAATTGCTGATTCAATCGGTGCTGCAGCCGCAATTAATATTGAACAAGCAGAACAAGTGTTTTGTTATGAGGTAGATTCCAGAGCGGTCGATTATGATGGCTATACTATTGATGGTATGGCGTTAACCGGTTTTTGTGGTGTGTTGAACCAAGAACTAAAAGATTTGGTGCTGCGTGAATTGTTTATGACCCCGCAAAATGTTATTTTAGATAAAAATGAAAACTGCATCATTAAACCTAAAATCATGCTGCGATTTGTGCGAGGGGTGGACAATACTGATGTGTTACTGTCTTCGCCTTGCTATTCTTACTCGGTTTTCTATGGGGGGAAAGTTCGTCCGTTTAATGCTAAACCGGCAGCTGAGGTAATAGATGCGTTGATTAATCCGTTGCTCAAGAAAAAAGTTAAATTCGTGTCGCCGGCACTCTTAAATCAGCTCCTTCCAGTTGGGGTGGCGCAAACAGAAGAACAAAAGGCTTTAATTAATCAGAAGAACCAACCTATTCGTGGTTGGGAAACCGAAAAAAGTGCTGAGCCCGAAGAAAAAGCTAAGCCCAAAGTTAATACCGGTTGGAATAAATTGAATAAATAATGTTTCGTGATAAAAAAGCAACGATATTAGAAGTCAAGCATAAAAATCACGCAGGCGAGCATTTAATATCGAAATCATTTTATGCA
>CALXTR010000016.1 GCA_944391475.1 uncultured Alphaproteobacteria bacterium | reverse complement strand
GCAACATCCTCACAAACAATTAGGGACAATAAACATTGTATATCATACTTCGTTTATTGTCCCTTTAATGTATAAGCACCCCATAGGAGTGCTTTTTATTAAAGAAAATATAAATTAAGTTATTTTTCTAGGTCTTCACCGGTTTCCTGATTAACCCGTTTAGCCGACAACTTAATCTTGCCGCGGTTATCAGTTCCCAAGCATTTAACCCACATGCTGTCACCTTCTTTGTAGAAGTCTGAAACCGAAGCAATCCGCTCATTTTTGATTTCTGAAATATGAACCAAGCCTTCGGTCGTACCCAAGAAGCGTACAAAAGCACCAAAATCCATAATTTTGGTCACCACACCATGGTATATTTTGCCTTCTTCCGGTTCAGCCACAATACCCATAATCCACTCTAATGCGGCATCACCATCTTCTTTCTTCATCGAAGCGATTTTGATAACACCATCATCACTGATATCAATTTTGGTATTGGTTTTTTCTACAATTTCGCGAATAACCTTACCACCGGTACCAATAACCTCGCGAATTTTATCAACTGGGATTTTAATAGCCACAATTCCAGGAGCCAACGGAGATACATTCGGACGCGGTTCAGCAATAGCTTTAGCCATTTCACCCAAGATATGGATTCTACCTTCATGAGCCTGAGCCAAAGCCGTCTGCATAATCTCTTTGGTGATAGATGTAATTTTAATATCCATCTGCAAAGCAGTTACACCATCTTTAGTACCGGCAACCTTAAAGTCCATATCACCAAGATGGTCTTCATCGCCCAAAATATCAGTTAGGACAGCAACTCTACCATCATCTTCCTTAATCAATCCCATTGCAATACCGGCCACAGGTTTTGCCATTGGCACACCAGCTGCCATCAAAGACATACAGGTACCACAAACGGTAGCCATTGAAGAAGAACCGTTAGATTCCATAATTTCTGATACTACACGAACCGTATAAGGGAAGGTATCTTTATTTTTTGGCATCATCGGATGAATAGCCCGCCAAGCGAGTTTTCCGTGACCAATTTCACGACGTCCGGGAGAACCCAAACGACCACATTCACCAACCGAGAACGGCGGGAAATTATAGTTAAGCATAAAGTCTTCTTTGTATTCAGCCATCAAACCGTCAACTACTTGTGCATCTTCACCGGTACCCAAAGTAGTAACCACCAAAGCCTGAGTTTCACCGCGGGTAAACAAAGCTGAACCATGAGCACGCGGCAATACATCAACTTCACACTGGATTGGACGAACAGTTTTAGTGTCACGACCATCAATACGATGACCGGTAGTCAACACTTTCTCACGAACTACGGTGTGCATCAATTTTTCAATTACATCACCGATATAACGCATTTCAATTTCATTTTCAGGATCGATAGTTGCTTTAACTTCTTCTGAAGCTTTAGCCACCAAATCACCGCGTTTTAGTTTATTGGTTTCTTTGAACGCCTCTTCAAACTTAGCGCGAAATTCTTTTTCTACCCGCGCATAGAGCTCATCAAACTCTTTGGGGAATACCGGAGCCTCCCAAGGTTCTTTACCAGCTTCTGCTTGTAGCTCTTTAATCATCTTGATAACCGGTTGGAAATTATCAAAACCAAACATAACCGCACCAAGCATCACTTCTTCAGAAAGTTCTTGAGCTTCAGATTCCACCATCAACACACCTTCAGAAGTACCGGCAACGGTTAATTCCAAATCGGTATCTTTCATTTGTTCAATTGTCGGGTTCAAAATATACTGACCATTTTTATAGCCCACTTTTGCAGCCCCAATCGGCCCCATAAACGGAATACCCGAAATTGCCAAAGCTGCAGATGCAGCTACCATAGAAACAATATCAGAATCTGTTTCTTGGTCATGACTTAAAACTGTACAAATAATTTGCACTTCATTTTTGAAAGCATCTGGAAACAACGGACGAATAGGTCTATCAATCAAACGAGAGATCAACACTTCGCGTTCAGAAGGTTTACCTTCTCTTTTCATAAAGCCACCAGGCACTTTACCGGTAGCATAATATTTTTCCTGATAGTTAACTGTCAAAGGGAAAAAGTCTTGATCTTCTTTAACCTCTTTTGCTGCCACCACCGTTGCAATAACTTCTGTTTCACCATAAGTAGCCACAACTGCGCCGGTAGCTTGTCTGGCCATTTTACCTGTTTCTAAGACTAACTTGCGTCCGCCCCAATCCATCTCTTTTCTGGACACCTTAAAATCAATCATACTTTTTTACCTTTCAATTATCTATCTATTCATTTCATCCTCACCCCGAAAATATCTTCGAGGATTTAAAAGGAATGCGGAGCCCCATTGCCCCGCACCCTCTGCAACAATCATAAAATCATCGCAACAGACATACTTTGCAGGCAATACCCCAAGCAATATTTTACTATCGTATTAATGCGATATTGCATACAAACCAGCCCAAAATTACTTACGCAAATCCAACTTCTTAATGATATCTTGATATCTGCTTTCGCTGGTAGATTTCAAGTAATCAAGAAGGTGGCGGCGCTTACTAACCATTTTCATCAAACCCAAACGGGAATGCAAATCTTTTTTGTGAACATTGAAGTGCTCAATCAAACTATTGATACGAGCGGTCCAAATTGCAATTTGAACTTCCGGAGAACCGGTATCATTCGGGTTCAAACCATAAGCTTTGATTAGTTCTTGTTTCTTTTCATTAGAAATCGACATCTATATTTTCCTCATTTTAGTAATTAAACACTCGAACCGGAGCAATTTTTTGCTCTTCGATTCGCACTATTGCCGTCAACTTTTGCTGAAATACTGCCGCCACTTCCTTCCCATACAAATTTTTCACATCATAAGATTTAGGAGAAATTGACTGCCCAAGCTTAAGTTTTTCGGCATCTGCCTCCGATAAAGCTATAACCGCGATGTCGCGCAGTGAAGTTAATAACGGAAGCAAAAACTGTTTTAGGTCTTCACTATGCACCACTTTTTTTAATTTTTCCAGTAAAATCGTATCCTCAATCGAAAAAATTCCGCATTTTGTGCGGCAAAGCTCCTCCAAATAGCCACAAGTTCCAAGTTTTTGAGCCAGATCCATTGCCAAAGTCCGTACATAAGTTCCCTTTGAGCAGCAAACCTTAAATCGCGACCGATTAAGCGGCAAATCCTCCAGCCATTGTAAATCATAAATTGTGACCGTTCTTTCCGGAATTTCCACTTCTTGACCTTTTCTAACCAAATCATAAGCGCGCCGCCCATTGATTTTGATAGCCGAATATGCCGGCGGAATTTGCTTTATCTCCCCGATAAAATCAGGAATAACCTTAAAAATTTCTTCTCTGCTTGGAATTTTATCATTCGTTTCGATTACTTGCCCGGTCAAATCACCGCTATCAGTCTTTTTGCCCCATACCACCACAAATTCATATTCTTTTTTGGCATCCATCACATAAGGAATAAGCTTGGTCGCCTCACCAAAGGCAATCGGTAACACTCCGGTCGCAAAAGGGTCCAATGTTCCGGTATGGCCGTTTTTTTTGGCATTAAACATTTTTCGGGTTTGGTTAACCACATCGGTAGAGCCCATACCTGCCGGCTTATTAATTACCAACCAACCGTGAATATCTTCGCCTTTTTTATGTTTCATCAAAACCTCATTACCTAATTTTGCTAAATTATATACGGCTAACCACATTTGTCCAGACATAAAAAAACGGGGCTCACTCTCAAAGCAAGCCCGGTTTTCTTTCATTTAATTAGACTGCAATTAGTTCCGACATTCCATCCGGATATCGCAGCGTAATACTTTTTCTAAGCCCCGTATGAAAGGTCGCCCACATTGTAACCAACCGATCACCCACAATCTTAGAAAATTTTACCTTCTCGGAAAATTCTACGATAAAGAACTTATGTTCCTCATCTATTAGATTTCCAAGCAAAATCTTATCGGTCGGAGAGTAGACTTTCCATTTGTTGTCTATCTCCAAAGCCGCCAAACGGTTCTCATCGACCAAGAAAAATTTGGTAAATACCCCGTATTTACGATATTTTTCTCCACCGACACAAATTGCGAACTTAGTGCCATCTTCATTGGTACCAATCACAAAATTGCCGCAAATCTGGTACTGTCTTCCCAATCGGTGAACCGTCAAACCTTCTAGTAATACCCATACTCCATTGTAGTATGCGATATTAAGATTTTTTTCGGTCATACTATTTATAATTTAACAATATTTACACTGAGCCTTCAATAAAGCACGTATTTAGACAAAAGTCAACAAAAATATTATTATTGCAACCAAAATAAGTTTCAATTGATAAAAAGACACTCTATAATTCTGCTTTTAAATCTCTTTGTACTTTGGGATCTCTGAGCAATTTTTCAATTTGATCCACTCGCTCAAAACTCTCATCAACCTTAAAAAACAATTCCGGGCTATAACGCAACTGCAGTCTTGCACCGACTTGCTTGCGCAAATAGTTAGCCGCAAGCTGCAGACCATTTAACACTTCTTTCAAGCTTTCACCATTAGTGGTCATCACATAAACGGCGGCATATTTCAAATCCGGAGACACATGTACTTTAGTCAAAGTAACTAAAGCATCAATTCCTTCCAGATTATGAATCTCACCTTTATCCACCATTGAGGCCAAAATTTTTCTGATTTCTTGCCCCACGCGTAATTGCCGTTGAGACGGTTCTTTTTTTTCTGCCATAACATATCTCCATTAACAAACTCGCCTATATATAACGAGTATGTATTTATTTTGCAAGCAAAATTCATCACCGCATGAAGGTTAATTAAGCTTACGTTCTTTATAACTTCCAATTAAAGAAATTGAAGATATGGTATCTCCCATACCCACCAATGTAACCGGATTATCCACCAAAATCGTCGGTACGGCAATAACCTCATATTCTGCATAATCGGCCATACCGGTTTTAAGCATATTGGGGCGTTTCATATATTTGACCAAGGCGCGCATTTCAGCAATTCCAACATCCCCAACCTCTCGGCTCAAGGACCACAAAGGCTCACTTCCGCAATTATCAATATTGCCAATTTTAGCTTTGTGTGCAGCCACCGAAGCCGCCAACATCATTCCCTTGCGGTTATTTTCGGGATTAATTTTGAAAAACTTATTTTGCAAAGTGATATATAAACCAAACATATGCAACTGGATACGTGGACACTTAGTTTTTTCTTTAATTTTTAACAAAGCTTCAAACAAGTTAACACTATTGGGATTTTCCTCGCACTTTTTGGCCAGTTCTTCTTCCCCAATAACCTGCAGTACATCAATAGTTTCGCGTTCGTTAACTCCGATTGAATCTACCAGAGGTACAATCTTATTAACAATTGCTTTTCTAATAGCCACATCTTGAGTTGAAGCCAGCTCCAAATGAATAATGCAGCCCAAACATTTTTGCCGCCAAGCATCAATCACCGACAAGGCCTTATCTAATAGTTTCAAACCACCTGAGCTTTTGGTAAGAGCGTGAAAACCAGATAAAATAACATAATTGAGTTTTTGGTTTTCAATATCCTTAACAAAAGCCTCATCGATAGTCAAACTCAGATTAAGCGGATCATAAGTCGCAATAAAACGGTTTGACTTTGGACACTCTGCTTTGTTACCATCAAGCTCAAACACATCACCTTTGTCAAACTCCAAAATCCAATGAATCAAAGGTACATCTTTAGAGCGATTAATCTGGAAAGCCGGTTTTTCCTCACCATTTTCATCAAAAGAACACAAGTTTTCAAACTTAAGAAATTGGTTTGCTTGTTTTTTGGGCAAAGAATTTGTGTGAACATATACTTTTTTCACCCCGCAAGCAGCCATTGCATTTGCCACAATTCCAGCTTGTCCGCCCATTTGAAGACGATCATAACCAATTTCTTTGGTCATCCAATTATAAACATCAATATCTTCAGTAATCCACTCTTCGGCAATACCTTTTTCAAAACACTTAACCAAGCCTTTAATTACATCTTCAGGTTTTCCGATTTTTGTTTTTTTGATTTTATGAAGATCGTCCCAAGACAGATTAAGTTTTTTTGCCAATTCCGCAATTTTACTACCAGATACCTTTAATACCGCATCAATATTAGTGTTAAAAGCCGTTGATACCGCCTCAACTTTTTTAACATCATTAAAAATACTTGGTACCACACGATAATTGTTGAGCCAAACTTGCTTTAATTCTTCATCAGTCATGACTATTCCTCATCTTCATCATCATCAATTTCTTCCAACACATCATTGGACTGATGTTCCACATACAAATGCCACTCATCTTGTCCAAAAGCTTTACAGTTCGGACAAACCGAATGCCATTCTTCAGACTTTTCGCCGCATACCGCACAAACCCAAAGAGCATCATCAGCACAACTATCCAAACGTTTGCGCCAAGCTTTGGCTTCTTTTTTATCTTTATTAAACTTGTCTTCAATTTCAGCAATCATATTGCAAACTTTTTTGGTACACGGATTGTTAACCAAGAACATTTCCACTTCTGATTTTGCTTTCGCCCAATGTCCACCCTCAATTGCCAGTTCTGCCACTAAACGATTGTTCAAAGAAGGACGCAAAGCATTACAATTAACCAAAGTTTCCAAGCGTTTCATCCGCTCTTTACCTTTTTTATCACCATACAAATCGATATAAGCATAAGCAATGGCATCGGTTGGATTTTTCTTCCAAGCCGTCATCAATACATTCTCGGCCAAGCGGACCTGATTATCATTTTTCTTATAATAATCAGCCAAAGCCAAAGCTGCCGGCACCAAAGTATCATCAGCCTTAATTGCTTGAGAAACATATTTGAAGAAATTAACTTCATCTCCATTTTCTTGATATTGCTTAGCTCTTTCAAAAAGCACCATCGCCCGCAACCGATTATACTTGTTAAGCGGAATGATTTTCTTTTTATAACCGGCATCAAGAACCTGAATTGCCCCTTCCCAATCTTGCGCTTTGGCTCTTAACTCAAACGCACTTTCAATAATCCAATACAAATCCTGACGCAACTCAAAGGCTTTATTAACTGTTGCCAAAGCGACTTGGAACTCTTTCTTTTCCATCTGAGCTTCCACCGCAGCCTTCATACCCACAATCTGAATATCGGCATTACGCATCAGTTTTTCAGACAATTTTTCCATCTTGTCATAATTTTTTTCGCCTTTGTAAATTTTCATCATCAACAAATCGATGATCGGATCTTTACCAATAACCTTTTTGAGTTCTTTAATATTTTGTCTGGCCTCAGCCATATCTCCGGCCGTAATTGCCGTCATAGCTTTTAAGACTTGGAGCAAGGAGCGGTCAAAATCTTTGCGATCGATAATTATTTTCTCACTGATTTTACCCGCCAAAACATCAATAGTTTCATCTTCTTGTCCATCACGGTTTGACAACAAAGAGGTCTTATACACTTCATTAACCTGAAGTTTAAGTAAGGCTCTAAACAAGCGATTTGCAACATCTAAAACCACCACGGCAAACAATAGTAACAACAGGAGTTCTGGCACCGACAAAGCAATATCAAACTCACGCCAATTAATAGTGGCTACACTTTCTTTATCCAACATCCAGACAATGACTGCTGCAACCAGCCCCAACAAAACAAAAGTTGAAATTTTTCTAGTCATTGTTAATCTCCTTATTAATTGAGTTCACTTTCATAACCGCCAATGCATTATTAGCTATTTGCTTAACCGAAGTGTTAAATTCCATTTTGGTCTTCACTAAACCGACCCATTCTTGCAAAGCCTCAGACTTGGACAGCAAATCTGCGTTTTTAGGCTGCTGCAATAACATCAATGCGCTTTGCAAATCTTCCGCATCGACCAACTTTTTGATATTAAGCAAGGTTTTGTCAGCCTCAAATTCCGGCACTTGATTATTGGTGCGACGAACTTTGATAAACTGATTTAACTTGCTGTTAAGTCTATCCTTCCATGTTTTTTCAAATTCCTTTTTTTGCAGTTCGGCAATTTCTTCATATACAACATCGAAGCGCTTTACTAAAAAGACATTAGATTTTACACCACTAACTGCAATTTTCTGAATTTGTTCCACCGCCGGACGCACCGACAAATTATTTTGCGCCAACTGGCTTAAAATTGCCGCCTCATATTCAAAACTTCCGCCTTGTTCCGCACTGTCTTTAACCAGCATCACGGCTGTTAAAATAAGCGCACTTTCATCAGTAACTCTGGCTAAAACATTGACCTTATTTTCCAAACGATCCAAACGGGTCACAATACCCAAAACCGTTGCAGCATCGGCCTTGTTATCAATAATAGCCAAATTGGTTTTTTCCAGATTTTCAAATTTCTGATTAAGCTTTTCAATAGTATCATTAGAAAGATTCTGAGCATCGACATTGCGTTGAGCCAATTCAATTCTAAGCTGAGCAATTTCTTGCTGCAAAATTTCAATTTGGCTTGGTCCTTTAGGCTCAGGCTGAGGCTGAACAAAAACTTTTTCCGCTGCTGTTTTTAACTGATTATACAGTTGCGGATTCTTCCATATCGTCATTCCCGCACCAGCTAAAATCACCATCACCAAAAACCACCTCAACACTCTTTTCCCCTTAGATTTTTGGGGCTGAGGCGCCTCTTCGGGAAGATTTTTATTTTCTGCATTCGGATTCTTTGCCATCTTAAGCCTTTCCGTAAAAATTGCCTTTGCTTTTGATTTAATTATAGTGTATATAACTATACAAAAACATCAATGAAAAAAGAGTAAACAAATGATAGTTTTAGGGATTGAGAGCAGTTGCGACGAAACAGCAGCCGCAATAGTTAATGAAAAAAGAGAGATTTTAGGTCAGTGCTTGCTCACTCAATTAGACGAGCACAAACCTTTTGGTGGCGTGGTGCCAGAGATTGCCGCTCGTTCACATTTAGAACACATCGATGAGATTATTGACCACACTTTCAAAAGCGCCAATCTAAAACCTCAAGATGTTGATGCCATTGCCGCTGCCTCCGGCCCCGGATTAATCGGTGGTGTAGTTGTTGGTGTAATGGCTGCTAAAGCCATGTGCTTGGCCTTAAATAAACCTTTTGTTGCGGTCAATCATTTGGAAGGCCATGCCCTAGCCGCTCGTCTAACTTCCAATGTTGAATATCCCTATCTGCTTTTATTGGTATCTGGTGGTCACTGTCAAATTTTAGTGGTTAAAGGCGTTGGCAATTTTGAACGCCTCGGCACCACCATTGATGATGCTGCCGGTGAGGCTTTTGATAAAGTTTCCAAAATGTTAGGATTAGGATATCCAGGTGGGCCGATAATTGAGAAAATGGCTGCTGTTGGTAATAGTCGCCGCTTTGTATTGCCCAAACCATTGTTTAATTCCGGCGATTGCAACTTATCTTTTTCAGGCTTAAAAACCGCAGTTAGAAAAATAATTGAATCTTATTCTCCCGACGGCATTTTAGAACACGCCATTTTACCTGAACAAGATGTTGCCGATATCTGTGCCGGTTTCCAGTTTACCGTAACCGAATGCCTGTGCCAAAAATTAGATAAAGCTATTAGCTATTTCAAACAAAAATACCCTCAAGGCAAAGACTTGGTAGTCTCCGGTGGCGTGGCTTCCAACACCTTTTTGCGCACTCGTTTGGAACTCTTAGCTCAAGCACGCGGATTAGAATTTTCTGCCCCACCGATTCGTTTTTGCACTGACAATGGTGTTATGATTGCTTGGGCTGGTTTAGAGCGTTTCCAAAACGGCTATACCAATAGTTTGGATTTCAAACCCAGACCACGCTGGCCCTTAGATGAAAATGCGCCCAAAGCAGCCGGTGCCGGAGGTGTCAAAGCATGAGAACAAACGAAGAAATTCTCCAGATTCTCAAAATTTTTAATGACCAAGATCCCAACCCACGTTGCGAACTTGATTACACTAATGCCTATACTTTACTGGTTGCAGTATTGCTATCTGCTCAAAGTACGGACAAAGGCGTAAACAAAGCTACTGCAGAGCTGTTTAAGATTGCCGACACTCCGCAAAAAATGTTAGCGCTCGGTTTAGAAAATCTCAAAGGGTATATCAAAACTATCGGACTATATAATAACAAAGCCAAGAATATCATTGCTTTGAGCCAAGAGTTGATAAGCAAATATCAAGGTGAAGTTCCATTTGACCGCCAAGCTCTGGAAAATCTTCCTGGTGTTGGCCGCAAAACGGCCAATGTTGTGCTTAATGTTTGGTTTAATCAGCCAACAATTGCTGTTGATACTCATGTGATGAGAATTTCACACCGCTTAGAGTTTTCAGATGGCAAAACTCCGCTTGCTGTTGAAGAAGACTTAAATGCGGTATTGCCGGATAATTACAAAAAAAATGCCAATCATTGGTTGGTTTTGTTTGGACGATATATCTGCAAGGCTCAAAAACCAAATTGTGCTAATTGCCCAATTTCAAGCTTTTGCAATAGTTCTGATAAAAAAATTTAATCATTCCTTTTACGACGTAGCAAAATCGTAAGAGCGCCCTCACCGCCATCTTCAATCCGCGAATAATCAAATGTCAAAATCAGCGGTCTAATTTGAGGGTTGTTCAACCATTGAGGCACCAATTCTTTGAGTACACCTCGTATTGCAAAAACATCATCTTCGCGATGCAATCCTTTTCCGGTCACAATCTGAACACAGCGTTTACGACGCAAATAAGCTTGTTTGATAAAAGCTTCTACTTTGTCAAAAGCCTCATCAACATGACAACCATGCAAATCTAAAATAGATTCGATAGCAAACTCACCTCGCTTAAAACGGCGCATGGTATTAGCATCAATATTACAAGTGGTTCCAGGAGTTATAAAATCAAGTTTTTCTCCGCCATAAGCTTCAAAAACATTAACATTTTCCCGAATAACAAACTCTTGAGGTTTGGGTTTCGATAAATCAACATTCGGAGTTTTAAGTTTTTTCACTCCTTTTAGCGCATCTTGCCATGCTTGTTGGTCACTATCATCAGGCTGCTGAAGGTTGTTCTTGGTTATCAGTTTTTTTATCTTCATTTTCCTTATCAACCATCAAATCAGCAAAATTAATTACCACAAAATCCTTCCAATCGCCTTCTGGTGCCACACAGCCGATAGTTTTGTTATCAGCATTCACCAACACAATACCACCCCATTCCCAAAGCTTCTCACAATTTTCATATCCAGACACCAAATAAGCTTTGGTTCGTTCAATCAATCGGCGATAAATTTTCTTTTTGAAATAAACGCTAAATACCTCAATCATCACACCAATAAACAACAACCCAAAAATCACTCCGACCCCAACAATCAGCGCCAAACCAATTAGCACCGGAATCAAAATTGGCAAAAGCGATTCCCAAGGATCATAGACCGGAGATTGCGGGCGGTTAATTTTACCATAATCAAGATATATTCTGAGTTTATCTTGGCTGATAGCTGTTTTTAAGGCCTTATAGACCAATAAATCGGCCTTATTTGGTACTTTAGAACTCATTGTACTTTTACCTCAGCATTGTTAGGAACCAAGATGTAATAACGACCAGCCGCATTCATACTTCCGGCCAAGCGGAGAACATCATCACCACCGCTGCCCCAAAAATAATCACCACGGATAGGACCTTTAATTGCTCCGCCTACATCTTGAGCTACCACCAATTTTCCAAGTTTTCCCTTATCAGGATAAGATGTTTCAAGCCACAATAGACTACCAAGGGGAATATAATCTGTATCAACAGCCAAACTTCTTCCCGCAGTCAATGCAACACCCTGCGCTCCGATTGGCCCATTAGCTCTAATCAGCCGATGAAATACATAACGAGGATTTTCATTCATATATTTGTCAGCCTTATGAGAGTTTTCATTAAGCCATTGCTTAATTCTAATCATATTCATCTCATTGCTGGCAAGTTCCTTATGTTCCAATAAGATAGATCCAATCCCCTTAAACGGCCACCCATTATTACCGGCATAACCGATACGTTGGTAAGTTCCATCATCCAATTGAGCAATTGCCGAACCCTGAATTTGAGCAATCAATGCATCCACCGGCGATGCCACATATAACAAAGCTTGAGCTCTTAAACGCGGCCCAAGTTTATTAATTTCTTCGCGAGTATAATATGGCACCAACTTTTGTCCCACCAAACGTCCCATCAGCTGTTTTTTAGGCAAAGACTTATCAAAATCTTGTAGATTAATCTCCAATAAGTCGGCAGGTCTTCCATAAATCGGATAAGAAAATTCGGTTTTTCTATATTTTGATGCTCTAAACATCACTTCATAATAAGATGTAAATTTACCATTTGGATTATCATCATAAGTAATCGCATAAGGAATAAAGTTTTTTTCTAAAAATTCGCGATATTGTTCCGGTTTATATAACGGCAGTACCTTACAAGCTTCTTGATAAGCGGCGGTTAATATTTTTATTTTGGCGTGCCCCATGTATTCTTTGTTAATTTGCATAATTTTGGGACAAGAAAGCTTAAATGCCTCCACAGCCTCATTGACATTATCTTTAGACCAATCAGCCAAATCAGCAAAACTAACCGGGGTCACCTTTAGGCTGGATATCTCAACTTTCTCAGGCATTTCCACCGGTTGGTCTTTTTCTTCTTTCTCGCCGCAAGAAGCCAGCAATAAGATACTCAAAACATAAAAAAGTTTCTTTGTCATCATTTCTTAGTCGACACCAAAATCCAATTAGGGTTAGAAGAAGTCAACGCTCTCTCAAAGGTCCAAACATCGGTAATATTCTGAATAAACTTATCATCACCTTCAATAACTTCGCCTTGATTATTTTTAAGCAAATTAACTTGCTCACTTACAAATTCCACAATAATTTTCACCACCTGATTTTTGCCGATTTTAGCTTTAATAATTTCGGCCTTATTAAAACCGATAAAATCAGCTTCCGCAGTCACACCTTGAGCATTACGATTTTCAATTACTTCCTGAAATTTTTTCAACAAATTTTTATTTACGAGTTTTTCCAGAGTTGCAATATCCCCTTTGGCAAAAGCCTCAACAATAATCTCAAAAGCTCTTTTAGCACCTGACAAAAAGTTATTTTTATCAAAATTAGGAATAGAATTTAAGACCTTGTCAGTATCACTTAAGGTTTCTGTCTTCTCTTCTTCAAGCACATTATTATCAATCGAGACCACTTGAGCCGCCATAGATTGCTGATTTTGTTGAGCTTCTTTTACAATCAAATCAAACAGCTTTGCAGCATTTTCTTCTGCTTGTTTCTGCGTTGATTCGGGTCTGGTTCCAAGCACTGCTTTCAATCGATTAAAGATTAATACCACCACCACTAACAACACCAAAATATCAAAATATTGTCCCAACATCAAACAATCCTATCCTTCACATAAAAAAATCTTCTTAAAACAATATATAAATATTTAACCGATTAATCAACCATAATTATTTGACGAATTGAAAAATAGAGTGTAATCATTATATTAACAAATATCGCATAAAAGGAGATAAAAATGGTTCAAAAACAAAAAGAAAACATCGCCAACGACAATCCGGAAAACACTCAAAACCCAACTCCCCCGATTGTCATAAACAATCAATATATAAAAGACTTATCACTAGAAATTCCACATGCTCCGGAAATTTTCCGCAACTTAAAAGAAAATCCGGATATTAATATTGATGTTAATGTTAATGCGCATCATATGCATGACAATTTTTTCAACGTATCACTATTGTTTAAGATTAACGGTGTTGTTGATAATCAACCCTTTTTCATTTTAGAAATGGAATATGCCGGTGTCGTAAGCTTAAATGTTCCAGAAGAACACCTAGAACCAGTATTACTAATTGAAATTCCTCGCCTATTTTTCCCATTTGCCCGCAACATCATTACCAATACATTGCAAAATGCCGGTTTGCCACCTTTAATGTTAAACCCCATAGATTTTGCAGCCATGTATCAACACAAAAAACAAAGTACAAATTAAAAAAAATCCGGGATTGTCGTCCCGGTTTTTTTTATTGTTTTTCAGTTTCAGCCACTTCAGCTAACCAAATTGGATTTTTTATCTTCTTTTCTAAAAATTCTCTATGTTTAGCTTCATCTTCCTCGGAAAGCGCAAAAACTCTAGGCTCTCTGAATTTTTTTTCTGATAATTGGCGCTTATCACTATCTGTTGGAGAAGCCAAAGAAACCTGAGCATTTTTGTTTTTATCAAGCAACAAACTTGGTTCGCGACCGCCCAATAACTCCAGATACACTTGTGCGAGCAACTGAGCATCAAGCAAAGCTCCGTGCAAAGTACGGTCTGTATTATCAACATTATACCTTTTACACAAGGCATCAAGGTTAACTCTCGCACCTGGAAACAAGGTTTTGGCAATTTCTAAAGTATCAACCACCCTATCCCAAGTAAACTGAGTTTTGCCGAGCTGTTTTTGCTCATAGTTCACAAACTTAATATCAAAAGAAGCATTGTGAGCCACTAAGATACCATCACCCACAAAATCCAACCATTCATCAACAATTTTATCAAAAGTTGGAAATTGCTTCAAATAATCATAGCTCAAACCATGCACTTTGAAAGCTTCTTCAGGAACTTCCCTTTGAGGATTAATATATTGGTGATAAGTCACCCCGGTCGGAATATGATTAATTAGTTCGACCGCCCCTATTTCAACCAATTTATCCCCATTTTCAGGATCAAAACCGGTAGTTTCCGTATCAAAAACAATTTCTCTGACCATCGTTATAACTCGTCAATAACACTTAATAGTTCAATTTTCAAAACCCCAAGCGGTTTATCTGTTTCAATCACCACATCTGAGCGCAAAATTTTTTCCTTATTATCCATTTGAGCAGATAAAATTTTTTCAAAATCTTGAGCCGAAATATTATCGCGTTTCATTACTCGCTGTTTTTGGGTTTCTCTGTCAACATCAGCCACAATCACCAAGTCACAATATCTATCCCAACCAAGTTCCAAAATCAAAGCCGCATCAATAAAGAATATATCATCATAACGACAATTTCGATGAATAGTCTCAAAAAAACGTTTTTCCAAAAACGGATGCACCAACATTTCCAAACGTTTTAGCTCATCATTATGACCAAAGACCAAATTTCTGAGCTTACGCTTATTAACTTTACCGTTATCATTTACTTCAGGAAAGTTTTGCAAAATCAGTTTTACAAACTCTGATTTTTGATAAAGAGCCCTAGTCCAACCATCAACATCATAGACCACAAAACCAAGTTCTCTAACCAAACCGGCCAAAGTAGTTTTGCCACAACCAATAGAACCGGTAATTGCCACTAATTTCATTTTTTTACCCCAAAACATATGGTTGGCAAGTTATACACAAATCGTTAACCTTTTGTGCATAACTATACCCTTGCCAACATTTATACAATACTTATCACCGATTAACAAATTTATATCTGCAAGTTATATACAGGCTAAAAACTTATCAAGACGCTGTGGATATAAAAATCTATCAACAAAGCTCATAAATTTCAGTTTACAAATTTTGTTAATGATTTTTTAACGATTCTTAAAAAGTGGTTAACTTTTGATTCACATTTTTACTAACAAACATAAAACTTCTGGATAACCATGTTTATCAAAAATAATACACAAGACTAACAGGCATATACTAATACAAATACTTTTTTTAAATTTATAGATTGGGCCCTTCGGGCTGTGTATAAAAAAAATTGACAATCAAGAAAATAAACATTATAAAAAAATCACCTACCGGACATTTTACTGTCCTTTATATATAATATATCCTTCACATCAGATACATCAAGGTATTTCATGAATTTAAAAGAATTAAAGCAAAAATCCCCTCAGGAGTTGTTAACACAAGCCGAAGATTTGGGTATTGATGACGCATCTTCCATGCGTGTTCAAGATTTAATGTTTGCAATCTTAAAAAAAGTTGCCGGAGAAGATAACACCATCTGCGGCGAAGGCGTTATAGAAGTTTTGCAAGATGGTTTTGGTTTTTTACGCTCTGCTGAATCAAATTATTTGGCAGGTCCGGATGATATTTATGTTTCACCGGCACAAGTTAAGAAATTTGGTTTGCGTACCGGAGATACGGTAGAAGGTGAGATTAGAGCTCCGCGCGATAATGAGCGCTATTTTGCCTTAACCAAAATTAATGCCATTAACTTTCAAGACCCGGAAAAATCCAAGCTTCGGGTTAATTTTGATAACTTAACTCCGCTCTATCCAACCGAAAAATTGGATTTTGATGTTATTAACGGAGAAAAAGATTATACAACTCGAGTAATTGACTTAATTGCTCCTCAAGGTAAAGGTCAACGAGGGTTAATTGTTGCTCCTCCTCGTACCGGTAAAACCGTAATGTTGCAAAATATTGCTCATGCGATAGCTGTTAATCACCCTGAAGCATATTTGATGGTTTTATTGATTGATGAGCGCCCGGAAGAAGTTACCGATATGACCCGTTCGGTTAAAGGCGAAGTTATTTCTTCAACCTTTGATGAACCAGCTGCTCGCCATGTTCAGGTGGCCGAAATGGTGATTGAAAAAGCTAAACGCTTGGTCGAAACCAAAAAAGACGTTATCATTTTGTTAGATTCGATTACTCGTTTGGGCCGAGCATATAATACGGTTATTCCCTCATCAGGTAAGGTTTTGACCGGCGGTGTTGATGCTAATGCTTTGCAACGTCCAAAAAGATTTTTTGGGGCCGCCCGTAATGTTGAAGAAGGTGGTTCATTAACCATTATCGCTACTGCTTTGATTGATACCGGTTCGCGCATGGATGAAGTAATTTTTGAAGAGTTCAAAGGTACCGGTAACTCTGAGATTATTCTGGATCGCAAGTTGACTGATAAGCGTTTGTTCCCAACAATTGATATCACTCGTTCTGGAACCAGAAAAGAAGAATTATTGGTTGATAAAGATACCTTGGCCAAGATGTGGGTTTTGCGCCGTGTGCTGATGCAAATGGGCATGACCGATGGTATGGAATTTTTGCTTGATAAGCTACGCTTAAGCAAAGATAATCAAGACTTTTTCAATACCATGAATTCTTAAATAAAAAAAGCTCGGGAAACCGAGCTTTTTTGTTACTTATAGCTTTGCAAGTAAAAATCTTTTTAAGTCATTCATTGTATAAAAAATATGTTCTATTCCGAGATTTTTAACTTTCTGAATATATTGCGGATTATTGTTCATCGGACAGCCTAAAAAGGCAATGGTGACCATATTGGCTTTTAGTCCGGCACTAAGACCGGCTAATGAATCTTCAATTACAAAGCAATCGTTAGGCTTAAATCCGCAAGATTGTGCTGCCAGTAAAAATAAATCAGGCTCCGGCTTGCCATGTTGAACTTGTTGAGCGGTAAAAATTTTATTTTCCGGAAAGTAGCGGTTAAAATTGAGTAAATCAAGCTTACGCATGGTCTTATCAAGATTTCCGCCGGTAGCAATGCAATGTTCAAATTCTTTGAGCTTAAAAATTTCAACCACATTCTCAACCGGTCGCATATCTTTCATGGCCTCCCAGTCAAGTTTTTTAAGTTCCAGTAAGAAATGGTCATTAATTTCGATACCAAGCTTGGAAAGATTTTCAATTTTAGTTTTTGGGCTTAGCCCGCCAAGAATTTTATTGGCCTTGGCAAAGTCCCAATCAATATTAAAAAAATTTTTAAGCAAGATTTGCCAATTTTTAATCCAAAGATGTTCGGTGTCAGAAATTACCCCGTCAAAATCCCAAATAATTAGTTTAGATTGCTGCATGATTATTAACTCGTTTTATAGTTGTAAAAAATTGAGTCCGCCTAAAGCCCGTAGAGAGGTTTTTGAGCGATTCTATGATACATAACTTAACAAGAAGTAAATTTCCTCTCTGGAGTCAAAAAAAAGGCCTTTTTTAAAACTTGCAAGATTTTAGAACTCCGACTATAACAAATTAAGCATAAAAAGGAGAAAAAATGAACGCACAAACAATCTATGCCCTTTCAACGGTATATGGCAAGTCAGGAGTTGCAGTAGTAAGAGTTTCTGGAGACCGCGCTCTGGATGCCGTCAGGTTAATGACAGATATTAAGGTTGAAAACATCAAGCCGCGCTATGCATATTTTTGCCGATTGCAATCAGCTCTTGATGGACGATTACTTGATAAATGCCTGGTTTTGTATTTTAGGGGTCCAAATTCATTTAATGGTGAAGATATCGTCGAGTTTCAGATTCATGGCTCCAGGGCGGTAATTTCCGGAGTCCTTGATAGTTTAGCAAGTATCAAAGACTTTCGCTTAGCTGAACCGGGAGAATTTTCCAAACGTGCGTTCTACCATGGCAAGATGGATTTAACCGAGGCGGAAGGTTTGGCAGATTTGATTGATGCCGAAACGACCGAACAGCAAAAATATGCAATTCGCCAGATGGATGGTGAGTTAAAAGAGCTCTATTCTGGTTGGAGAAACGAGCTTGTCAAAGTGTTAGCACATTTAGAAGCCTTTATTGATTTTCCTGATGAAGATATCCCTTCTTCGATTATGAGTGATATGAAAAACACTGTATTTAAAGTAGAGAACTCCATCGTTGAGCATTTGAAATGCGATAATATCGGTGAAAGATTGCGTGAAGGCTTTAGAGTTGTAATTGTTGGTCCACCTAATGCCGGAAAATCAAGCCTATTAAATGCTGTTGCCAAAAGAGAGGCTGTAATAGTTTCAGATATTGCCGGTACTACGCGTGATGCTATTGATATTCACTTAGATTTAGGTGGTTATCCGGTAATGTTTACCGATACAGCCGGTCTGCGCGAAGCCGAAGAAGAAATTGAGAAAAAAGGCATTGCTCTGGCATATGAAAAAATCAAGAATGCTGATTTAGTAATTTGTTTGTTTGATGCATCAAAAGACTCTGTTCAAATCTTTGATAATTTGAAAAAATCTTTAAAAGACAATACTTTGTTTATTGCAAATAAATGTGATAAATTAACATTTGAACAGTGTTCTGAATTACAAAAATCAGGATGTATTTGTATTTCGGCCAAAGAAAAACAAGGTGTTGAGGCAGTGTTATTTGCCGTATCCGAGCAAATCAAGCAGCGCTTTACCTCCAATTCCAATTTGCTGATAACCCGCAAGCGTTATCGAGAAGCATTGCAAGATGTGGTCGAAAATCTGGAAAACTTCAGCTTTGATAAAGAAATTGAACTGACTGCCGAAGATATTCGCTTGGCCGCCCGCGCTTTGGGCAAAATCACCGGACAAGTCGAGGTTGATGAAATCTTAGATCGTATCTTTGGTGATTTTTGCATCGGTAAATAAAATTTGACTCAAGCTAGCTTATAGTGTATAAGTTCCGAAAATTTATATTATAATGGATTATTAATTAAATAAAATTTTTATGGAACGTAATTTTAGCACTTCGGCTTGGTTTGAGTTAAAAAATTATCACGGGTTTGTTTTCAATCCTATGCAAATTTTTGATGTTCTGTACAACGATGAGTCAGAAGGAAGAACTAAAAGCATAACTGAAATAATCTCTAGAAAAGATTTTTCCGCTTTTGCAAGCAAATTACAAAGTTTTGGAAACGGAGACCTATTAGAATCTTTTGAAAGTATATATTTAATTGAATCTGTCAAACGTAAAGATTTGTCTGAACTATGTAAACTTTTTGATGCAGTTATAGATGATTTTAAAATATCATATAGTGAAGAAAGAGCCTATAGTTCGTACAGCTATGCTATTTTGATTATTTCAATTATCAGGGCAACCTCAGGCTATTTTCCCGACGAATTGTTGTTTAAGTTTTTACACGCTTGTCGCAAAAATGCCATTCTTAAGATTTAAGCGGAATAATTACGGATTAAAAGACTGTCTGATGACGGTCTTTTTTTTATGCGTTTTATTGATTTATAAATTTTTTTGATTATAATGCCGGCAATATTAAATAAAATGTTTTAAGGCCTTATATAATAATGAATAACAATTTTGATGTAATAGTTGTTGGCGGAGGTCATGCCGGTTGTGAAGCATGCGCTGCTGCCGCGCGTGTAGGTGCTAAAACTGCTTTGGTGACCCACAAAATCAGCACCATCGGTGAAATGTCGTGTAATCCAGCTATTGGCGGATTAGGTAAGGGTCATTTGGTTAGAGAAATAGATGCTCTAGATGGTCTGATGGCAAGAGTGATTGATAAAGCCGGTATACAGTTTCGTATGCTCAATGCCTCTAAGGGTCCGGCAGTGCGAGGTCCTCGTGCTCAAGCCGATCGAGAATTATATAAAAAATATATGCTTGAGGCGCTAAGAGAGCAAAATAATTTGAGCTTGATAGAGGCAGCCGTTGAAGGTCTGATTGTTAAGGATAATCAGGTTGAAGGAGTGGTGTTAGCTGATGGTCAGGAGCTGCGCGCTAAGGCGGTTATTTTGACGTCAGGAACATTTTTGAACGGTGTAATGTTTATCGGGCACGAAACCAGCATTGGTGGCAGGGTTGGTGATGTTAGCTGTGTTGGTATAACACCGTATTTAAAGTCTTTGGGTCTCAAAGTTGGACGGCTTAAAACCGGTACCCCTGCCCGATTAGACGGGAAAACGATTGATTGGGATATTTTAGAGAGTCAAGAAGGCGACAATCCGCCTGAACCATTTTCTTATCTGACTAAAGAAATTACCAATCCGCAAATCAAGTGCTATATCACTCATACAAATGAGAAAACGCATCAGATTATTCGCGATAACTTTAGTAAATGTGCATTGTTTTCCGGCTTGATAACCGGTATCGGACCGCGTTATTGTCCCAGCATTGAAGATAAATTGGTCAAATTTGCCGACCGTACCAGCCACCAGATATTTTTGGAGCCAGAAGGGTTGGATACGGATGTGGTTTATCCCAATGGAATTTCGACCTCTCTGCCCGCAGATGTACAAGATCAGTTTATTCATACAATTAAAGGGTTGGAGAATGTGCGGATATTGCGTCCGGCTTATGCTATTGAGTATGACTATGTTGACCCTCAAGAGTTGGATAATCGGTTAAGTTGCAAAAAAGTTCCGGGTTTGTTTTTAGCCGGACAAATTAATGGTACCACTGGTTACGAGGAAGCTGCCGCCCAAGGGTTGTTGGCAGGTATTAATGCCGGTTTGTATGCTTTAGATAAAGGAAGTTTTAGCATTGATCGCAGTGAAGCTTATATTGGGGTGATGGTTGACGATTTAATTACCAAAGGTGTTGATGAGCCCTACCGTATGTTTACTTCGCGCTCTGAATATCGTTTATATTTGCGTGCTGATAATGCAGATGCCAGATTAACCGAAAAAGGCTGGCAGATTGGCTGTGTTAGCGAATATAGATACAGTGTATTTAAAGATAAAATGGCGCAAATTGAACATTATCGTGAACTCTGTAATCAGCTATATATTAGTCCAAATGAGCTGGAAGAAAAATTTGGCATTAAGACCAAGAAAGACGGCAGTCGCCGCAGTGCCTTTAACGTCATGTCCTATCCCGAAGTTTCACGTGAAACAATTATGACCATCTGGCCTGAGCTGAGCTCTATGGGTGAAAATACTTATGAGGAAATTGAGATTGAGGCAAAATATGCTGGATATCTAAAACGTCAAATGGCCGATATTGAGGTTTTCAAAAAAGATGAAAATCTTAGAATTCGTGAAGATATTGATTATAGCAAGATTGGCGGACTATCTCGAGAGATGGTGGCAAAACTAACCAAGGTTCGACCTGCTACTATTGGTGAAGCATCTCGAATCCCTGGTGTAACTCCGGCCGCAATCATGGCGGTTTTAGGGTACCTTAATAAGTAGGTGTAGTGTGAAACAGTTACTTTCTCGCGACGATGCTAAAAAAATGCTCGAAGATATCATTTCCGAACGTAACGCATCTTCTCACCCTTTCCGTCCCGAATGGGAGCAAGAGTTTCGTGCTCACTCCGCCGCAGTTGCTCATATTGCCGAGACAATTGCTTCAAAAACACCGTATTTAAACTCTGAAAGGGCTTATATTCTGGGGCTTTTGCACGATTGCGGCAAATATCAAGATGAATATGCCTGCCACAAGTTTCATGGCCTGGCCGGTTATTATTATATGTTAGAAAAAGGCTATCCCGATTTGGCACGAGCCTCCCTCACCCACACATTTTATAAAAAAGATTTTGAGCTAAATGAATATCCTTTCCCGCCGGATGATTTGAAAATATGCCATCAGCTTCTGCAGAATATTGAATATGATGATTACGATTTGTTGCTGCAATTAGCTGATATGATAAACGACATGGGAAAAACCTGCACTCTCGAATATCGCATTCAAAGTGTTTGTACACGTCGGAACATAACTCCTAAAGATTATGCATGGGTAGAAGTTATTCTAAAAAATATCAAACATCATTTTGACCAACAATGTGGTTGTGATATCTATTCTTTGTTTGATATATTAAAATAAAAACTGACGATTTATTAATCATTTTCTGATAGGCTAACTTCATTGTAAAAACAAATTTCTCACGGTGAAGTTATGGAAGTTGCAAATTCCCCCTTTTTTATTCCCGAATTGCTGAGTATCAGAGGCGGCAATCCGGTATATGGTTCGGTTAATATCAGTGGTGCCAAAAATGCCATTCTCGGGTTAATGGCCGCCTCATTGTTAACCGATGAACCTGTTATTATCAACAATGTTCCTTATATCAGCGACGTGCTGGAGATGGGACATATTATGAAAGAATTAGGTGTTGATGTTCGCTATGCGCCGCAAAAACGCATCTTATATTTACACGCTCGCAAAATTACCAGCAATGTTATTTCCGAAAAGGCGGTGCATTTTCGTGCCAGTTATTATCTTTGGGGATCACTTTTAGCTCGCTTTGTTCATACCGGCGAGTTTGATTCTTTGAAAGTTTTGATGCCCGGAGGTTGCTCTTTTGGAGGCAAACGCCGCACCGATTTTCACGAACAGCTCATTAAATCGGTGTTTAATGCCGAAATCAGCGAAGAACCCTATAATAGCCGTCATTATCTCTGCTTTAGTTTGCCTAAAAACAAAATCATGGGCGGAAATCCGGTATATGCCACCTTTAAGGCCTCCCATGGTGCTACTTATCACTGGATGCTTTCGGTTGCCGGTGCCAGCGAGATAAAAATGATGTATAATTCTTCCATGGAGCCTGAAATTTCCAACCTGATGATGATGCTCCAGCAAATGGGACTTGGACTGTCGGGAAATGAGCGCACCGGGCTGATTTATGACGGCAAAAATCGTGGTTTGCTGCATGGCGGAACTTTTTATGCTATTCCCGACCGCATGGAAGCTGCGACCTATGCCTTGTTGGCTGTTGGTACCAAAGGTGAAATCCAAATTGAAAACATCAATTTTGATAACTGCCGTCCGTGGTTTAGCCAGCTTTATAATATGTTTGAATCTGGCGTTTACTATTCGCCTGATAAAACCCAGCTTAATCTAAATTTCCGCAATCGGGCCGATTTTAGCGGTGTGATAATGCAGATGTCGCCCTTCCCCGGTATGGAAACCGATTTGCAGCAAATTTGGACTCCGATATTGGGTCAGGGCTCAAGTGAATCTTTCATCGCAGATTTAATTTGGCCGGGACGAATTGCCCATTTAGAGCAGATGCAAAAATTTGGACTTCAGACCGAAGCCGAGCAAAGAGAAGTCAAAGTTAGCCAAGAGATGTCAGATAAAGTATTGTTAGTCAAAATTAAGCCCTCACAATACAAAGCTGCCGATGTTGAAGGTATGGATTTGCGTGGTACCATGGGGTTAATTATTATGGCCGCCATGACTGAAGGAAAAAGCAAAGTTACCACGCCGAGTTATGCTTTGCGCGGTTATCCTAATCTGGTTAAGAATCTGCAGGATTTAGGCGTAAATATCAGTGCTTCAGCCAAAGGCACCAAGATTGAACCCCTGCCGGAATATCTTGGCTAAATGAACTATTGGAGTAAGTAATGCAAAAATTTACTTATCACTGCCATACAACTTTTTCAGATGGTAAGAGCTCAATTAAGGAAATGCTAGACCGTGCGGTTGAGCTTGGTTTTACAGAAATTGGCATTTCAGACCATTTAGCCGTACATAAAAATTTTATGCAAAGTCCTAGCTGGTCAAGATTTTCAGAATATTATGCTCCTCACATCTATCGCCAGGAGTTTAAATCTGCTATTAGTGATTTTCAGCGGCATGCCGAAAATATTCGTCTTCTGGCTGCAAATTACCCACTCAAAGTCTACGTTGGGGCCGAAGTGGATTATATGATATATGATGGCTGGTTGGAAGAGTTTATGGATTTTCGCAAGGAAGTCGATTTAGATTATTACCTTACCGGCAACCACTATGTGTTTAACAGTGATGGTGAAACGCTGTATCACCCCCGTGATATTGCGGTATTGTTTAGTAAAGAAGAACAAGAAGTGATTATTCGGCGTCATTTTAACACTCTGGTTACGGCGGTTAAAAGTGGTCTTTTTGACTTTTTAGCCCATCTTGATTTTGTACGTAAAGCAGAGATTTATAACTTGGAACGATTTACAGCGGAAATTGATGAACTATTAGGAGCCCTAGCAGCACGAAATATGCCCACTGAGATAAATTCCAAGGGTATAAGCAAGAGTGGAGAACCTTACCCTACCTTAGAAATCATCAAAAAAATGCGTAATCTCAACATTCCGACCCTAATATCAGATGATGCACACAAGGCAGACAATATGGGTAAGGATTACGACAAAGTAGAAAAAATCTTACAAGAATTAAACTATACCAACCGTTGGAAATTAAACCGAGAGTAAAATGCAAAATTTCAGTTATCACACCCACACACACGCTTTAAATAAGTTTGACGGTAAGAATACGGCCGCTGAAATGATAAAACAGGCCGAATTGATAGGATTTAAGGAGTTGGGCATAACCAATCATTTGTGTTATCACCCTAACCTCACACCATCAAACCCGATGGCTTATAATGATATTAAAAAGGCTATTAATGACTATAAGGCGATTATTGAAGAGATTAGACAAGCAGCTCAATCGAGTGCGATTAAGATATATGTAGGCTTTGAAGTTGACTTTTTCCCCTCAAAGAAATGGCGAGACAGTTTTGAGAAAATAATGTCTGAGATAAAAGCAGATTATTACATTGGCGCCTCACATTTCATGAGAAACAAGGATGAAAGCGACATAATCAACCCGTATGATGTGTTGTTACATGGTTACCCCTACCCGCACGAAGAACTGGTCAAAAACTTTCCTAACTGTTGGGATAATGTAGTCGAATCGATAAAGAGCGGGTATTTTGCTTTCATTGCCCACTTAGATTTATATAAAATTTTCAATTTAGGGGTTGGACCGGAATGGGATAAGCCCAAATGGGAAATAATCGATGCTTTGAGCGAATCAAAACAACCATATGAATTAAATACATCCGGCTGGAATAAGTGTACCGAACAGCACCCTCATACTTGGATGTTAAAGGAGCTGAATCGGCGAGATGTTCCGGTAGTAATTTCCGATGATGCGCATAGTACGGCAATGTTGGGACAGCATTATCAACGGGCTGAAGATTTATTACAAGAAATAGGTTATCAAAAACGGTTCAAATTTCCGTTCTAACTAGACTTTGGTTGGATTAAATTTTTGAAAATCATAAGAAATAGATTCAAGAAATGGTGTTTAAGTAATTGAATTTAAAATATTTTTAAAATCGTGTTTATAACTTGGTTATTTTGGTTTTAAAATTTCAAATAAAATTATATAAATTTAGGTATGAAAAATACCATAGAAAAATATAATGTTTCACGTGAAACATACGAGCTTTTAAAACGCTATGAGGCATCTCTCGGCGAGTGGCAACAGAAGATGAACTTGGTTAGTCGCAACTCTCTGATAGATGCTTGGAAGCGTCATTTTTTAGACTCAATGCAGCTGTTTTCACTCCTGCCTCAAGATGCCAAAACTGTCTATGATTTTGGCTCTGGTGCTGGCTTTCCGGGAATGGTGCTGGCTGTTATGGCTAAGGAAAAAACGCCGTATTTAAAATTTAAATTGGTCGAAAGTATTAAAAAGAAAACACTGTATTTAAATGCGGTTAAAGAGTTAACCGGCGCTAACGTCGAAATCATTAACGATCGTATTGAAAATATTAAAGCAGAAAAGGCAGACGTTATCACCTCTCGGGCAATGTGTGCATTACTCGAACTTCTGAAATATTCGCGTCCCTTCTGCGGTAAGGATACAAAGCTCATTTTTCTCAAGGGAAGAAGTTACGAGCAAGAGGTTGCTTCCGCTAAGAAAGACTGGAAATTTAATCTGGAAATTATTCAAAACCAAGAAAGTGAAGACGGAGTGATTTTAGTCATTACCGACTTACATCATAAGGGAGAAAAAAATGCCTAGAATTATTGCTATTGCTAATCGTAAAGGCGGCGTGGGCAAAACCACTACCACCATTAATGTTGCAACAGCTATGGCGGCTGTCGGCAAAAAGGTTTTGGTTATTGACCTCGACCCTCAAGGTAATGCTTCAACCTCGATGGGAATTAACAAGCGGGGACGCATGGCCTCTTCCTATGAAGTCTTGATTGGTGAAAGAAAAATAACTGAGGCTGTGGTTTGGACTGAAATTCCCAACTTTTCACTTGTTCCCTCCTCGCCTGATTTGGCAGGTGCTGAAATTGAGTTGGTAGACATGGAAAATCGTGAATTTGCTCTCAAACGTGCCCTTATGCGCGATGCGATTAATTATGACTACGTCCTGATTGACTGTCCGCCTTCACTAAGCTTGGTAACTATTAATGCACTTGTAGCCGCAAATGCGGTCATAGTACCCCTGCAGTGCGAATTCTTAGCGCTTGAGGGTATCACCGACTTAATCAGAAATATTAATTTGATTAAAAAACATTTTAATCCAAGTCTAGAATTGCAAGGCGTGGTCTTAACTATGTATGACCGCCGCAACAATCTTTCCCAAATGGTTGAAGACGATGTTAGAAGCTTTTTCGGTAAAAAAGTGTATCAAACCGTAATCCCGCGTAATGTTAGGATTTCAGAAGCACCGTCACACGGCAAGCCGGTTTTGCTATATGACTTCAAGTGCCCTGGCTCCCAAGCTTACATTAATTTAACCGGAGAAGTTTTGAAAAGAGAAAAGGAATTAGCCGCATGATCGATAACGAATTAGATGCCTTGCTCGGTAAAGAAGATAATGGTCACAATAAACGCAAAAGCTTAGGGCGCGGACTTGGAGCATTGTTGGGTGAAGATGATAATCTCGATTTTCAAAATTCTGAAACCAATAAAGCCGCACAAAATAAAATAGACATTAATCAGATAGTACCCGGCAAATATCAACCCCGTACCGAATTTGACCAAGAAGCCTTAAATTCTCTTGCCGCATCGGTTAAAGAGAAGGGGATTTTGCAACCGCTTTTAGTTAGAAAAACCAGCGATAAATACGAAATTATTGCCGGTGAAAGACGTTGGCGGGCAGCTAAACTGGCTGGTTTACAAGAAGTTCCGGTCATAGAAAAAGATTTGAGCGACCAAGAGGTTTTGGAAGTCGCTTTGGTTGAAAACTTACTACGCGAAAATTTATCTGCCATCGAAGAAGCCGAAGGAATGCAGCGTCTGATAGATGAGTTCTCTCATACCCAAGAAGCTCTCTCCCAAATTGTCGGAAAATCGCGCAGCCACGTTGCTAATATGCTGCGACTGCTTAGCCTGCCTGAAAGCATTAAAAACCTAATTAAGGAAGGAAAACTCTCGGCCGGACATGCCAGAGCATTAGTGGGATTGGATAATGCTGAAACCATCGCTAAACAAATTGTAGAAAAAGGATTGAGCGTGCGCCAAGTTGAAGAACTGGTCGCCAAGCTCAAAGATAAACCCCAACAACCATCAGCTAAAAAAACTTCTTCCAAAGATGAAGACATTGCTGAGATTGAAAAAGACCTTATCAAAAAATTAGGTCTGAGAATTAAAATCAGCCAAAGCAAGCAAGGCGGCGGAAAAGTAGTAATGCAATATGCCTCCGTTGCTGAGTTGGACATGATTTTAAGTATATTGGAAGGCAATCGCCAGAACGAGAGTTTGCCAAGTTCGAACACTGTATTTAAAGCTCCGGAAGCAACCGCAGCCACAGACAAATTTACCATTAAAATGATTGACTAAGAAGAGGACTAAAATGAGTATTTTAGATAACATGATTCAACGGTGTGCCGAAGCTGGCTACACCCCAACCAAAAACATTGAAAAAATTGCCAATGCCAAAAAGATGATGTTTGGTGAGCAAGAATGGCAGCGCTGCCCTTGCGACGGCAAGAATCCTGCTCGTTACTGCATTTCTGAGCAATGCCGTAAAGATATTGAAGAAAAAGGTGTATGTCATTGCAATTGCTACACCAAGGCAGATTTGCAAAAAACCGCCAATTCATAAACTTCAACTTAATAAAAAAAGCTCCGTATTAGTACGGAGCTTTTTTTTGTAATAAACACAAGAAGTTAAGCTGCAACAGCCTCATCTTCAATCAACGGAATATCATCAAAAACAACCGGAATTTTCTGCTTAAATTCTTTTAAGACCATTTTCATAATCTGTTGTACGCTTGGGTGAGCTGCCGGAGCAGTTCTCAGGCGCAGCACGTGACGCCATTCACGCAAGTTTGCGGTCATAATGATTTCAGACTTGGTTGAGTGCGGAAGCAGCATTCTGCAAGCATCAGCTTTACAACCGAGTTCCGCCATTTTAAGGTAAGATTTTTCAATTTCTTTCATACAATTAAGCCAAACTTCATATTCTGGAGTACCTTCCTGAATATTAACCGGCTTCATAACTGAAATTTCATTTCCGAATTTATCTTTTGAATAAAGACAATAACGAGTGCTTTCCACAGCAAAACTGACCAAACGATGACGCGTAATGTCTTTGAGCACACCGGTATCAGCAATAATTTTAAGCGAAATTGTAAAATGCTCAATCATTGCTTCATGTCCCATATCAATGAGTTTTTTAATCATTTTAGGCGCAGATTCATCAGTGATTTTATCTTCGCTCTTATAGCAATTGCGAGCACAGCGCTCTAAATGTTTCAAAATTTCGGTACCATTAAGCGGTGTAAAAATTTCTACGCTCGGTTCAATTATTTTAACCATATTATCCCCCTTAAATTGTTTACCCACATTGTAAAACAAATGGGGGATAAAACAAGCTAAAATCGAGAGTATTTAACAACAAAGTAAGAATATATTTACCAAATATCGCTATAAAGAAAATACAACAGCGCGCGGAGATTAAAAATGATGTTTGTAAAAAAATTTCTGTATGGATTAGGTGCGGTTTTACTCATTTTGTGGGGTGGCGCCGGAACTCAGAGTCAAAATGTATTGCTGCAAGGCGGCGGGTTTATCGGGCTGTTTATCGGTCTGGTTGTTTTGTATTTGTTTTTGAAAATGGCTTGGCGTGCTATGGGTTGCTTGCCCTCATTTTTAATTTTCGCGGGTATATCGTTGTTTATTTTGTATGCTATCGGGGCTTTTAATGGCGGTATTGGTAATATCGGTACCAATCTTAAAAGTTTTTTAGGGCAAAAGCCACAAAACTATAGCCAGCCATTGCCGCCACCTGGAGGCATAGAACAAGAAGATGAGGAAACCGCCGGAGATAAGATAGGCAGTTTTGTTGATAATATATCTGAAAAATTTGGTTCTTCTCCACAACGACGCGCCCCATCCATTGAGAATTATCCGCTTATCCGCAGTTCTGCACGAGTTGTTAGGGGTGATACGCTAAATATTCAGGGATATTATTTTAGATTATATGGGATTGATGCCCCTGATACCGACCAGACCTGCGCCGATAAGAACAAGCGCTCCTATAAATGCGGTCAGAAGGCCGCCACCTGGCTGAGAGATTGGATATTAGACTATGAGCTGGAATGTCGGGTTATGCAACAAGACCAACGCGGTAATATGGCTGGGGTGTGTTTCTTGGGAGAATATGACTTAGGTGCTGCACTTGTAACTTCTGGTTGGGCGTTAGCTGCCACTAAATACACCGATATTTATGTTCCCTATGAGCAAGAGGCTCGCCGCAATAAAAATGGCTTATGGAGCGGTAGTTTTTATCGACCGGAAGATTGGCGGGTTCTAAAAACCCAAAAACCCGACATTAAGATAATCAAACCCAAAGAACCCAAAAAGAAAGGCATATGGGGATTTTAGGCATGGAAAGTAATGATTTTGAATATATTAGCAGCTCTGAAAGCGACACCATTGCGCTTGGTAAAAAACTGGCTCATATAGCTAAAAGAGGCGATACATTTGCGCTATTTGGCACTTTAGGGATGGGAAAAAGTGTTTTAGCTCGAGCTTTCATACAAGAGCTAAGCGGCGCCATGGAAGTCCCGAGCCCGACTTTTACCTTGCTGCAAAGTTATGAGGGGGCTGATTTTGAAATTTATCACTTTGACTTGTACCGCCTAAAAAGTCCGGAAGAAATTTTTGAGATTGGCATGGAAGATGCGCTCTATGATGGCGCTTGCCTAATTGAGTGGCCCGAGCGTATGGGAGTTTATTTACCGCGCAATATATTTCGGGTGGAGTTTCAGCCGGAAGGCGAGGGGCGAAAGATAAGCATTAGTACCACTTCAGAAGAAAAACGCCAACGCTTGGCGCAATTAGGCGAGGGCGGTAAATGAGCAACATTCATGCCTCTTGCGTTTCCTGGCAAGATAAGGGAATTTTGTTGTTAGGCGGGTCTGGCCGAGGAAAGTCAGACTTATGCTTGCGTTTGATTAAAAATTATGATGCTGTTTTAGTGGCTGATGATAGAGTATATTTAAATGTTTCCCGTGAAACAATTTTTGCCTCCGCCCCTAAGATATTGGAAGGTATGCTAGAAGTTCGTGGGGTTGGAATTTTGCAGTTGCCGTTTGTTAGTCAAAACAAGTTAGATTTGGTCGTTGAGCTGGTAGGGGATTTATCCGAACTTGAGCGCTTTCCCGAGCCCAAAAACTGGGAATATGAAGGAGTAAAGCTTCCGTTGATAAAGCTTTTTAGCTTTGAGGTTTCTGCCGCAGAAAAAATCATTGCAGCACTAAGTTGGCCAAGAGCTGTAAAATAGCTTGTGATGAGTTTGATAAGTTTGTTGATTTTCGGGGCAGTTAGTTCTAATATGCTCACAAATTGATTTAACAGATGAGAGAATTTCTATGCTTTTACGTGCAATCGAAAAATTTTTAAGAAGACAAGGCAAGCCACTGGTAAAATTCATTACCCGCATTGGTGAATTGTCAATTTTTATTGCTCAGTCCTTGTATCATAGCGTCACCCCGCCGTTTTATGGTCGCTTGTTGTTCAAACAAATGATTGATATTGGGTTCTATTCTTTGCCGGTTGTAGGTTTAACCACCATTTTTGCCGGTATGGTCATTGCTTTGCAGAGCTATTCCGGCTTTGCCAGCTTTGGTGCGGAAAGTACGGTTGCAAGCGTAGTGCTGATTTCGGTAACCCGCGAGCTGGCTCCGGTGCTTTCGGCCTTGATGGTTGCCGGACGTATCGGTGCGGCCATGGCAGCAGAAATTGGTACCATGAGAGTTACCGAACAAATTGATGCTTTAGTGACATTGTCGACCAACCCGTTCAAATATTTGGTTGCACCGAGATTAATTGCTGGCGTTGTGGTCTTGCCGATTTTGGTTTTAATTGGTGATGTAATTGGTATTTTCGGTGGCTATGTAGTCGGTGTGTATAAACTTGGCTTTAACCCGGCTAACTACATTAATGCCACCCTGCAGGAGCTGCAAGCTTTGGATATCACCACCGGTGTGGTCAAAGCAGCAGTGTTTGGTTTTATCATTTCCTTAATGGGCTGCTATAATGGTTACAAATCTAAAGGTGGTGCCCAAGGTGTGGGTACAGCTACTACTAATGCAGTAGTTTCAGCCTCCATTTTGATTTTGATTTTCAACTACATCATTACCGAAGTTTTCTTCTCCAAATAACAAGGAGCTACCATGTCAGATACAAAAATAAAAATTTCCGGTCTTAAAAAAGCCTTTGGCAAGAAGGTTGTTTTAGATGGCTTAGACTTAGACATTCGCAAAGGTGAATCTTTGGTGGTGATAGGAGGGTCTGGTACCGGTAAATCGGTGCTGATTAAATGCATTCAGGGATTACTACAACCCGATGCCGGTTCCATATTGATTGATGAGCAAGAAGTTGTCGGTCTCAAAGAAAGTGAGAAAGAGGAAATGCACTCCAAAATGGGCATGCTGTTCCAAGGCGGAGCTTTGTTTGATAGCTTAAGCGTATGGGAGAATGTTGCTTTTGGCTTGCTTGAAAATCAGAAAATGAACAAAAAGCAAGCTAAAAACGAAGCTATTCGAGTTTTGCGCCAAGTAGGTCTAGCTCCCGATGTTGCTGATTTGTCTCCATCAGAATTGTCCGGCGGTATGCAAAAGCGTGTAGGCTTGGCTCGTGCCATTGCCACTCGCCCGGAAATAATTTTCTTTGACGAACCGACCACCGGTTTGGATCCGATAATGGCCGACGTAATTAATGATTTGATTATTGAATCGGTCAAAGGCTTGGGAGCAACCGCTCTGACCATTACTCACGATATGGCTTCAGCCCGCAAAATTGCTGATAGAATAGCCATGTTGTATAAAGGCAAAATCATCTGGCAGGGTACGGTCAAAGAAATGGATAAAACAACCGATCCTTATGTCTGCCAGTTTATTAACGGTTGTTCGCAAGGACCGATAAAAGTAGAGGTATAATATGGCCAAACGAGGTGGAAGTGAGTTTGTTTGTCAGAACTGCGGCACGGTGTATCCGCGTTGGCAGGGAAAATGCGATGCCTGCGGCGAGTGGAATTCCATTATTGAAGAAAAAGTCGGCGGCGAGGGTTTTTCAAACCTTCCTAGCAAACGCAAAGGACAGATTATAGACTTTGTACCTCTAAGCGGCAGCCAAGAAAAATTAGATAGATTAACCACCTCCATAAAAGAATTGGATCGTGTTTGCGGAGGGGGTTTGGTAGCAGGCTCAGTCATTTTGGTTGGAGGTGATCCCGGAATAGGCAAATCTACCTTATTATTGCAAACCTGCGCCAAAGTTGCAGAACTTCCGAGCAAGCCCGAATGTTATTATATCTCTGGTGAAGAGGCAATTGATCAGGTGCGGATTCGCGCCAAACGTTTGGGCTTGGAAAAAGCTCCGGTCAAATTGGCCAGTGCTACAGATATTAAGGATATTATTGCCACTTTGGAAAAATCAAATGCCGCGGTGGTGATAATAGATTCTATCCAAACCATGTATTTGGAGGAAGTAGAGTCCACTCCGGGCAGTGTGGCGCAAGTAAGAGCATGTAGTTATGAGCTGATAAAACTGGCCAAAAAGAAAGGTTTTACCTTGTTTTTGGTTGGTCATGTCACCAAACAAGGCTCCATTGCCGGCCCAAGAGTTTTGGAGCACATGGTTGATACGGTTTTGTACTTTGAAGGCGAGCGTGGTCATCATTTCCGAATTTTGCGAGCAGTAAAGAACCGCTATGGAGCCACAGACGAGATTGGCGTTTTTGAAATGCAAGATCAGGGGTTAGTCGAGGTTGAAAATCCCTCCGCACTGTTTTTGGCCGAAAGGCAAGGCAATATATCTGGTTCTTGTGTTTTTGCCGGCATTGAGGGTTCAAGACCGGTTTTAGTAGAGATACAAGCTTTGGTCAGCCCGACCGGATATTCGAGCCCCAAACGCGCAGTCGTCGGCTGGGACAGCAACCGCTTAGCCATGGTTTTGGCGGTATTAGAAGCGCGATGCGGCATGAACTTAAGCTCACAAGATGTTTACTTAAACATTGCCGGAGGTTTGCGGATAACCGAACCTGCAGCAGATTTAGCGGTTGCCATGGCGGTAATTTCATCTTTGACCAACAAACCTCTACCGCATGATATGGTAATTTTTGGAGAGATTGGTTTGTCAGGAGAGGTGAGGGCGGTCAGCCAGCCGTCTTTACGAATGAAAGAAGCGCGAAAACTGGGATTTTCGAGTGTTGTTACACCGCCGCGCCATAGCAAAGACAATGCCAAGAGCTATGATTTGAATATATACGAAATCGGCAACGTCCAACGACTGATAAATATGTTTAACTAAAGAAGGAAATCGGCAATGAATAATGTTGATGTAATAATCTTGATAATCATGGGAATTTCGGCCCTAATCGCCTTAAACCGCGGATTAGTCAAGGAAGTATTATCCATCATTGGATGGGTATTTGCGATTATTGCAATTATATACTTATTGCCGATATTTGAGCCGGTTATAGAAGAATATGTGGTTGGAGGCTGGATGTCATCAGTAGTCACGGCGGCATTGATTTTAATTGTATTTATGCTGCTGTGGTATTTTGCCACCACAGGTTTGATAAAAGACATCAGAAACTCCAAATTGAGCACAATAGATCGGATGTTAGGATTATTTTTTGGTGTTGCACGAGCCTTTTTGCTGGTAATATTGTTTAATATAATGATTGGTTGGATGATGCCCGAAAAGACCCAGCCGGAAGTTTTGCAAGAATCAAAATATTATCAGTTAGCAGGCAAATTTGCCACACCGTTAGAAGAAATGCTACCGGAAGAGACATTGCTTGAGATAAGAGAAAAAGCCCGCACCTGGGGAGAAAAGAGGAGCGAGGAAGAAGGTGAGGAAGAAGAGAAAGAAGTTTCCGAGCCCAAAAAATCCGAACCGGCTAAAAAGTCGTATAAGCGCCCCGGAGACGATGCCGAAGAGCTTTTTGACAAGTTGGCTCGCCCCCAGATAAAAAAGGCCTCAGAGCGGCTTAAAAACGATTCTGGCAAAGGAAAGGCGGAAGAAGATGGCTATAACAATCACGAAAGAGCCAATTTGGACCGCCTGATTGAAAATACGATAGAGTAGGCGATAACCCTTTAAGCAACTTTTTCTTAATCATCAATATTTTCCCCTTTAGTTGCATGGCAATTAAGGGGGAAATATTTATTAGTTGCCTTACAGAAAACCCCGAGTTTACTCGGGGCTGAATGCCAAGGTGTTGGAACAACACCGCTCCACGCCAACGAGCGTGGTCAAACCGTAAGGTTTGTAGCTGTTATAGAACCCCCAGTTTACTGGGGGATATCTATCAAAAAACATATAACTTGAAATAAAAAAGCACTCCGACAGCGCAAAAGCCACTGTCGGAGCCTCGGAGAAAGAAAAAAACATAATAATACTTGTTACCCAAACTTTGTCATTAAAAAGCCAGTACACATCTTAGGTACATAGATAAACTCTTTGTATTAAGATCATTAGTTCCACGAGCATAATAGGTCACTCCGTCTTTCAAACAAGACTGTTCGCCCACATCTTTACATTCTGCGTCACACATTTCTTTGGTAATTGTCAAACTGCACATATTGGGATTACAATACATTTTACTAATATCCCAAGGACACTTAACACCTCCGCCCACACACGAGGTCGACCGATACCCCAA
>CALXTR010000015.1 GCA_944391475.1 uncultured Alphaproteobacteria bacterium | reverse complement strand
GATACCTAAACCGACAGATTCTCCCATTAGCGATTCTATATATAAGTAATATCATAATATATTTTTACAAAATTTGCGATAATTTAATAGCCTACCCTAATGTAATTTGTCCAATTTTTAATAAAAACAAAAAAATACCCTTCTGAAAAACAGGGTATAATTTAAATTTTCATTTAGTTAGTTTTACAATGCCTTGCGTGAATTTAAGGCTAACTGCAAAGTTCCCTCATCCATATAATCAAGCTCTGCACCCATCGGAATCCCTTGCGCTAATGTTGAAACTTTCACCTCAAAATCTTTAAGGCGCGACACCAAATAATGCGCGGTAATTTGCCCGTCAACAGTCGCCGGTAAAGCCAAAATCACTTCTTTGATATTTTCCTTTGCAATTCTTTCAAGTAAGGGTTCAATATTCAAATCTTCTGGAGTTATCCCGTCTAAAGCCGATAAAATTCCCCCTAAAACGTGGTATCTCCCTTTAAAAAACGAAACTCGCTCCATGGCCCATAAATCAGCCACATCTTGTACCACGCAAATTGTTCCGTTTTCTCTTAACTCAGAAGCACAAATTGAACATGGTGAGCAAGTGTCATAGTTGCCGCAAATTTCACAGGTCTTTACATTGCTTGCCACATTCTGCATTGCCTCAATCAAAGGCAAAAATAAATTTTCGCGTTTTTTTAGCAAATTGAGCACGATTCTTCGCGCCGAACGTGTCCCAAGCGATGGTAGCTTAGACACTAACTTGACTAATTTTTCAATATCTTGTCCGGCCATTTTTTGTATCCTAGAACGGCAACTTTAAGCCACCGAGATTCATACCTCCGGTAACGCTTTGAACACTGTTCTGCATTTTTTCATCAACCTTGTTTTTGGCATCATTATAGGCCGCAATAATCAAATCTTCCAACACGTCTTTTTCATCGATATTAATTAAGGAGCCGTCAAGCTCAAGCTTTTTCATTTCAAATTTGCCGTTTAAGACCACTTTGACCATTCCGCCGCCACTAATTCCTTCAACTTCTTCTTGGGCTAGTTTTTCTTGCATTTCTTCCATTCTTTTCTGCATTGCTTGCGCTTGTTTCATGATTCCTTGAATGTTCATCATTTTTTCTTACTCCTCATCAAAAAAGATTTCGTTATCGTTTGTTTCGGTATCACTTTCGCTAACATCGTTTGAGTTGTTGATTTTGCGAGTTAAAGTTTCGATTTTTGCACCCTTGAATTCCGCTAAAATTGCTTTTACCAAGGGATATTCTGAAACATTTCTTTTGTATTCCTCTTCAGCAGCCTTTTCTTTACTGGCAATTGTTTCTCCCAAGGTTCCGTGGGTAGAATCAATTTTCCATTCTTTTCCGGTTGCTTCCAGTAAAGTTTTGTGCAAATTCATCACAAAATCAGTATTGATTTTGGCATCGGCCACCATTTTGATGTATCCGTCACGAAATTCCATAATCGAAACATCTTTTTTTAGTGCACAAGCTGCCAGAATTTTTTTATGATTTTCGAGATAATCAATCAACTCTTCTGGTTTTGTAAAGATAAATCCTTCAGAGTTTGTCTTTGGCCTTTCGGTTGTTTCCAAAGGTGCGCTCAGATTATTTTTTTTTTCCAAAGCTGGGGCAATATGCGAGACGGCCGCAACTGGGGTGGATACACCTAAGCTAGAGTTTTTTTTTACGTCGTTTAAAAGCTCATAAGGAGTAGGCAAGTTAGCCGAATAAGCAATTCTGATTAAAATCATCTCCACAGCATCAATTTGCACCGGAGCAATTGCAAGCTCACTGATACCCTTAATCAGCATTTGCCAAACCTTAGATAGCACGGCAATTGAAATTTCGGGAGCCAATCGTTTGCACAAATCTTTTTCGCTTTCTGACAAGCTAATATCATCGACCGAACTCGGAATAATTTTGGCTTTTGCCAACATATGGGCGATGTTTACCAAATCTTGCAAAATAGTCAGTGGGTTGGCGCCATTTTTATATTGTTCTTCGACATTGGCCAAAAGTTCGTTAGTTTTGCCGTTCACCAGCAGTTCAAACAGTTCAAAAGTTTTGTTGCGATCAGCCAAACCAATCATATTTTTCACAATCTCGGTTTCGACTTTTCCGGCCCCAAGCGAGATAGCTTGGTCTAACATCGATAACCCATCACGAGCCGACCCATCGGCAGCTTTGGCAATAATCTGCAAAGCTTGGGTGTCTGCGGCAATTTTTTCTTTTTCCAAAATCCGCGTAAACAAAGTCATCAAATCTTCAATTGACAAGCGCTGCAAATCAAAACGCTGACAACGAGAAAGCACCGTAATTGGTACTTTGCGAATTTCGGTAGTTGCAAAAATAAACTTCACGTGCGATGGTGGCTCTTCCAAAGTTTTTAACAATGCATTGAAAGCATTTTTGGAAAGCATGTGTACTTCGTCGATGATATATATTTTGTAGCGGGCGTTGGTCGGTTTATAGCGAACTCCATCCAAAATTTCGCGAATATCATCAACACCGGTACGTGAGGCCGCATCAAGCTCCATCACGTCGATATGTCGACCAGCTGCGATTGCTTTGCAGTTCTCACACATACCGCAAGGTTTAATTGTTGGTCCACCTTGACCGTCCTTACCGGTACAGTTAAGTGCTTTGGCGATAATGCGCGCTGTGGTCGTTTTACCCACTCCGCGGATACCGGTCAAAATATAGGCATGATGCAAACGATTATTTTTAATGGCATTGGTTAAGGTCTGCACCAAAGCATCTTGCCCGAGCAAATCATCAAACGATTGCGGGCGATACTTGCGGGCTAAAACTACATATTGATTATCACTATCTACAGCCATGACCTTAACTAAAAAACAAATGGTGGAGAGCCTCTGACCTCAAACAAACCGTTATGGCTGCTTCCTTCCGAACCTGACCAGATTGGCGGCGGTTTGACCCAGCGCTCTCCTTTTGATAATATTGTCGAAAAGCAAACATATTTCAAGCAAAATTTGACTTATCAGCTAAAATTCTTGAGCCATCCCGTCATAAATCTGCTCTCCGAAAATCTGTTCTGCTGCTGCTTCGGAAGATTTACCAAAAATCTGCGGTCTTGATAGTTGATAGCTACCAAATTGTTCACGGTTATAATAGTGACTGTCATCACCGGAAAACCTTTTGGGCGCGCTATCTACTACAGCATCACCGTTGGCTCTGATTTCCATAATATCAAGACTGTGTTGGTTGCTGCCATTGGCAAACAGACGGAACGCTCCGTTAATTCCTATATATCCGTCTGGGTTTGTTATGGCATAATTTATGTCATCACTATTTTGCGATTTTGAAAGAGCTGATGATAGCGCTACGGCATCATAAGCAAAAGAATATAAGCTGTTTGGGCGCTCACCATAGAGTTTGGAATATTTGTTAGAAAAATAAGCGCTCTGATAACGAGACAAAGTCGGATACCAGCTATTAATAATCATGCTTTCTTTGTTAAGGCGACTGCTTTCCCAAATAGATGTTCCAAGAAATTTTACTTCCGGTGCATAAACGTCATAATAACCAAACATCGAGATAATAGATTTGAGTTTAGAACCATATTCCGGAATTAATACAGCATCAAAGCCAGGATCGCCCATTGAGTTGGTTGTTTTAAGCTGTTTGAGCTGGCGTTGAGCCGTAATGTCACCTTGATTGGCCAAAGCGGTAAGGTTAGCCTTTTTTCGGTTGAGCAAAGCACTGCGTGTGCCATAATCAGTCAGCTGTTTAACAATCTCGGCAAAGTTCGTCGTGTTGGGCGGATAGAAGGCAATTTTGGTCACTTCGACATTATTTAATGCCGCAGATGCCAAAGCAGCTCTTGCTACTGCAACTCCGGTTGCATTATCTGGCAACAAAAGTGCAAATTTACTGCGCCCTTGGCTAGAGGCATAAGACATAATACGGTTTACTTGCTCATCAATTAATAGTCCCAAAGTATAAACAGTGGGCTGTAACACATCTTTGGAGGTTGAAAAAGCAATCACCGGCACTTGGTTGTAAACAGTCTCTTCCGAGATAGCCTTAACTTCATTACTGCTCAGCGGTCCGACAATCAGTTTAACCTTTTGGCTTAAGGCATTTTCGACCGCGGTTCTGGCTCCTTCTGGCGTGCTCTGAGTATCATAAAATTGCAAAATCAGCTGAGGATTTTTGACATCGTCCATAGCCATCAATGCTGCATTTTTAAGGCCTTGACCTTGTTTAGAGGCTTTACCGCTTAAAGGTAAGAGCATACCCACCCGAAAAGTGTTTTCCTCCTGCTGAGGTGTGAGCCACACTTCACCGAAATCAAACACATCGGAATTGTCTTGCGAAGTTAGAGCCGGCTTATTAGAAGATGCACAGCCCGATAGGATTAAAGCCAAAAGCAATAAAGGGAATTTTTTTAACACTTGCAATTTTCCTCAAAAAGCATCATTAATCAAATAATACTAAGATTTAGAATAAAAAAACCGTCTTGTAAAGAGTAGAGATATATGAAAACAGGTTTATACATCGTTGCCACTCCGATAGGCAATCTTCAAGATATGTCCCCACGCGGGATTGAAACCTTGAGTGCGGCTGATATTATTGCATGCGAAGATACGAGGATAACTAAAAAACTTTTTTCGCTGTTAGGAATTAGTATCAAAAAGAAGTTTATTACGCTCCACGACCACAACGAACACGAACACGCTCAAATGCTGATTGATGCGGTTAAAGAAGGCTTGAGTGTGGCTTTGGTGAGCGATGCCGGTTCGCCGCTGATTTCTGACCCCGGTTACAAGCTGATTCGTGCTTGCCGAGAAGAAGGTATAGATGTCTATACTATCCCCGGGTGCTGTGCTTTGATATGCGCTTTGCAGCTATCTGGTTTACCGACCAATCGGTTTATGTTTGCCGGCTTTATTCCAAACAAGGATAAGGCGCGCCGCGAGTTGTTTGATAGCTTAAAAGATTTAGACGCCACATTGGTATTTTATGAAACCGCTCCGAGGATATTGAAAACTTTGGCCGTGGCTCAAGAAGTCTTTGGATTGCGCGAAATGGCGGTGGTGAGAGAAATCAGCAAAATTTATGAGCAAACCGTTACCGGTAACGCGGCCGAGATTATTGAAAAATTTTCTGCCCAAGAGCCTAAAGGCGAAATGGTGTTTATGGTGGCTCCGCCCAAAGAAGAAGAAAAATCGGCTGCTGAAATTGATGTACTGTCAATCTTGTATTCTAAAATGGATTCGCTGCCCTTAAAAACTGCGGTTAAAGAAGTGGTGGCCCAATATGGTCTAAACAAAAATGAGGTTTATGCCCTTGCCCTGCAAATCAAAAACCAAAACCAGTAGTCCGCGCGGCGGTAAGTTAGCCGAATTTTGGGCTCGTTTGTGGCTGCGTTGCCATGGTTACCGAATTATCGCCGCCAACTATCGCACCGGCCGCGGTACTCATGCCGGAGAAATTGATATTATCGCATTAAAAAGAAACACGATTATTTTTGTAGAGGTTAAAAAACGTTCCGGATTGAATAAGGCGGCTTATGCCATTCGCCCCACTCAGCAACAAAGAATTATCCGTGGTGCTGAGGCGTTTTTACAAAAACACCCCGCTTATCAAAATTGCGATGTTCGATTTGATGCAGTGCTGGTAAGCTTTCCGCTACGTATCCACCATATTAAAAATGCTTGGGATATTAATGCCTAGAAGATAAAAACTCAGCGATTTTCGGTTTCATAAACTTCACTACTTGGAGGTAGACTTCTTTTTTGAAATCCACTACCAGAGTAGGAGCCTCATCAATCTCAATCCATTTATAAGCCTTAAATTCAATTTCATCAGGATTGGTCGTAAAATTAATTTCACTTTCCAAACCTTCAAAATAGAACAAAAACCAATATTGCTCCTGACCAATGTTAGTTCGCCCCAGCTTTTGAAATTTTTCTAATACCTGTGGTGGAAAATCATAGCGAAGTGGTTGAGGCATGGTTGCAACCAAACTAACCGATTGGATATTGGTTTCTTCTTTGAGTTCGCGCCTAGCAGCAATTTCTGGAGTTTCGTTAGGCTCGATTCCCCCTTGCGGAAATTGCCACTGATTATCACAGTCATTTCTACCGAAAACCAAGACCTTACCTTGTTGGTTAAACACAATTACAGCTGCATTGAGGCGATATTTACCATTCATCATTTTTATTCAACCACCAAGTTAGAAACCGGCACCAGTACCAATGGTTTTTCAGGTGTAATTTGCTGCTCTTTCATTTGGTCATAGGTTAACTGTGGAGAGAAAGTTTCGACCCAGTCTTTTAGTGCGTGCAGCACTACAGGTTTAGGATTGGCCGCAATTAGTACCGAGCCATTGTTTTTGGCAATGCTTTCAGCCATTTTCAGTTGTTCATCAATATCTTTGCGCACAAAATGAGTATCAATTACGATATCAGCCTTTCGCCGCGGCAATCCCGCAACTTTCACCTGATTTATTCCGTCTTCCCCGGTAGCATCAACAATCAATAAACCACGTTTTTGCAAATTTTGCATAATAAACAGCAAGTGCTCGGCAATTGTATCATCGGCGATTCCACTACTAACCACCATACCGCCAATAGGCGCGCGTACATTAAGAGAAGCTTCCGCTCGGCGCAAGTTTTCTTCTTTGTTTTGGGTAATACTCATTGCCATCGGACCGCTGTCTGCTTTCAAGAAGTTTTGTGAACATAGCAGCCAGTCCACATATGTTTCATGCCCAAACTCTCGCGCATGACGCACTGCTTGGCTCAAATCTCGTCCGTAAGGCGAAAAAGACAAAGAAATATTGGCCGGCATTGTTTCAATCGCTGCCGTAGTAATCATACTATCCATGCCCAAATTCTTTAGTACAATAGCCACTTTGTAAAAATTAGGTTGTACATTCTCGGTTTTTGCATATTCAATCCACGGCTTTTGCCCATTGCCGGATATTTTAGGTAAAATCATACCATTTTTTTCTTCACTTAAATCGGGAATAATCTCCAATGGATTTAATGCTGTTGGATTAGCAATCGGAGTTAGTTTGGCTGTTAGAGGAATTTTAGCGGCTAACTCGGCAGCAGAAAACCCTTTAGGCAAATTGTTTTCATCTGTAGGCTGATTTTGCTCTTCAAGTTTGTCTTGAGTTTGCTGACCCAAAATTTCCGCACGTCTTGCAGCCGCATCAGGTAACGTAATAATAAACTTTGGTGATTTATTTTTACGTTCAAACATAATCCGATCAATTTTGGAGGCAAACTCGGGTTCACTTTGTTTTTCGGCAAAGAAATATCCTAAACCAATCAACAAAGCCGTTGTTAATATCATGGTCAAAATTAACAACCTATATCTTTTTAGCATTTTTCCCAATTATAATGCCTCCGCCGGATTAGTTATTTATCCTGATTTTCATAAATAGCCAAAGCCTTGACTAAATCCACAGCTCGTGAAAGCTGATAATCATTAGCCAAATCCTTATCTTTTTGAGCAGACTTATTGGTTTCTTTGCTAGCTTTGGTGTCGGTATCATTTTTAAGAGCATTTCCAAACTCAGCTTCACTGCGCTCAAACACGTTTTCAATAATCTCAACCTTAGCCGGATGCACCTCAACGTCAGGCTCAATACCTTTGGCCTGAATAGATCTTCCCGATGGGGTGTAATAGCGCGCGGTGGTTAAGCGCATTGCTCCGTGGTTTCCAAGCGGTACCACGGTCTGTACCGAGCCTTTACCAAAAGATTTTTCGCCTAAGATAATAGCACGTTTATGATCTTGCAAAGCACCGGCCACAATTTCAGAAGCAGATGCTGAACCGTCATTAATCAATACCACTATCGGTAGACCTTTGGCAATATCTCCGGATTTAGCGGTATATTTTACGGTGTCTTCCGGATTGCGTGAACGCGTTGATACAATTTCGCCCTTGTCTAAAAACAAGTCCGAAACATTAACTGCCTGATCCAAAAGTCCACCTGGATTGTTTCTCACATCAAGTACCACGCCTTTGAGCTTATTTTTCGATTCTTTTTGAAGCTTTTTCAGAGACTTTTCAATTGTCTGATCGGTATCTTCAGTAAAAGAAGAAATACGAATATAGGCAACATCACCGGATTTTAGTTCACTTTTAACAGAGCGAATTTTAATTTCTTCACGAGTAATCTTAACATCAAACGGTTTTTGATTAATGCGGCGGATGGTTAATTTCACTTTAGTGCCGACTTTACCACGCATTTTATCAACCGCATCGTTTAATGACATTCCCATAACCTGCTCTCCGTCGATATGGGTAATGAAATCTCCGGGTTTAAGCCCTGCTTTATAAGCCGGTGTATCATCAATCGGAGAAACAACCATAACCAAACCCTGTTCCATGGTTACTTCAATTCCCAAACCACCGAATTTTCCTTTGGTTTGTTCATTCATATACTTAAAACTTTGATCATCAAGATAACTCGAATGTGGGTCAAGCGCTACGAGCATGCCATTAATAGCGGCTTCAATCAATTTTTTGTCGCTCACTTCTTCGACATAAGACATTTTGGCTCGTTCCAATACTTCACCAAACAGATTAAGCATTTCATAAGTATCGGCTTCATTTTCAACCACTTCTTTTTTGCTGTCTTTGGCGGCATTAGCTACAGTGGTATAGCTAAAAAAGATTGAAAATACGAGTACTGATATGATTGAAGATTTCTTTAGCATTTTCTTGTTTCCCACATTTGTTTTTTTATAATTTCATCCAACTCAGCGGATTAATCGGTTTGTTGTTGCGGCGCATCTCCACATATAAGCGAGCATCACCGTCTTCGGGCATTTGTCCGACCGGTTCGCCGGCCAATAACATTTGCCCGACTTCCGTGTCAATCGTTTCAAGCCCGGCTAGTAGCGACAAGTAACCACCGCCATGCTCAATAATAATCATATTGCCATAGCCCCGAAAAGGTCCGGCAAACACCACAGAACCATCAAAGGGTGCAATTACTTGGGCTTCATTACGAGTTTCGATAATGATTCCTTTTGAGACCACCCCTTTAACTTTTTGCTCGCCGTAACGGGTCACGATTCTTCCACGCGCCGGCATTGGCAATTTACCTTTAGCTTTGGCAAAAGCCTTTCCTAAATCTTTTATAATCTCCTGATTATATTTTATCAAGTCAGCTCTTTGAGTTTCCTCAGCTTTTTTCTCGGCTGCTAAGCGTTCTTGTTCTTGGCGCCAGAGTTCTTCTTGACGTTTGCGCTCCTCTTCGGCTTTTCTCTCTTTTTCAAGTCGTTCTTTTTCTAGCTTGTCAAACAATTCGCGCAAATCCTGAGCTTGAGAAGCCAGCTTATCCATATTCTTTTTGGCTTGCTCGCTTTTGATTTCGACCATATTACGTATTTTAGATTTTTTTTGCACCAAAGCCTTCATTTGCTCGTGCTCTTTTTCAAGCACCAGCTTTTGTTTGCTGATTTGCTCAACCTGCTTTTCAACCAAATTTTTGCGTTTTTGAATATTCATGAGCTCAGCGCGAATTTGCTCCGCCTTGTCCTCAAGATGAGGCACGGCTTCTCTAAGCAGCATGGCACTGCGAATAATCTCCACCGGGGTCAGTGGTTGCACAAACAGCGCCTCGGTGGGCTTAAGCGCTAAATTTTGCAAAGCCGCTAAAGTCTTAATTAAGTTTTCATCTTCACTAACAAAATTAGTTTCAGCTTTTTGCAAATTTTCTTTGAGTAGTTCGAGTTGTTGCTCCATTTTAGAAAGCTTTTCCTCGCTATCTTGGATTTTGCGTGCTGCTTTGACCATATCTTGACTAACTTGGGTCAATTCCATATTGATTTGGTTAGCTTGAGCTTGGAGCTTGCGATGTTTGATGTTTTGGAGTTCGACCTCTTTTTCGACCCGATCTAACTCTTGCTTAGAAACAGTTGCCGCCGACACCGGAAAACACCCTGAGCTATAAGCCAGAATGCTTCCGATTATAAAAACGGTGCCGACGGTGTAAAGTTTCATTTTAGTCCTTAATCAAGAGCGAATGTCCGGTCATTTCAACAGGTTGTTTGATGTTAAGGAGCTCAAGCATGGTTGGTGCCAAATCGGCTAATTTACCATCTTTAAGCGCGGTAACACCGCTTTTATCATTTACCAAAATAGCCGGTACTTTACCAACGGTATGAGCCGTGTAGGGTTCACCGGTTTTTTCATCAACCATTTTTTCCACATTACCATGGTCGGCAGTCACAATCATCACTCCGCCCACATTTTTGATAGCTTGTTCAACCTTGCCCAAGCAGTCATCAACTGCGGCCACGGCTTTGAGTGCGGCTTCCATCACGCCGGTATGACCAACCATATCCCCGTTGGCATAGTTGCAGATAATAACATCAAAACGCTTGTCCTCAATGGCTTTGACCAGCTGTTCGGTCACTTCATAAACCGACATTTCAGGTTTGAGGTCATAGGTTGCCACTTTCGGGCTAGCAATCAAGATTCGCTCTTCACCTTTGAACTCGCGCTCTTCACCCCCGTTAAAGAAGAAGGTTACGTGAGCATATTTTTCGGTTTCGGCGATTCTGAGCTGAGTAAGCCCGTGCTCAGCCACCACTTCACCCAAAATATTGGTTAGTGCTTCCGGCGGATACATCGTGTGCATAAAGCGCTGATGGTCCACTGAATATTCGGTCATGCCGACAGAATCAGAGAGTTTGAGCACTTTTTTGCGATTAAATCCGGCAAATTCGGTGTCAGCCAAAGCATAGAGAATTTCGCGAGCGCGGTCAGCACGGAAGTTAGCCATCAACACCGCATCACCGTCATTAATACCCTGATAATCACCAATCACACATGGAATGACAAATTCATCGGTAACTTTATCAGCATAAGAAGATTTAATCGCTCTATCGGCAGTTTCAAAACGCTTACCTTCGGCAAAAGCCATATTGTTATAAGCCAGTTCGATTCTATCCCAGCGTTTATCACGATCCATGGCATAGAAACGACCTTCAATGGTGGCGATTTTGACATTTTTGAGCTCAGCGATTGATTTTTCAAATTCGGCCAAGAAATCTACTGCCGAAGAAGGAGGAGTGTCACGACCGTCCAAAAAGGCATGAACCCAAACTTTGATGTTGTTTTGATTTAAGATTTTGCACAAAGCCACGATATGATCTTGCGAGGAGTGCACACCGCCTGGTGACATCAAACCCATCACATGAGCAGCACCACCGTTTTTCTTGAGGGTTTCAATCATGTTAACCAAAACCGGATTCTTTTGCATAGAACCGTCTTTGATTGCTTGGTCGATTTTAGGCAGGTCTTGCATTACCACGCGTCCGGCACCGATATTGGTGTGGCCGACTTCAGAGTTACCCATTTGACCTTCCGGCAAACCTACTGCCAAACCATAGGTTTCAATCAGGCTGTGGGGATTTTCATCATACATCCGATGCCAGTTCGGAGTATTCCCAACTTCAATAGCATTATCGGGGGTTTTGGGTCTTCTCCAACCCCAACCATCTAAAATCATCAACAAAACAGGTTTTTGTGTCATTTATATTTTTCCTTTTTTTAGCATTCAAACTTTTCGTATTATATATAATAAAAGATATTAAAAAGCACTAGTTTTATTTTTTTTATTGTCTGGTTGGTGCCATAATTTCTTTCCAAATCTTGGCCGGTAATGTTCCTCCGGTGATTCCCTTCATCGGGGAATTATCATCATTTCCGACCCATACTGCACAGATTAGCTCATCGCTATACCCCACAAACCAAGCATCGCGGTAATCTTGGGTAGTTCCGGTTTTTCCGGCAGCAAGGAAGGGGAGGCGGGCAGCGCGCCCGGTTCCCTTTTCAATCACGTTTTCAAGCATTTTGGTTAGTTTCTTGGCATCTTTTTTATCAATAATCCGATTTTCATAATCAGCCTCATGAACATAAATCTGATAACCGTCGCGCGTGTATATTTCGCGAATAGCGTGTGGCCAAGTTGCATAGCCACCATTAGCAAAGACGGAGTAAGCCGTTGCCATATCAATTACTTTCACTTCAAAACTACCCAAAGAAAGGGAGGGGCTATTGCTAATTGGGGTGGTGATACCCAAACGACGCGCATTGCGAATAATTTTCCGGCGCGAAATTTTTTCAGCCAAGTTGATTGTTGCCAAGTTGAGCGATTTGCTCAGTGCCTCATCTAACGTTACTGTGCCGTGATATTTGCGGTCATAATTTTCAGGTTTCCAATTGCCGATTGTCAAAGGAACATCTTCAATAGTGTCATCTGGTTCATAACCTTCTTGTAGTGCTGTCAGATAAACAAATGGCTTGAAAGCCGAGCCCGGTTGACGCAAAGCTTGGGTTGCGCGGTTAAATTGGCTTTTCTCGTAATCAATTCCTCCCACCATGGCCTTGATAGCTCCGAAACGATCCAAAATCACCACCGCACCGTTGGTAACATTGCGATTAGCATAAGCCTTGACCATTTTGTTCAAGACAGCTTCGGCTCGTTGTTGAAGCTCTTGGTCTAAGGTGGTGTAAACAAATACATCGCTGTCACGTTCACCAAGAATATCATTAGTTTCACGATAGACCCAATCGGCAAAATGTTTGGCTCCCTGAACCTTATAAAATTTTTCAGGCCCTAAACGCATTTTGAGAGCTTCATCGCGCTCTTCCTCGCTGATTTTGTTGTTGTCGACCATGTTTTGCAATACTACGGCGGCCCTTGCCCTCGCTTTTTCTTCGGATGCAATCGGATTATATCGAGATGGCGCTTTCAGCATACCAGCAATGATAGCCGCTTCCATCAAGTTCAAATCACGGGAAGATTTCTGAAAATACTTTTGTGCCGCGGCCTCAATCCCGTATGTTCCTGCTCCCAGATATACTCGGTTCAGATAAAGAGTAAGGATTTGTTCTTTAGTAAATTTATGCTCCAACCAAAAGGCCAGCAACAATTCTTGTACTTTGCGGCGAATGGTTTTTTGCGAGGTTAAAAATAGATTTTTTGCCACTTGCTGGGTGATTGTGCTTCCGCCCTGAGCATAGCGCCCTGCAAATAAATTAGTCAGCATTGCTCTTGAAAAAGAAATAATATCAAATCCAAAATGCGAATAAAAACGTCTATCTTCGGTTGATACAATTGCATCAATCACATATTGAGGCAACTCTTCGGTGCGAATAAGTTCAGAGTAAACTTGCCCGAAACTTTGGATTTCATTTCCGTTTTCTGCCACGATTGTGGTTGAAGGTTGGCGGGTGCGCGAAATTGCCTCCTCAATATCTGGCATGGTGATATAACAATATCCCACATAAAGCATCAAAAAAGCCAGTGGAATCAAAAACAAAGTTATCACCAAGGGCGAAAAAAATTTTTGTTTTCTTCGCCGATTCTTAACCCGTTGTTTTGACTCTTTTTTTCGAGTCGTTTTAGACTTTTTCTTAGTTTTAACCACGATTTACACCTTTAATGCACTTGCATCGATTCGCAAAATATTTTAAAATAATTTTATCAAATACAACAAAAAGGTTAAGGGAAATTTTATGCGTCAGATTTCTGTTAATATCAGCGATGAACTGCAAAATAAAATCGCTCAAATCGCCAAGAAAAGCCATCGTTCTTTTGATGATTGTGTTGCTTTGGCCTTAAATGAATACGCTGAGAATTTTGAAGATTTTTACAAGACCGACTTATGCTCGGTCGACAAATTGGAGCGAGCCTTTTTTCTTTCTGTTGGAGAGTAGGACTAAAAAAACCCGGTTAGATACCGGGTTTTTTCTTAGATAGCTTTTTGGAGCAGTTCTTCGCGGCTCATCTTGAACCCACTTTCAATCCACTCATTTTCAAGCAATTTAAGAGTTGCCCCGATTTTTTCATTAGGAGCCACGCCCTTTTCGAGCAAATCGCGCCCTCGGATTGGAAATAGCGGAATTTCTGCCGCGTTGATAAATTCCAAAATCTCGGTCAAATTATTGATATATTTTTTCTCTGCTGCGATGTTTAAGATAAGTTTATGATAGCAAAAATCTTTGCCGTAGCGGTAGATTAGTTTAAGCAAAGATTTTTCATCTAAAAACTCGGCTGTTTGGGGCTGATGTTGCGCCCAAGCTATAAAGAGCATCTTGTCTTTTTTGGAGAGCTTTAGGCGGTTAGCCAAGTTTTCAGCCAATGCTTCATCGGGCTCAAAAACAATATACAAGCGTCTAAGCCAGTTTGGCTCCAAATGTTCTTGGTTGCACATCTCAATTAATAACGTGAGTTTATCATAATTTTTAGGTTCTGGTAGAATGGTATCTAAGATACCGTTATCTGCCATGATTTTAATAACTTTGACCACTTGCGGAGTTAGTAAAATTTTGCTTAGTTCATCGCGGATTCGCTCAGCTGAAAGTTGGCGCAATCCCTCTTTGTTTTCCACGCAAGCCGAGAGAGCTTTCTGGTCAATTTCTCCTTTGCCGAACATGGAATAAAAACGGAAGAACCGCAAAATCCGCAAATAATCTTCCTTAATACGCACGGTTGGGCTGCCGATAAAGCGCACAATTCCGTTTTCTAAATCCGAAATTCCGTTGTAATAATCAAATACATTGCCTTTTTCGTCGGCATAAACGGCATTAATGGTCAAATCGCGACGCGAGGCATCAATCTCCCAATCGGTTGTAAACTCCACTTCACTGTGCCGCCCGTCAGATTTAACATCTTTGCGCAAAGAGGTCACTTCTAATACTTTGCCGTTAATGACTACCCCGACCGTTCCAAACTTAATCCCGATAGGCACGGTCTTAAGTCCGGATTCTTGACAAGCCTCTACTAGCTCATCGGGGCTGAGATCAGTTGCAAGGTCTAAGTCAGAGCCGTCCATTCCGCGCAAAGCATTACGCACCGCACCACCGACAAAACGCAAAACTCCGCCGTGGCTTTCCACCGCTCTAAACAAGCGGAAGATTTTCTTATCGCTTACCAGTTTTTCAATATTGAGATATTTATCCTTAATCATTTCAACATGGTCCCGTTTTTTTTGGGAAGTTAACATTTTTTATATAAATTTCAAATATATTATTTGCAGTTTAACTAAATTGTGGGTAGATGAGAATGAAAAAGATTTATTTAGCTTTCGGATTTTTAGGATTTTTTGCCGCCAATCAAGCTCTAGCGGCCACACCGCAGGTTTTAGGCGAATATGGCGATTGGATAGCCTATTACTATCAAGACCGCGGCGGTATCGTTTGCTACATGGCATCCACCCCCAAAAAAGATGAAGGCAAATATACCAAACGCGGCGATATTTATACGGTGATTACCCATCGTCCGTCCGAAAAGAGCTATGACGTGGTCAACATCAATGCCGGCTACACCTATAAGCCCGATTCCAAAGTTACGGTTAAAATTGGCAACAAGAGCTACAACCGCTTGTTTATTGATGGCGATAAAGCTTGGGCCATTGATGAAGCCGCGGATAAAGAATTGGTTACCGCTATGAAACGAGGCAACCGAATGATTATTACCGGAACTTCAAGTAAGGGTACTTTGACCAAAGATACCTATTCTTTGAGCGGTTTTTCTCAAGCTTATTTGGCCATTTCTAACAAGTGCAAGAAGAAATAATATGTCTGAAAAAATTGAGCTACTGGGCTTAAGCAAAGAGGAGTTGGCTGCCGAAGTCGCAAAACTCGGTGAAAAGCCTTTCCGCGCCAAACAGCTCTGGCAGTGGATATATAATCGCGGAGTTGGCAATTTTGAGGAGATGAGCAATCTCTCTAAAGATTTTCGTGCCAAGCTTGCGGCCGGATACACCATTACCCGCCCCAAAATCGTGACCGAGCAAATCTCCAAAGACAAAACCCACAAATGGCTTTTGGAATTTGCCGATGGTCAAAGAGTGGAGATGGTCTATATCCCCGAAACCGACCGCGGTGCCGTTTGCATCTCAACTCAGGTTGGTTGCGCGGTGGGTTGCACTTTTTGCCATACCGGTTCTCAAAAACTCACTCGAAATTTGACCGCCGGAGAAATTGTCGGACAGTTTATGGTCGCCCGCGATGCCTATCACGAATGGCCTAGCCCCTCAGATGAAACTCGCTACCTGTCAAATATTGTGGTTATGGGCATGGGTGAGCCTTTGCACAATGTTGATAATGTTTTTAAGGCCTTAAAAATCATTTCTGATGGTGATGGTATCGCTATTTCCAAGCGACGCATTACTTTGTCATCATCTGGCATTGCTCCCAAAATTCCGTTGGTGGCAAGCGAGCTTGGTGTCCGTTTGGCAATAAGCCTACACGCCCCCAATGATGAAATTCGCTCTCGAATTATGCCGATTAATCGCAAATATGGGATAGATGAGTTGATGAAGGCTTGCCAAGAATTTCAAAAACAAGCCAGTTGGGGTAAATACATCACTTTTGAGTACCTGATGCTCAAAGATATTAATGATAGCCTAGATTGCGCCAATCAACTGATTAAGCTGATGAAAAAATATAAGATTTTGGCAAAATTTAACCTGATACCATTTAACCCATGGCCGGGTTGTGCCTATGAACCGAGTCCCAAAAACAAAGTTACGGCCTTTTCGGTTGCTTTGGAAAAAGCCGGCTACTCGGCACCGGTGCGCGTGGCCCGCGGACAAGATATTTTAGCCGCCTGCGGACAGCTAAAATCTCAAAAAATTGCTCCAAAAGCTCAAGATTAGTGTCTGGAGCGTTCGCCGCGCTCCAGTTCATACATTCTCTGGCGCATCATATTTTCCATCTGGTTTTCAAACTCGCGAGATTGTTCTTGCATAATCAGCTTTTGCCTTTCTGCGGTCATTGCTCGCGCCATTCGTTTGCGAGCCAAAATTTCTTCGGGCGTCTCGCGGTGGTTGACTTTCACTTCTTTTCGGGCCGCCAAATCTTTTTTAGATAACAAACCGCTCACAGCCTCTTTAAGCGAGGTCATAATGTTTTTTGGTGAAATCCAGCTACTGATTTTATTTAGGTTCATTTTATTGTCATTAGCCTGAATATTGTTCAGATTAACAATAAAATTGTGGTCATAAAATTCTTCGTCCTCATCAAGGTCTTCTTCACTGCTTTGGTTAAAAATCATGCGGACAAACAACTTTTTGAAAGCGCGATTAACAATTTTTTGCAAGTTTAAGGGGTTGGCAGATTTGCTTTTTGAGGTGCGCAAAATCACAAACAAGAGCATATTTTTGAGATATTTTTTCTGCTCTTTGCGCAAAGGAATATTGCTGTTGATACCTTTGTTAACTTCCTCAATCAGCATTTTTTTCTTTTCGGCCAACTCATCGCGACCATCTTCATATTCGTTTTTCATTTTTTTGTCTCAAATCAAACGCATCATAGCACATTTTTGGGGTTAAAGCAATTTTATTTGTCATAATGGAGCTTATGTATAGATAGATTTTTGTTGACAGCTCGCCGCCACAGTCTAAACTTAAGACAGTTTTTATACAAAGGATGATTTTGATGAACAAAACTTTTCCGGCACTTTTACTAGGGCTAATGTTTCCTTTTAGCGCCTCTGCCGCATGGGATTATGAGATTAGCGGTTCGGCCACCGGCTTATATGGCTATTCAGACCTTGAGCCAAGATTTCAAAACTATGAGCACCATAGCCAAGGAACCGGAGATTTCCGGCTCAATACCGCAGTGATTTATACTTATAATGACGATTACAGCGCCTCGCTTAATGCCGATTTTATGGGCGGTATTGACCACGAGCTCAAAAACTATAGCCAAGGCGATTGGGGTGAGGAGGTTTATGGCATTTTTGATGCTCCGGTCGGAAGATTGATGATTGGACAAACCGCCAACGTCGCCACCCAATTTCATCAAGGTGCGCCCATGGTTGGTCCGTTGGGCTTAAATGAGAGCCGCGTGGTTGATTTTATTGCCAATCCGAACTGGGTTCGAACTAAAAAGACCGCTTCTTTTGCAACCTTAAACAGCACCGCTATCAATACCGACGGAACTGCGGCTAAGGTGAGTTATATCACACCGGAATTTTATAATACTTTGCTGGGTTTTTCTTATGTTCCCGATGCATATAGCCGCACCGGATTGATTAACAAATTTGCCGACTATGCCAAAGATGATGGCTATATCGCGGCTTTGTATCATAATTTGGATTTAGACTTTGTTGATATTAGTGCTTCTTTGAGTTATGCCGAGTATCACGATAATGATAAAGAACTTGGCGCCGGAATGCAGTTAAGACGTGGTGGCTGGACCTTGGGTGGAAGTTTTCGCAAAACTTATATTGATGGCGATGACAAGAGAAAGCCAAGTCAGATAAGCGAGCGCACACCGGAGTTGTTTGATAACTACCGTGAGGGATATGCCTGGGATATTGGTTTGGGGTATGAAATCGGGCCCTATCAGGTTAGTTTAGGCTATTTTGATGCCAAAGCCTCACACACTAAAAACCGTAGCCAAATCACTATGTTATCTAACCAATACAAGTTTAATAAATGGATAGACGCCTATTTGATTGGAGCTTATACCAAGTTTCGTGGCGCCACTGATGAGGTATCGGAAAATCGTACCGGCTATGCGGTGGTATCGGGTTTGCGACTGAACTTTTAAGGAATAAGACTAATGCATAATCTGTTGTTTTTGTCAGACAATGAAGCTTTTGCCGAAGATTTAAGCGGCCAAATCAAACTTTATGCGCCGGATTTTAATGTTTGTCGTGCTGATGAAGCGGGTGCTTTTTATGATTTGGTACTGTTAGATGAGCAGAAAGAAGCGGCGGAGAAATATGCCGACCACCCCGCTCCGGTGTTTTTGCTGACCAGTAATGGCGCCGATGTGTCTGTCGGCAATGTTACCGTGGTTGAAAAACCGCTCTCACTTGCCTTGTTGTTAGATATGATAAAATCGGGGATTCACTTTTATGAAAATAGCGAGGACGGCTATTTGCGGTTTAATAATTATGAGTTGCGACCCTTCAAAAAAGAAATCTGCAATTTGCGCAATGGCGAAGTAATTAAGCTGACTGAAAAAGAAATTTCGATTATTAAATATTTATATAAGGCCGGAGCCGATAAAATAACCGGTAAAAATGAGTTATTGCAGGAAGTATGGGGTTATAATCCCGAGGCCACCACTCATACCATCGAAACACATATCTATCGCCTACGCCAAAAAGTCGAGCACGATGACGCCTCCGCCCAGCTGATTTTAACAGAAGATGGCGGGTATCAGCTAAAGTTTTAGCTCCACAATCAACGGAACGTGATCGGACGGACGCTCCCAACTACGAGACTCTTTGAGAATTTTGGCACTGACCACTCGCTCGCTTAAGTTGGGCGAAACCCATACATGGTCCAATCGCCGCCCTTTGTTGTTGGTCGCCCAGTTCGGGTTACGATAGCTCCACCAGGTGTAGATTTTTTCCGGCTCCGGATAAAGATTGCGCACCACATCAACCAAATCCAAAGAGTTGCGCAGACGGGTGAGCCGCTGTACTTCAATCGGGGTGTGCGATACGATTTTGAGCATCTGCTTATGGTTCCACACATCATTTTCGCACGGTGCCACATTAAAATCTCCGCATAGGAGCATTTTTTTGCTCGCCAGCTCAGCTTTGTGGAGTTCGTAATACTCTGCAATATCGTCCATAAAAGTTAATTTATGTGCAAATGACAAATTGACAATCGGGTCTGGGATATCCCCGCCGGCCGGAATATAAATATTATTGATTTCAATGTCATCAAACACATAGGCTTTGATATGGCGGGCATCGGTCTTGCCGACCCAATTGAGCTTTTCGGGGGATTTAAGCGGAGTTTTGGCAAGAATGGCCACACCGTTATATCCTGCCATACCATAAAGCGCAATTTCCGGATATCCCATGGCGCGAATGTCAGCAAACGGAAAATCTTCTTCCTTTGCTTTCACTTCTTGCAAACAGATAATATCCGGATTTTCAGCCTCAATAAGTTTTTTGAGAAGTTCCAAACGAATGCGAATGGAATTCACATTCCAAGTAGCCAGTTTAAAAGTCGACATTATCTTTTCTTTTTGTAGTTAAGCGGATTAGATTTTTTATCCTTAAACTTAAACAAGCTGTTATCAAGTTCTCCGTCTTGCATTGAGTTGTATAAGGAAATTTTAACTTCAATATTTTGCGGATCCACAATTTTCCATTGTTTGAGTTCTAACGGATTATTTGAAAAAAGCAGCGTAATTGGCCCAACATCACCTTTGTCTTTATAATCCAAGGTCACAGAAGTGATACCGGCATCTTGATAAAAATTGCTGGCTTTAATGTTTTTGCCGTCAATTTTCACATCATTAGCCAAGATAAGCGAGGCCGGAATGTCGTCATAATCGATATGGGTCACCTGATCGAGCTCTTTGTCGTGATACACAATGTAGTTACCATCACCCACAATCAAGACTGAGGTCGGGTCGTCATATTCCATGCGGATTTTGTTAGGCTTGGCAATATAGAGTTTTCCCTCGGCGGTTCCGCCATTGCTGGAAGTTTGCACAAAATCGGCTTCCAGCGTTTTAATACTGTTGAGATAAGTTTCAATCTGGCGCAACGCCTCTTCTTGGGAGGCTTTAGCGGATATTGGTAACATTAACAGCGCGGTAGCTAGTGTAAAAACAAATTTTTTCATCTGTAATCCCTTATAAAGCACAATACATATACTATATAACTAAATAATCCGAATAGTAAAACAAAAAATCCCCTTCCGGAAAAAAATCTGAAAGGGGATTTTTAATTAAGCCGCTAAGCTCAATTATTTATTGCCGCAACCGCAGCCGCAATTTTTAGCGGAATTTTTTTCAGATGCGGTTTTTTTTGTGTTTTCAGAATTGCTGGAAGCAGTTTTGCTGGTTTTGTTGTTTTCATATTCGTTTTTCATGTTAGAACTCCTAAAAAGATTAAAATTAGCTCACTTAGTGTAAGCATCATCATTGATTTAATCTCAAAAGGAATCAAAACAAGAGGTCTAAACCCTAACCAAATTGATATATCAGTAAGTGCGGTTTGATTTTTTAGCCATCAGATTTACACTTCCGGTCGACTTATTATGGTGTTTCGACATGAATATTCGTCCTTGTTTTTCCAAAATCTTCAAGGCGTCTTCTTTGCGCTTTTGGGCCTGATCATCAGCAGTTTTTTCAAGTTGCTCCTGATTAATTCCGCCAAGTTTTTGCAGTCACCAAAAGATGACTTATCTTTATCAAACAATTGATAAAGCTGGCGATATACTTATTAATCATCCGTTCATTTACAAATTTATCAATAAATTCATTAATGGGAATGGTATCTGTTTTTAGCAATTACGGGCTTTGAAAATACCATTTTCAAAACCTTGAATATTCGGGTAAGTGTCTGCAAGTTCCAAGCGTCGCTCCGAAAGTGCGGCGTACTCTTTTTCCCGCTCAATCCCGATAAAGCGCCGTCCGAGTTTTTTGGCGGTGACCGAGGTGGTGCCGGAACCCAAGAAGGGGTCAAAAACCACATCACCGGGGTTGCTTGAGGCCAAAATGAGCTTGGCAATCAGCTTTTCGGGTTTTTGGGTTGGGTGAGGGGTGTTTTCGGGCATGGACCAAAATGGAATGGATATGTCTGTCCAGATATTAGAAGGATGAGTGAGTCGATAGCGCTTTTCACCGTCTTGTACCCAGTCTTTGGGGGCACCGTTATTGTCGCGATAAGGTGCTATCACTTCTTTTTGGATTTTAACCGCCTCAAGATTAAAGGTATATTCTTTTCCCATCGTGAAAAACCAAATATCTTCAAGACAGTTTTTCCAGTTGTTTTGAGCCCCGCGCCCTTTTTCGCGCTCCCAAGAAATGCGGTTTTGGAGTATAAAATACTTACCGGCAATTTCTGGAATGGCAATTGAGGTTTTCCAGTCTGAACAAATGTAAATGGAAGCATTGTCTTTAAGGAGACGAACGGTTTTTTTGAGCCATTTATCGAGCCACTTTTTGTAGCTTTTGAGATCCGTTTCCTTAAAAGTAGTTGTTCCAAAATTCTTGGTCAGATTATAAGGTGGATCTACCACCATTAAATCCACACACTTATCAGGTAACAAGTCAATAGCTTTTAATGCATCTTGATGAATGGTTTTATTGATAACCTCATTAAAAGAAGACTTTTGTTTCAGTTTAATACAGCGTGAAACATACAACTTTTCTTCTTTTAGAGAAAGCTCAATTGTTTTGTTTCTAGTTGCTTTGGGTTTGGTGTTCATTTGGCTAATCTTCGCCAAATTTATTATTTACAAGCTCAGAAATAGCCTGCATAGCTTCTTTTGCCTGGTTTCCAGAGGTTTTGACATCAATGGTAGTACCTTTGGCTGCTGCTAACATCATCAACCCCATAATTGAAGTTCCGGAAACTATTTGCCCAATACGTTCTACCAATACCTCGGCATCAAACTGCTCCGCGGTTTTAACAAAGGCTGCTGCCGCGCGAGCGTGTAGACCTTTACGGTTCAAAATCTCGAGTGTTGCTGAGTAAGAATTATCATCAGCCATAATTTATGCTCCCAACAATTGAGATGCGACATTAATATATTTTTTGCCAGCTTCTTGAGCGCCAGACACAGCTTCTTTTAAGCTTTTTTCTTTGCGCAGAGCTGCAATTTTAATCAGCATCGGAAGGTTAACACCGGCAATAATTTCGACATTTGCCCGGTCCATAATTGAAATGGCCAAGTTAGAAGGAGTGCCCCCAAACATATCGGTCAACACAATAACTCCGGCTCCGCTGTCCACTTCACTTACCCGATCTAAAATTTCTTGACGGCGCATTTCCATATCATCTTCAGGCCCAATACAAACCGCCGCCACATTTTCTTGTTTGCCGACCACATGTTGCATTGCCGAGATAAACTCAAGCGCCAAATTACCGTGAGTAACCAGTACCAATCCGATAAGATTATTTGTATTATTGTCAGTCATTATTTCTCGCTTCCGTTTGTCCAAGAGCGTACGGCACCAAAGCTAGCTAAAAGCTCTTCACGAGTTTTAGCTTTGACCAGCTCGTCAGCTCTGGTTTGGCGTCCTTCAAATACGATTTCTTCTACATTTTCAACCGGCACACCATAAACCCGTTCCACGGTTTTACCATTGAGCTCGGCAATCATCACAAACTCAGCCTCAGCCAAAGGTTCTTTGGTGTCAGCATCAATATTATCAAGCTTAACCGCCAAACGGCCATCGCGTTTTAAGAGTGCGGTTTTTTTGCCGTCAAATTCCAGCACCGGATTTTGTGGTAATCCTTCACGCGCATCAATAAAGATAGCGAGCTCGCCGTATTTGTTTTCAATGATTTCATAAAAATCCTGTTTTTCAATCAGGGTATAATATTGGGTTTCCATAAGCTTATTCCACCTTGTTAACTATATTTTATTACATAGTATAACAATAACCCCAAACTTGTCAATTTTGAGTTAATATTGATTAAAAAAATTCTCTTATTTGGTCGGTGAGATTTGATTGTTGCGCACGGTTAAAAACAGGGCATCATCTTGCAGTTTGGCAAAAGGAGCAGGGCAAGTTGCCGTAATCCAAGCCTGCGATTTTAAGGAGACGATTTTTTGGAGCAAAGCATCGCGCTTTTTATCATCAAGATGGGCCGCCACTTCATCAAGCAGCAATACAGGCGCAAAGCCTTGGTGCAAGGTCTGACACTTAGATTGCGCTAAGATAATGCTAATAAGCAACGACTTTTGCTCTCCGGTAGAACAAAGTTCGGCCGGCATATGTTTTTTCTTGTAATAAACCTTAAAATCGGTGCGATTGACACCATCAACACTGTCGTTATAAATAATATTACGGCGTTGTTTTTTTAGGAGGTTTTGATAGTAGTCCTCCACTTCAATCGCAGGCATTTTATCAAGCATTTGCTCAATAGTGCCATCAAGTTCCAACATCACATTAGGGAATATGTCATCGGGCTCCGATTCGATAAACCGATTAAGCTTAGCAATTTGCTCACGCCGCGCTGCCGCAATGGCCACCCCGGTTGCCGCCATATTTTCTTCCAGACTTTTGAGCCAGTTGTTGTCAGTGTTACCGGCTTTAAGAAGTTGATACCATTCTTTGTACCAGTGCTCAAAATTAGCCGTCCGTCGTGCGTGTTCTATGTCAAAGGCATAAACCAAGCGGTCCAAAAAACTCCGTCTTGGTTGTGAACCTCCGCGAAATAGGCGGTCCATTTGGGGTGTAATCCAGTTGGCCGAAATATATTTGCCAAGCTCTGCTTGAGAAGAAACTTTATTGCCGTCAATTTTTACGATTCTACGTTCAAAACTACGGCTTTCATCGGCGGTTTCGCGCATAGATTTTTCGGCCGCCGTGCCGATTTCAATTTCCTCGTTGCCTTTCTGAACAGTCGCCGAAACCGCCCAGCTAAAATTGGCAATTTCAGTCGGACTATATTCGTCGGTGATAAGCGCCGGAGTGATTCTTTTGATGTCAGCCAAACGGGCTCCACGTAATCCTCGCCCGGGGGTAAGGAAGGATATGGCCTCCAAAATATTGGTCTTACCCGAACCATTTTCACCGGTAATCACTACCGGCGCACAATGGGCATTGATACGCAAAAATGGATAGTTCCTAAAATCAGTTAAAGTCAGACGCAAAACGCCTGACTTTTCTGTAACTTGAACCTGAATTTCTGTCGCTGTATTGTTCATTTAACCCAAGACTTAAACTCTCATCGGCATCAAAACATAAATAGCGCTAGAATCAGAAGTGTCATGAATAACTGAAGGCGAAGTTCCGTCTGTAAACGAAATACGGACGCTATCACCTTTAATTTCATTCAAGATATCGAGCAGATAACGGAAGTTATAACCAATTTCAATGGAGTCACCTTCATATTTTGCTTCCACTTCTTCAGATGCGCTACCCAAATCCGGACTAGAAGTCATAATGGTAACTTTAGCCGAACCGGTAATCATCTTAATAGCTCTGGTACGCTCAGCCACCACGGAAACACGGTCAACTGCAGAAGACAATTCTTTTACACCGAGCTCAAGATTTTTATCGTTGTCTGTCGGGATAACGCGTTCATAATCCGGATAAGTGCCGTCAATGAGTTTAGAAGTTAAAGTCACATCATTGAGAGCAAAACGCACCTTGTTTTCCGACATAGAAACGGTGATATTTTCAGCTCCGTTATCATCAAGCAGCTTGCGAACTTCCGTAATGGTTTTACGCGGAATGATAACACCGGCCAAATTTTCTGCACCTTGCGGCAGAGGCGATTCGACACAAGCCAGACGGTGACCATCGGTTGCTACCACACGCAAGACTTTTGCCTCACCTTCTTTTTTGGCGTGCATATAAACACCGTTGAGATAGTAGCGAGTTTCTTCGGTTGAAACGGCAAACTTAGTACGATCAATAACGTCTTTAAGTTCTTCTTTTTCCATCACAAAGCTAATCGGGAGCGCATCGCCAGAAATAACCGGAAAATCTTCAACGCCAATGGTTGAAAGTGAGAATTTAGAACGACCTGATGCAATGGTGAGTTGACCTTTTTCATCAGGGAAGGTAATTTCAACATCAGAGCCATCAGAAAGCTTACGCACGATGTCATAGAGCATATGCGCCGGAGCAGTAGTTGCTCCTGTTTCGCTTACACCGGCTTCTACCATTTCGGTAATTTCGGTGTCCATGTCAGTAGCCTTGAAACTGATTTCTCCGTTTAAGGCTTCGATTCGCACATTAGAAAGCACCGGAATGGTGTTTCTTTTTTCAACAATACTCTGCATATGGCTGAGAGTTTTGAGCAAGCTAGCTCTTTCAATTGTAAACTTCATGATACTATCCACTAAAATTTCAGTTTTAATTATGCCAATAGTAACACAAAGCGCGAAAATCATAAGTAAAAACGCGGATTCATCAACAGCTTTTTTGCATATGTTTGGCTTTGATTATTCTAAGATAAAAAAACACCCCGAATTTCTTCGGGGTGTTGAGGCTTAAAGTTAACTACTAGCCTTCCAAAGCGCGACGCAGTGCATCAACATTTTCAGCCAAAGAAGAGTCTTCCAAAATCAGCTCTTCCACCTTGCGAACGGCGTGCATAACCGTGGTGTGGTCGCGGTCAAATTTACGACCAATCTCAGGCAGAGAACGAGAAGTAAGTTGTTTGGCCAAATACATTGCAATCTGACGCGGTCTGGCCACCGTCCGAGCCCGACGAGAAGATTGCATCTCTTTAACCGAGATATTGAAATGTTCTGCTACTTTTTTCTGAATTTCATCAATTGTGGTGCGTTTGTCATAAGAACGCAGCATATCTTTTAACACGTCTTGAGTCATATCCAGAGTAATTTCTTTATCTGAAAGCAGTTGCGAGTGAGCAATCACACGGCGCAAAGCACCTTCAAGCTCTCTGATGTTAGAGGTAATTTTCTGAGCCAAGAATTCAGAAACTTTCTGAGGCAACTCTACACCGAGCTGACGAGCTTTGTTTTCCAAAATTCCCATTCTCAAATCAAAATCGGTGGGGTGAATGTCGGCCACCAAACCGCAGCCCAAACGGGATTTAAGTCTGCTTTCGATTCCTTCCAAATCTGCCGGAGATTTGTCTGCAGAAATAATAATCTGACGACCTTCTTCAATCAGCGAATTGAAAGTATAGAAAAATTCTTCTTGAGTGGTGTCTTTGCCACCCATAAATTGAACGTCATCAACCATCAATACGTCGACCGAACGGAACTGTTCCTTAAAAGCAGTAGTATCTTTGTAGCGCAGAGCTCTAACAAATTTGTACATAAATTTCTCTGCTGAAAGATAAACAATATTGCGGCTAGGATCTTGTTGTTTGATGTGCCAAGCAATAGCGTGCATCAAGTGAGTTTTGCCCAGTCCAACACCCGAATATAAGAACAACGGATTAAACGAAACATTTCTGGATTCGGCCACTTTGCGAGCGGCAGCATAAGCAAATTCGTTAGTTTTGCCGACTACAAAGTTATCGAAAGTATATTGCGGATTGAGCGGCACAGAAACAGATTGGTCGTTGCTAGCGCTGAATTCTTGATTGTTGGCAATGATGGAGTTAACCCCCGATTGATAGATATTTTGCGGAGCCGGACTTGAAGAAATTTTCTTTAAGAGCGAGCGGCAAGAAGGATTGTACAAACCTTTATTTTCATCTTGAACGGCTTGTACTACAAAATTAACCTGGCGGATTTCCGGATTCTTTTTCTCCCAGATTTTGTGAATACGATCACTATAGTGAGTAATTACCCAGTTACGCATAAATCTGGTCGGAACACAAATGTTCATTACTCCGTCGGAAAATGAACCTGGCGTAAGTGGTTTAAGCCAGCTGTCAAAAGCGGTTTCACCAACTTCAACCTTCAATTGGCTGCAAATCTGTCCCCATTGATCTTGTACAGAATTAATAGTATCTAAAGCTTCTTCAGCCATTGTTACTCCCCATTATAATTTTCAATAATTAAATTTAAGAGCTTCCCCATAGCTCCGGTTATCTCAACCAGAAAAAACTGATTGCTTAAGTGCTATTCCTTGCTATGTAAAATTTCAAATTTTATTCCTATTATATGTAGGTGTTAAAATCAGTTTCACACATCAAGTATCACCACTTAATATCTCGCCTCAGTTACTAATAAATTTTTTGATTCTTTACCTTAAAAAATTCGATTTTAGATTCGTTAAAAATTTATTACCAACTCATTTAAGATGTCTTGGATAGTAATACGAAAAAAAATAATTACAACAAAACAAAAACCGAACATTGCAATTAATTTTCTTGACAAGGGATTCTTTTAGAGTCGCGCAGATTCCTTGGATTCTGGTTTAAAAAAGAGCAAACCAAAAATTCCCTTGTCAAGAAAAAAGTAAGGAATTTTTGGTTTGCAAAAATGTACAAAAAGCAGATAAAATTAGAGTGCTTTAATTTTGTGAGAAAGACGAGAAACCGTACGAGCAGCTCTGTTCATCGGAATGATGTTTTTACGAGCAGCAGACATCAATTCAGATTCTGCAACTTTGAAATTAGCCAAAGCCAATTCTTTGTTGTTTTCAAGAATAGCAGCTTCAACTTTTTTTACAAAAGTACGAACACGGCTTCTGCGAGCACCGTTAATGATATTTCTTTTGTTGTTTCTGTTAATTCTGGTTTTTGCCGATTTATGATTGGCCATTTTTAATTCATCCTATTTATAAAAGTTAACTACAGTTTAATTTTGTAATGATTTATAACCGCTAAGCCACGGAGAAGTCAACAACAATTTTACAAAATTTATTGATTCTTATAGTTTGGAGGCCTTTTTTCGATAAAAGCATTGAGTGATTCTGCAAAATCTTGACTATTAAGACAAGATTGCAAATTTTTATTTTCATAATCGATTCCCGGCTCTTGGATTTGTTTGAGGGGATGATTGATGGAGTCTTTAGCCATTTCAATGGCGATTCTCGGAAGACTTGCAATTTGTTTTGCCACTCTCATGCACTCTTCATCTAAATCTGCTAACGGCACGATTCTACTGATTAATCCGGATTCGTTTGCTTCTTGGGCATTCATAGCTCTTCCGGTTAAAATCATTTCCATTGTTTTTGCTCTGCCGATAGTTTGGCAAAGTTTCTGAGTCGCTCCAAACCCAGGGAAAGTTCCAAGACTGATTTCAGGTTGTCCAAAGCGCGCATTATCGGCTGCTAAAATGATATCTCCGCACATTGCAAGCTGTAATCCGATTCCCAATACATACCCAGATGCGGCTACAATAATCGGTTTACTGAAATCTTCAATCAAAGCGAAGGATTTATAAAATTCGCCTAAAACAAAACCGCCTTGTTTTTGCTTTTGATGAATTTCAAAAATATCGATTCCCGCAGCAAAAGCCTTTTCGGTTCCTTTTAATATAACCGCTCTGATGTTATCATCGGTGTCAAACACGCCAAGCTGATGAGCAACTTCAGCAAGCATCTCATCGTTAACGGCATTGAGTACATCTGCCCGATTTAAGCAAATCAGCCCAACGTTGTCAAAAGTCTCAACTGCGATGTATTTATATTCCATAATATTTTCCTGATTTAGTTTTTGCTCTTAGCCGTAATTCTTATTTTTAGCGGTTTGGATTCTAGTTTGATAATTTCAAGCGATTCCCTATCACGATAAAATAGCAAATGATTATTTTTTTTGCCCTGAAAAATCCACCCCATCTGAGGCAGCGTATCTTTATAAAACTTTTCAACTTTAGCAAATTTTAGGTTGTCGCTTACCAAAATTGCTTCCACCAAACGACTTTCTTCATTCCCAAAAGAAATGGCATCGTTTGGCAGTTGTTGCAGCCCTTCCATTACCGGTACATCTTCTAACCCATCAATAAAACCATCTGCCGCCATACTAGGAGTATTAAAGCTTAAGGCGGTGAGGACAAGAACAATATACAACATATATTTCATCATTTTTTTATCACTTCTGAACAGTAGGACAATAAAAGGTTGATCGCCCTGCTTGAACAATTTTTTGGATTCCGCCGCTTTGTTCAACATTGCAGGTGCAACAAGGACATTTTTGCCCGATTTTATTATAAACGCAATGCATATTTTGAAAATAACCCAAGCTGCCATCAGGTTTTTTATAATCGTGAATGGTAGATCCGCCTGCTGCAATAGCTTTTTTAAGCACTTCTCGAGTTTTTTCGATAATAGTGTCGCATTCTTTCAAATTAATTTTGTTGGATTCTCTTAAAGGAGAAATTTTCGCCAAATAAAGAATTTCCGAAGCATAGATGTTTCCGATTCCACAGATAATTTCTTGATCTAGCAATGCGACTTTAATCGGAATTTTTTTCTTGCTTAAGTGAGTGTGAAGATACTCAGGGGTTAAGCTTTCATCAAACGGATCAAGGCCGATTTTCTCAATAAATGGAATATGCGCCAAATTTTTAGATTCGCAATAAGTCAGCAACCCAAACCGCCGCGCATCATTAAAAATGAGATAGCACTTATCTGTTTTTATAATTACGTGATCATGCTTATCCAATTCAGCAGGCAGTTCATCACAAATTTTGATTTTTCCGCTCATGCCCAAATGCCAAATTAAGGTCAAACCATTATCAAGGGCAATGGTAATATATTTGGCAATTCGCTTGTATCCAATAATTTTACTGCCGCGGATTTTGTCGGCTAAATCATCGGGGATTTTTTCGCGAAATCGGTTGTTGTTGACCCTTACATCAATTATATTAGCATAACCAAGGGCTTTAATAACCGCTTGCATAACTGTTTCAACTTCTGGCAGTTCAGGCATTTTGACCTCAAAAATTCAACAATGAGAGCATTATAGAATGATAAATCGGTTTTTACAATTCCTAAAAAAACAGCGGTTAGCAATCCGTTTAGCCAGAGCAGATTCGCTATTTGTAATTTCCGGCTTAAGAACTTTTCGCTACACCCGACCATTGGCACGCTTGTTTCGCTGCCGTTTACCATATTCCCCCTTGGTTTGCTTTCAAACATTTTTGCGCTCCGAAAATAATCCGTTGTTAAATGCTCTTTATGAGGAGTTTGCCTGCCGAACCGATTTTTTGCCGTTTGCGTCTTACCTGTTGCCAGAAGATAATCAAAAACTGAAAGGTGAAGTCTGTTTTCGCAATACAAATGGTTTTAAGGAAAAAGCTTTTTACTTTAGTTTGCTAAAAGAAATTGTCGAACTTGATTATCCGGAACTTGCTGAGCAGTTTGAGCTATTCAAAAAGCGTGTCGATGCTGTTGAGGATATGCGCTTTTATGGCTCAGAACTAGAAATGCTCACCGCTGACGTGAATGGTTTTGAAAAAGGCTCTTCTTTTGAGATAAACTGGTCTAAAACCAATGCCTCTGAACTGTGGTTGAGCTTTGATAAAGAGTATGATTTTTCGGCGCGCTTGCCTCGTAAAGTTCAAGAAAATTTGAGCAAATTAGTAGCTTATCTAATTTTTGAAAAATCGATATTTATGTCGGTTTTTCATGGTGTTGCCTATACCAAACAGGGCAAAATCTGTCTGCCCGATATTGATTATTTGTATCCGGCCACACCTCAATTACAGCACTTTGCCATTGATTGTATTACTCATCGTCGGGAGCCAAGCACACTGGCTGGCTACAAAATGCAACGCCTGCTGTTTTTGTTGCAAGATTATTGTCCCGATATCAAGGTTTTTGAATCTTGGAAAGAATACCTAATTCAAGATTATCATAAATTGCCCCATGCGGTGGTCAAAGAACAAGAATTACTCAATTTGTTTAGTGCCTGCGGATTAGATTTATGCACGCGCCAGCCGTTAGTTATGACCAATCCTCAAGAGATTTCTTGGTTGCTCGATTCTAAACGCCATAAGCATGATCCCCAATTTAAAAAATCATCGATTCTCTATTGGGGTCCGTTGTTTTTGCTGATTTGCTTTTTACTTTATTATTTTTAGGTCTAAGGCTGATTTTAGTTGTTATCCAAGCTCAAATGATGTATAAACAAAAATCCAATTGTTTTTAAGAGAGAAAAATGCAACGAAAACCGCGGCAAAAAAAATATTTTGCTCCGCAAAATGAGGGGAAAACTCATTGTTGCGATTTTCCGGGCTGCAACAAACCCGGAGAATATCGTGCGCCCAAAGATCGTCGTCTAAAAGATTACTATTGGTTTTGTTTGGAGCATGTTCAAGAGTATAATGCAGGTTGGAACTATTATGAACATCCTGAAGAAGAGGACGAGGACAAATTCAAGAAAAAATTTCGCGGAGCTCGCTTTAGCAATTTTGGTTCTGGCGTCAAATATAGTCACGGATATTCTTTTAAGGACTATTTTGAGTTTTTTGATGAATATGCACCTGGCTTTGCCGCTCAAAACGGAGATGTATATTTTAGCGAAACCGAACTTGAATACTTAAAGATTATGGAACTCAAGCCAGCAGATGTTAGCGTTGATAAATTAAAAAGTCAGTATAAAAAGCTGGTTAAGAAATATCACCCAGATCTCAATCAAGATGATAAGGATGCCGAAGAAAACTTCAAAAAGCTTTCGGCTGCCTATAAACACTTGCTAACCAAATTTTCTTAAATTATGAACGCGAAATTTCTTCAAGTTTCTGAGCAAGTCTTGCATTTTGATTCTGAAGCTCATTAGCTTTATTTTTTATGGGCTTTCCTTTTTTGTTAATCCGCCCTGACTTTTCAAGCATTTTTTTAACAGTGTCGCGATGTTCTTGTTTGCCCTCGCCGGCTTCTAACACTTCCTGAAGTTTTAAGCCATTCAGAGCCTCAGGTCCACCCACTTGTTGGATTCGCTTAATTCCGGTCATTAGCTTTTTGGTGTCTTTCGGAGATATTTTTTCACTTTTGAATTTGAAATTTTTTGCTACTTGACGATTAATAGCTTCTTTCGTTAAGTCTTGTCCGATGGCGTTGTTCTGGTAAGTTTTGGCCAAGACTTTTTTATCTAATCCTTTTTTCATTCCGGTGTCTTTAGCCATTTTCTCAGCATTGGCAATTTTCTGATTTTGCTCAGTTTGCAGCAAAGTGTTCACGGTCTGAATTTCTTCGTTTTGGCGTAAAAATTTCTTTTCGTCCTCTTGCAAGGCTTTTAAAAGTGTGTCGTCGTTTTCAGAAACATCAAGCGGCTGAATAGTATAGATTTGATAAGCATCATCCTCATCGTCATCTTCATCATAAACATCTTTAATTTTTTTACGAATTTTATTAAGCCCCTTTGGTAGTTCTGCCGGAGATGGGGTGTAGTTTTTGTTTAATCCGCTGTTCTTATTTTTGGCCTCATATTCAACCGCTTTACGGACATTAGTTTTTAAGGTGAGTTTTTCGTTCAAATCAAAACCGGATTTTTTCCATTCAATATTCGGATTAGACGATTCGTCATTCATATTTTTCTCCACCCATTATTATTTTTTTCGTAACGAAATCCCCAACGGTTCTGTAAAAATCATTGCATAAAAATCGATTCCTGTCAATTACTTGCCAGAAAATCAGAAGTATCTAGTCCTCATAAATGGTTGGAATTTTTCGGTATGTTACCATGATTGAATCATCAGGCAAAGCAGCAGATAGCACTTCCACACTGTCATTACTGCTGCGTTTAAGGGCAAAGCTCTTAGTGGTAACATCAATGATATGCTCCAAGATATCTTTCTTCAAACTTGTCCAATCATCGACTTTGGCAAAAAATTTCTTCTGCGATTCGATAATTTCTAATAAAGTAGGCTCACTCTCAAGCTCTTCTTCTGTAGCATTCCACAGTTTAAGATAAGCTTTATTGTAGAGTTTAAGTCTTCCGTTTGAAGCAAAAATCAGCACGGCATCAAACAAATTATCCAAAGTATCTTTTTGAACGGATAGCAAGGAGTTATAAGCACGGGTTGTTGCCAAGTTATCGGAAACATCTTCAAACGCAAAAACAAGTCCTCCCACTGGATATGGGGCCCGCACTCGGCGGAAGGTTCGCCCGTCTGGTAGATAAAGAAAATCTTTTTTGGGTTCGATTATTGAACTAAATGCTTTTTGTTCTTCGGTTTTAAATGCAATAAAATCTGGCACTTCCGGAAGTAGACGTTTTTCGCGCAATACTTCAAGAAACATTGCATAAGTCGGCTGTTGTTCCAGCCACAAGTTTTCTAACTTCCACAAACTGGCAAAAGCCGGATTGTAAAATGAAAGATGAAATTTATCATCAAACACGGCAAAAGCCGTATCCAGTGTTCCCAAAATTTCGAGCTGAGCATTCTGGTGTCGGTTTAAGTTGCGTTTAAGTTCGTCGAGCTCGGTAATATCAATCATTGCCCCGGCCGTGCGAATAAGATTTAAGTTTTGTTCAAAGTGAAAAGGAGTCTCGACCACTTCCATGAAGTGTCGTTCCCCGTTTACAATCACGGCCGAAGAGTTTTTCTTGGGCTTATTGGAGCTCAAAGCGGTCAGTGCCAAATTTTTAGAGATACTCTCCCCTTTAACATTATTGATTTCGATTCCCTGTGCAATCACTTCGTCGGAATTCTGTGGCTCCACAAAATCCAGATACTTTCGATTAATTAGCTTAAGATTAAGATTTTCGTCGCGTAACCAAACCGGATAAGGAATATTATTGATTAAATCCTCAAATTGGTTCATTTTGGCCTGAATTTGTTGTTTTTCGGCTTCTAAGCTGTTTATTTGGTTAAACTCAAGGCTAACATCACGAAACCAAATCATATCACAATACACGTTCCCGTCACTGCCGCAAATTTTATGCCCTGATAGATGTAAACGCTTATTGTTATTTTTAAGATTAAAATCATCTTCAAAAGACACGCCGTCATTTTTGAGTAACTCAACATATTTTTGAATAATTTTAGCATCTTCTTTATAAAAATTCTTCAAAATATCCTCAAACTTAGTTTTGGTTCCATCGGCCAAATTCATAATAACAGCCAAGCGCCTAGAGCAGTGTTCAACAATGTTTTGTCTTGGATCATTAATTTTCTGATCAGGATAAATAAACGCAAAGTAACCATCTTTGGAGGCATAAAGCGTTTCGGCATAGCGTTCGCGATCACGATTAAGAAAATAATTTTTCTGTTTAAGTTTTAGAAGTTTAAGACCTACACTAATCAGTAAAAATATAATTGAACCAAAGAGAGCCGCGAGAGCAAACCAGAGTTCTGGTGCGGCATAATACATATCGACAAGAAGGCTTTGGGTCATATTTTGCTATCCGAACATAAAAAATCGATTGTGTGTTGCCCGATTTTATAATATAAAAACGCATAGAGAAACTTAAATTTTAAGGTTGGTGGAAAACATGTATACTTTAGCCTTTGATACAACCGGGAGCAAATGCTCAATAGCATTATTAAAAGATAGTCATTTTGTTTCAGTCTTTGAACAGCATATGGACTATGGGCAAGCCGAAGTCCTCATTCCCGAAATAGAAAAGATGCTCAGTGCAGAAAATATAAAATTTGCAGATTTGAGTCTCATTGTGGTTTGCGATGGTCCGGGTTCTTTTACAGGGGTTCGAGCAAGTATCTCCGCTGCCCGCTCATTTAATTTAGCTTGTCCTGATATACCGGTTACCGGTGTTTCCGCCTTTGATGCCTATCTCATGGATTTTAGCGGTGATGAGTTAGCAAAAAAGAATGTGGTCATAATTGAAACCAAACGTGAAGATTTCTATTATCAGATTTTTGGTGAAAGGGGCGAAAAGTTATCAGAGCCTGGGGCTGCCAATAAAGAAGAGATTTTAAGTTTGCTAAAAGGAGGTCAAAAGGTTTCGATAACCGGCGATGGTGCTGAGAGATTTTTGTATACTTCCACGGGATTGAGTTTGCATAGCATTAAGATGCCAAGCGGTATAGACATACGCAATGTCGCTCTTTGTGGCTTAAAGCAATATTCAGATAAACGCTTAAATTTTCCAAAGCCGATATACTTAAGATCCCCCGATGTTTGTGTAAAATAATAGCTTGATTTATTGCCTTAAATTAAACCTCTGCGAGTTTTGCAGAGGTTTTTTGTTTGCGAGAATTAAACAAATTTCTGTAGGGCAGGGATTTTAGATATTGTTTTTTTCTCAAAACTATAGTAAGATATAAACTAAAGTACAAATTCGTATAACCATTTATCTAAGGTGATTTGAAATGATTTAAGACTTTATAGTTGATTTATCGGAGAAAAGAACTTATGCTATTGTTACTCAAGAAATACCTGAGCTGTATTTGCGCATCTCTACCTATGATGGTTGGAGTGCTTTTTTGTATCTGCACTATCTCATCTGCTCAGGCAGCCATATGCTTTTTGCCCGACTGCGGCGA
>CALXTR010000014.1 GCA_944391475.1 uncultured Alphaproteobacteria bacterium | reverse complement strand
GGAGTTTTTTATCTGTAAAGCTGTAAGCTCTTTGGAACTACCGGCCTAGCCGGTAGTTTTCTTGTTACAAAAAAAGCCGAGATAAACTCGGCTGTTTTAATGGCGGGAGCGACGAGGCTCTTCTTGCTACGTAGGTTTCGCGAGGTATCGCTCAACAACTGCGCTTCGGTCAAAGTACTTGTAACATTTGCTTGCCTCGCTGTCGCGGGTGCGCAAATTAACAAGTTCTTTTCAAAAGTCTAAAAAAACTGACATTTAGTCAGTTTTTTTCCCCATTTGCTCGCGACCGGGGTCTCTCCTTCGAGCGCGTCGGTCCAGGCATGAAAAAAGCCGAGATAAACTCGGCTGTTTTAATGGCGGGAGCGACGAGGCTCGAACTCGCGACCCCATGCGTGACAGGCATGTATTCTAACCAACTGAACTACGCCCCCATTTAACGAGATACCTTATAACTAAAAATTTTTAACTTGGCAAGAACTTTTTTGCATTTTTTTAGAAAAAAATTAATTTTATGTGGATACAATCCTTTTTATACACTCGTACTTTTCTTTTGTTTGTATTTTATAATAAAGAAAGTTACTATTTTTTGAGATTTGCGTTAACAGATAAAAGATTATATCAATGAATTGGTTAGCTAAAAAACTTAACTTCAAAGTAATGCGTTTGCTGGTGAAAAATTTTGATGCAAACTTAAAACTGAAAAATAAGCATAAAATTATTCCTCTGGTCTATACTTTTGCCGTTACTTTCGCTTTTATGCTTTCTTTAACCAGAAATAATAGTGTTAACGCATCGGTTAATCCTTATGATCAAATCCCGATGTCGGAGCTTGAGGCCGGAATTACCGAAACTCTCGACGATTCTTCTGGAGATTATGTGCAGGATTCGCTTGATAATATCAAAGCTTTGTTCGAACTCGTCAATTATGGTTCTTCTGAAAAAATCGTTGATAAAGAAATTACCGTTAAAAAAGGTGATACCTTCATTTCTTTGTTTACGGATTTGGGATTAACATATAAAGAAGCTCATGATATTTATCAAACCGTTAAACAAGTTTATAATCCTACTTTGTTGAAAGTGGGGCAAAAAATTAAACTCCGCACCAAAATTAATGTACAGTCAGAAACCGTACTTTCTGTGGAGAGTATGCTCATTGAACCAAACTCCGGTATCCGCCATATCTTAACTAAAAATGATAAACAAGAATATATCGTAACGACTCAACGTGATGAGCTCACTGATGAAATTAATAGTGCACGCGGGGTGATTTCCGGGTCTCTGTCCGGTTCAATGTCTAAACAAGGCGTTCCTCACCGACTCGTTGCCGATTTTATTAAAATCTTTTCTTATTCGGTCGATTTTAGACGCGATTTGCACAAAGGTGATAAGTTCGAAATTATTTATGAAAATCGAATCGCTCCAAACGGAAAAGTCGTTAAAACCGGTAATATTCTCTATGCCGCACTCAAGTTGCGTAACGAGAAAATTTCGCTATATCGTTTCGCTGATAAAAACGGTAATGTTGATTATTACAATGAAAAAGGTCAGGCTATGAAGAAGTTCTTGCACAAAAAGCCTATGGCTTATCAGCAAGCTCGCATATCTTCTCCTTTTGGTAAAAGACGCCATCCTATTCATAAAGATATTCGTATCCACTGGGGTATTGATTATGCTGCCCCTAAAGGTTCGGCAGTTTATGCCGGCGGTGATGGGGTAATTGTGGCCGCAAAATATAATGGTGGTTATGGAAAATACATCAAAATCCGCCACAATTCCGAGTTCTCAACCGCATATGGGCATTTGAATGGTTATGCCAGAGGTATTCGTCCAGGTGTTCGGGTAAAACAAGGGCAGTTGATTGGTTATGTGGGGAGCACCGGACGCTCTACCGGACCGCATCTGCACTACGAAGTTATCAAAAACGGTAAACGCGTTAACCCGCTTACCATTAAAGCTGCTACTGGTAATAATTTGGCAGGACAGAACCTTAAAAAGTTCAAAACCATGGTGGCTGAAATCAAAAAATCTTATAGCACCATGTTTGCCGAATCAGAATCAAAAAAATTGGCTAAAAAATAGTCAAACATTAATCAAAAAAAACTCCCGTATTATACGGGAGTTTTTTTATATCTTCAGAGCTTATTCGCGATGATACGGGTGATGATTTATAATAGTTTGCATCCGATATATCTGCTCACTTAAAACTGCTCTCATCAGCATATGCGGCAAGGTCAGTTTTCCAAACGACAACAACAAATCGGCCTTATCGCGAGTGGACTGCAAGTGACCATCCGCACCACCAATTAAAAAACAAATTTCTGAACTTCCTTCCCCCATCCATTTTTCAACCTTAGCCGCAAGCTCTAAACTTTTTAGGTTCTCACCTCTTTCATCTAAAACCACAACTTTTGCACCATGTGGAATGGATTTCTGCAAAAATTCAGCCTCTGCTTCCTGAGTGGCATTATCCATTTCTTTAATCTGGATATTCCAGCTTGAGCGCTTTACATATTCAGCAATTATTGCTGCCTCGGGGGAATTTTTTTTGCATTTGCCAATCGCAATAATACTAACGCGCATTGCATCCTCAGTTATTTTTTGCGGATTTCAGCGACCGAACTCCACATCTTTTCAAGATTATAAAATTCGCGAACTTCCGGACGGAAAATATGTACAATGACATCAAAAGCATCTATCAAAACCCAATCTGCTTTCTCCTCGCCTTCAACTGTGGAGATAAAGCCGGCTGCTTTTAATTTTTCTTGTACGCGCTCAGCTGTCGATGCCACATGACGTTGAGATGTACCACTGGCAATAACCATATAGCTGGCAATAGAAGTCTTGCCTTGCAAATCAATGCAAACAATATCTTCGGCCTTATTATCTTCTAGCGCATCCATCACAATATGCAAAATTTGTTCGTCAACACAAATATTTTCCGAAACTTGTTTTTTGCTAACTGTTTTACTCACGAAAATATCTCCTTTTTCTTCTTCAACTAATCTAGCGGCGACCATGGTTTCTTAACTTCTTCTATCACTATTTCTTCAACCTCGTCTTCAACCACAGGGCGACGTTCACGAGTGATAAAACGATTGACCTCATGCAAGCACTCACTAACTCCTTTTTGAGCAACTGCTGATATGCTTAAAACCTTTTTACCGCTGGCCTTTTCTAAATCTTTCAACTTTTGGCGAATTTCTTTGTCACTTAGCGCGTCACATTTATTAAGCGCGATAATTTCCGGCTTGTGCGCTAATTTGTCACTATATAACTCCAGCTCTTTACGAATCGAGTTATAGGCAGACACAACATCTTCACTCGTACCGTCAATTAAGTGCAAAATAACCGAGCAACGCTCAATGTGCTTTAAGAATCTATCCCCTAGCCCTACTCCTTCGTGTGCACCTTCAATCAACCCCGGAATGTCTGCAATAATGATTTCATAATCGTCGGCCCATGCAACACCTAGATTGGGATGTAAGGTAGTAAAAGGATAATCGGCAATTTTGGGACGAGCCGAAGATACTGCTGATAAAAAGGTAGATTTTCCGGCATTAGGAAGACCGACCAAACCCACATCGGCAATCAATTTCAAGCGCAACCAAACCCACATTTCTTCTCCTGGCCAACCTGGTTCTGCGTAGCGAGGAGCCTGGTTGGTGGAAGTTTTGAACTTGGCATTGCCGCGACCACCATCGCCACCTTTGGCCAACAGATAAGTTTGTCCTGGTTTAATCATATCCACAATCAAGGTTTCGCCGTCTTCAGCCAACACCTCGGTTCCGACCGGAACTTTTATCACAATGCTATCACCCTTGGCTCCGGATTTGTCTGAACCCATACCATTACCACCGCGTTTGGCCTTAAAATGCTGCTGATAGCGAAAATCAATCAGTGTATTGAGGTTGGCAACCGCCTCAAGAATGATATCTCCGCCTCTGGCGCCGTCACCTCCGTTGGGTCCGCCAAATTCGATATATTTTTCACGGCGAAAGGAAACGCAACCTGCTCCGCCATCGCCCGATTTTACAAATATTTTAGCCTGATCCAAAAACTTCATGATTTTCTTTTTTACTGGTTAAATTATATTTCTAATTTAAGCAATTTTACTTAAAAGTAAAGGGGATGTTTGCACACCCCCTCCACCGTAAACTTGGTAATACCTTATTCGGTGACAACCGATACAAAAGTTTTGTCGCCAGCTTTCTTGACAAACTCAACTTTTCCGGCAGTCTTAGCAAAAATGGTGTGATCTTTGCCCATGCCGACATTGTTGCCCGGATGGTATTGGGTGCCTCTTTGACGAACGATAATGTTTCCTGCAATTACGCTTTCGCCGCCAAACTTCTTAATACCTAAACGACGACCTTCGGAATCGCGTCCGTTATTGGAACTACCACCTGACTTCTTATGTGCCATCTTTATACTCTCCCTTAACTACTTATTTGCCACAAATATCGGTAATTTTAACCAAAGTAATGCTCTGTCTGTGGCCGTTTTTACGACGATAGTTTTGTCTTCTTTTCTTTTTGAAAACAATGATTTTTGCATCACGAGCTTGTTTGATTACGGTTGCTTTTACACTAGCACCGGCTACAAATGGAGTTCCAATAGTTTCATCAATAGCCAACACTTCATTGAAAACAACTTCTTGACCAGCTTCGCCGGCAATTTTTTCAATCTTAAGAACATCGCCAGATGCGACTTTATATTGTTTTCCGCCTGTTTTAATTACTGCGTACATTTTTCTTCACCTTAAATTACTTTAAACATAAATCGTTGATTGCAATATACAGAACTTTTTTCTGGTGTCAACATAAATCTAATCTTTTTTTTAACTTAATGCTGTTTTGTGGCTTCTTTTTGCAATATCCGGTAATATTCCGGCTTTAAGAATCGGCCTTGCCAGATACCTCTACGGGCAGATTTGGCCTCAGATTGGGCTTGCTCATAGGCTTTGGTATATCGCGTATAGGCTACTGCCCAACCATTTTTTACCATCCACTCGTTTATATTTATATCTCCGACCCAACACTCTGAAACTTCTCGATGATATTTGTCTTTGGCTATTTTTCGACAACGAACCGCTTTAGTGCCGATTAAATTTTTTAGCGCTTCATAGGCCAATTTGCCGCACGGATAAGCTTTGTTTGCCTCATTGTAGCAGTTTTGATGATATTCGGGAGCATCTATTCCTTCTAGCCGAATTTCGGTTTGCCCTAAAAATATGCTGTCCCCATCTACTACCTTAACTCCTAGTGTAGCTTGCGCTGCTCCTATATATAGTCCCAATAGGTTCAAAATTATTGCCAATTTGCATTCCTTTACTCATTAATCTTAAATTTGTGTTTAATAACCTAACAAATTTGTTTGTTGTTTGCAATTCTTTGACTTAATATAAGCGCAGGATTTATTTAAAAAGGTTGCTAAAAGTGTGGAAAAAAACCAGTAAACAGCTTGTCTTAACCTCGATGTTGCTCTTGCTTGGAGGCTGCGGGGGATTTTATACCGTAAAACAGGTTATGAGCGGAGAAGCTTTTGAAAACGAGTTTAATAGACATCAAGCCAGAGACGTCTCTAATACGCCTTTGCGCAATCCAAAATCTATTGTAGTATGCCGCAGCAGACAATGTGCTCCTGCCAATCTTTCGATGACGCGTGAATACATATACAATAGCTTGGTTCATTTGTTTGAAAACAATAATCATAAAACTGCATTGGTTTGTGAGGCAAATTCTTCTTCTCGCACTTGTACGGAAAATTACCTCACGATGCCATTAAAAGTCGGTATTACACCTGCGCATATGTATATTGATGCCGTAAATATTACCGATGTGATTATTGGCAGCAAAAACCAACAAATTAATCTCGTACTGAACTATAATGTGACTTACAACGGTCAGTCCCCTGAATGTACACCGGCAAAATCTGTTGTCTTTGCAAGAAATGTTAACCACATTATGTTAGAAGACATTGGATATCGCTGCAAAATGACCACGATTGGATATTCTACGGTTAGAACCGTGTTGGCAATCGATTATATTGATTTGGACTTTGGTTTTATTGGTGGATATTACTCTATCGGTGTATCAGGACCTGCATATGGCGGGGGAACAGGCTATATGCTGTTGCGGTTGCCTCAATATTCTCAAAAGTTATCGCCAGTACTTGCAGACCCGCAGAAGTATGCTCCTAAAGATAATGCAAAACAAGCCTCCGCACGCAAACGTCAACCTGTGTCATCAACCTTAAATCAGACAAACGATGATCCATTGGCGCAAAATGGGGTACAGATTTTTCCTTTAGCTCCGCAAAAAGCGGCTGCTCCACTACCACAGCCAGAGCCGGAACCGCAGATGGAACAACCCATATCCGGGACTACAACTGCGCAAGCGGCTGACAATAACGCTAATAATGATACCACAACCAATGATACTGCAAATAGTTCGGCGCCACGTCCTGAACAGCCCATGCAAATTGCACCAACTTCTTATAGTGTGACCAGCGGCAATAAATTGGCTGAAGAACTCAAAAAAGCCAACAAACAAAAATAAGTAGTATTATTTAACTAAGTTCCAATAAAAAACGCCCAACTTTTTAGGGCGTTTTTTATGACTATAATTTTTGAGACCGCTTGGCTTGGTTAAACTCCGTAGTGATAATATTCTGGAATTGAGCCGACTACAATACGTTCAACTTGGCTAAATCTAAGCCCAGTTTGCCCATAAGTAATGACGCCGTTTGATGATGGTAGATGTCCGTTTCTTAATTGAAATTCGCGCACATCGGCTAAATTCATAGTCACTCCGTTGTCAAACGCTACATTCCAACCATATGCAGAAGTACCGACGTGGACATAGATACTATTTTGTTCTGCACTACCCACAAACTCTTCTGATGGCATTTCCGCAGAGAAACGATAGTAATTATCATTTATTCTACCTGAATACCATTTAAACATTTGCAAAGTTGCTTTTTCGGCCTGCTCCACCCGACTTGGAGTTGGGGCGCTGACTTGAGACGAATCGGTATCAGCAGAAGTTTCATCGTTGGATAAATTATCTGTCTGCACTGGTTTTTCATCTTCAACTTCTTGTATGTCAGCCTCAACTTCAGAACTAGTTAAGGGCTCGGGCTCAACTTCTTGTATGTCAGCCTCAACTTCAGAACTAGTTAAGGGCTCGGCCTCTGCATTAACAGATTGTTCTTCTGCAACCACATTTTCTTCTGGCAAAGTGTTACTTGGACGAGAGATTTCTTCGGGAATATCATAAGACATATATTCATCAGGGTTCATGTTCTGATTACCCGGCAAAACCTCAACATAGGGTTCGTCAACATTCTCAACAGATGTTTCTTTAGGCAAATCGTGCAGTGCAACTTGAGAATCTTCTACAATAAACTCAGATTCCGGAATTTCCGTACGTTCTTTTTCTTGACCCGCCTCATCACGAGAAATTTCTTCCAGCGGAATGTCAAATGACATATAATCTTCCGGATTGGGAAATTTTTTTTCATCTTGCACCGAAGTGTCATTTGCATTATTTAGGATTTTCAAATCAGACGCATTTGCAGTATCATCTAGTACATCCTCATCATCCATAGCTGCACTGATTTCTGCTTCACCAATTTCGCTATCATCTGGCAAAACCTCTACTGCATCAGTTGGTGAAATTTCTGTATTATCTATTGTGTCTGCAATATCATCCATGGCTTTAGAAACAGAACTTTCGTCAAAGTCAGACAGGGTGGTTTCTACATCACCTAAGTTTAAGTTTTCTATTGGTGTATTTATATCCCCTAAGTCCAAATCCCAATCTGAATTTGTTTCATCTTGCTCAGCATCTTCAAAGCCATCATTCCAACCTGTTGTAGATGGGGAAGAACTAGATACATCAGTATTGGACAAGGCATCATCTTCTAGAAAATGATTGATGTCATGATCATAATTATCCGGATTATCCGAACGCAAAAAACTCGGAAAATCTGCCTCTAAATCATTCTCTGACTTTTTATCTTCTAGTTCATCAACCATTTGTTATCCAATCTGTTAGAGCGGGATGCTAATGAGAACCTTCAAACCGCCAAGCTCACTGTCTAAAAGCTCAATTTTGCCGCCATGAGATGCAATGACATCTTTGGCAATTGACAAACCAAGTCCGACACCTCCGGTTTCCTTGTTGCGAGATTCTTCAAGACGATAAAAAGCTTTGAACACATCTTCGCGCTTATCAGCCGGAATTCCCGGCCCATCGTCATCAACCGAAATTTCTAACTTGTTATTATTGCTTTCAAGCTTAACCGCAATAGTTTTACCATAGCGGAAAGCATTGGAAATGACATTAGTCAATGCCCGTTTCAGGGCTTGTTCGCGTCCCTGAATTGCACTCACTTGGTCATTGGTAGCATATTTAATCAGGGCTTTTTTGTTACGGAATTTGTTGATAATACTCAAAATCATCTCATTCATATCTACAAAAGAAGATTTTTCGCCAGCTTCACCACTAACAAAAGACAAATAGCCATCAAGCATTTTTTCCATTTCATCAATATCAGAAATGAAATCCTGACGATCTTCTCCTTCCGGAAGGAGAGCAACTTGGAGTTTCATGCGGGTCAATGGAGTACGCAAATCGTGCGAAACACCTGCCAACATTTGCGTTCTTTCACTAATCTGGCGCTGGATACGCTCTTTCATTTTAATAAAGGCAATGGCGGCTTTTCTGACCTCAGAAGAACCATAAGGTTTGAAGTTTTTATTATCAATTCCTTTACCAAAATCTTCGGCAACTTGTGCCAATTCGGCAATGGAGCGAACCTGAATTCGCAAAAACAACACCGCTACCAAAAACAATAAAATGGAAGTTCCGACCATCCAACCTATGAACAAGAACATAGATGAACTAAAAATTTTCTTTTCATTGGTTGTAAATTTATATGCTCCGGTTGCTCGGTCAACAATTATGACCATATCGTTAGACTTGGGAGAAAGATAAATGCTGCTGGCGGCATCGGGAAAACGCTCTTTGAGCATATCTTCCAAAAATCCGGTTATAAGCTTATTACCACGTGTGGCCTTGGTAATTTCTTGTTTCTTTTCAGTATTGCTATAATAGTCTACTTTTAAGCCAAAATTTTGCTCTGAAAGTGTCCGAATCTCCTCAATCTGTTTGGGGTGACGATCAATGAGCTCCATGGTAAAATCCATATTGGAGACCAAGTTGTTAGACAAGTTGCGACCAACTCGCCACCAATTGCTATCAAAAAACACAAAGATTGATACGACCTGAACCACAATTAAAGGAATGAATATCAACAGCATGGTGCGAAAGAACAATGTCTTGGGCAAGAGTTTCAATTTTAAATAGCGCAAGGTATTGTCAACTTTTTTGGGAAACTTTATGTGCATTTTACACCTCTCTTAATATTCTTCCCTATTCGGGCAACAGCATGTAACCTTTTCCTCGTACGGTTTGTAGGTAGCGAGGATTTTTAGAATCTTTCTCAATTTTTTTGCGCAGACGCGTTATCTGCACATCAATTGAGCGGGGACTTTGTCCGGCTCCCAAAATATCTGCTAGCTTTTCGCGACTGAAAATTTGACCCGATTTTTGCCCCAAAACACTCAGCATTGCTTGCTCAACCGGAGTGATATGAATAATTCCGCCTTGTTTATTAGTCAATTCCTTCTTGTTCATATCATAACAACAAAGCCCCAAGTTAAGCTTGTCAACTGCGGCTTGGTCCGTTTGCGGGGCGCGGCGCAAAATGCTCTTAATGCGAAGCACCAGTTCTTTAGGTTCAAATGGTTTGGGCAAATAGTCATCTGCCCCACACTCCAGCCCGCTGATACGATCTGCAGTTTCACCCATGGCCGTTAACATAATCACCGGCACATTACTCTCTTGGCGAAAAGTCTGTAAAAACTCCAATCCGCTTTCTTCTGGCATCATAATGTCAACAATCAGAAGGTCAAATTTATAGTCCTTCAGGCGCTCACGTGCGTCGGCAGCATCTTTGGCTACACTGACATAAAACTCATTGTCGCGCAAAAATCGCTGCAGCAATGAACGGATGCGGTTATCATCATCTACAACCAGAATATGAGCGGAATTGTTCTCCATTCGAGTTTCAATCCTTATTTGGCTTTAGTTCCAGAAGCTTTCTTAGCTGTTTTGCGAGCAGCAACAGCTTTTTTTGCTGCTGATTTGCGCTTTTGCCCTGATGTTTTAACTCCAGATTTTGGGGCTTTTGTTTCAGCTGCATTGGTTGCGCTTGCTTTGGCTGCTTGCTTTTTTTCGCGCTCAAGCTTTTTGATATAATCCAAAGATTTTTCAAAATATTGATAGCCGGTAATAAAGGTCAAGACACCGGCAACCCACAAGCAAATTGTACCAAGGCCAAGCCAGAAACCTTCAATAACATTGAAAAATTTGGCAGGCGCCATCAACAAAACTGCAAGAGCGGTCATCTGGAAACCGGTTTTCCATTTAGCTAAACGAGTAACCGGAAGCCCTACTCTTACCTCTGATAAAAATTCGCGCAGGCCAGAAACCAAAATCTCACGGCAAAGAATCACCACCACCGGAATGTAGCTAACGCTATCAACCAAACCATTGGCGACAATAATCATCAGTGCGGAAACCACCAATAATTTATCGGCAATCGGATCAAGCAGACGACCAAAAGCGGAAAGCTCATTGCGAGAACGAGCCAAATAGCCGTCTAAATAATCGGTTATTGCAGCAATAATAAACAGTGAACCTCCAATAAGATACCACCAGGCACTATGGATATAAATGGTCATAAAAATAACCGGAATAACGACAATACGAGAAATTGTCAGCAAGTTTGGCAGATTATACACTTTACACACCCTCTTTAACTGTTTTAAAAAAGTTAAGGCTATATTAAAAGACTTTTTTTAATTATGGAAGTAATTATAAATCTTTTCCGCTGTTTTTTTGCTGATTCCGCTCACTTTTTGCAAATCTTTGATGCCAGCCTGAGAAATTTCTTCCACAGACCCAAAATAATTCAGCAGATCACGGCGACGCGATGCTCCGACTCCTTCAATCTCGTCAAGCCTTGTTTTATACATAGATTTAGCACGGCGTTTGCGGTGTGTGCCAATGGCAAATCGGTGTGCTTCATCGCGGATATTTTGCATATAAAAAGCCAATGGCGAGCGGAAAGGAAGCTCAAAACTTTCACGTCCTAACTGGTGGTAAAACTCTTTACCGGCATTGCGGTCCGGACCTTTGGAAATGGCGATAATACTGATACCACTTAAATCATAGTCTTTTAGGCACTCGTGCACAGCGTGCAACTGTCCCAAGCCGCCATCAAGCAAAATTACATCCGGGCGGTTGGCCTCGGTCATCTTATCAAATCTTCTGGTTAAGACCTCTTTCATCATGGCAAAATCGTCGTTTGTGATATCAGGATTTTTGATATTAAACGTACGATAATTCTTTTTATCAAACCCATCGGGAGTAGCAACAATCATTGCACCCACCGCATAGCTGCCTTGGATATGCGAGTTATCATAGACCTCAATGCGTTTGGGCAGGCGCGGCAGATTAAACCGCTCTTGCATTTCTTCCAAATTCTTTTGCACCGAAGCCTCAAGTGCTACTTTTCGCTCCAGCGAGGCTAGCGCATTTTCCTCGGCCATTTTGATGATTTTTGATTTATTGCCCTGCGCGTATGTTTTGATTTTGGTGCCCAGAGCCTCTTCCAAAAATTCCTGATTTTCAAGCGGCAACGAAACCGCAATCTCTTTAGGCGGAATATGAGTTCCATAAAAACTGCTCAAAAATGCCTCCAAAACCTCAACATCGCCGGCATCTTCCGTTTGTTTGGGGAAGAACGGGGCATTGCCGCAGTTTTGGCCGTTGCGAATGAAAAACACCTGAATGCAGATTAAATCTCCTTTGCGGGCGATAGCCACCACATCAAGCGATTTGATATTAGCATATTCGACCAAATTACCTTGTTGGACGTTGGTCAACGCGCGAATCCTATCGCGGAGCACCAAGGCCGTTTCATAATCTTGCTTTTCGCTCGCTTCCATCATTTTTTGCGAGAGCTCTTCTTGCATTTTGGTATTGCGGCCTTCTAAAAAATCTATCGCCTCACCGACCAATTTATGATACTCTTCCTTAGAAATTTTGCCACAACAGGGAGCCGAACAACGTTTTATCTGGTACAACAAACACGGCCGTTCCCGATTGTTAAACACCGCATCGCGGCAAGAACGGAGCAAAAATGCCTTTTGCAAAATATCGAGCACATTATTAACCGCTAAAACATTGGCAAACGGCCCAAAATATTTGTTTTTATCTTCTCTTTTGCCACGATGTTTGCGCAAACAAGGATAATCTGAGCCGACATCTATCATCAGATGCGGAAAAGTTTTGTCATCTTTAAGCAATATATTATATTTGGGCTCAAGTTTTTTGATGAGCTCATTTTCTAAGAGCAATGCCTTGGCCTCGTTCTCAACAATAATAAACTCCATGCGGTTGATTTCTGAGACCATCCGCTGCAGTCTTACCGGCAATTTGTTTAGATGAGAATAAGCCACAATACGCTTTTTAATATTCTTGGCTTTGCCGACGTACAAAACTTTTTCATTGGCATCAATCATCCGATAAACGCCCGGTTTTTCGGGGGCAATCTTGATATTCTTTTTTAAGATGTTTAGGCCTTGTGCAATATTTCCCAACTTTTGTCTCCTTGGTTATCATTATCTGAATATTACTTCAATTGTCAACAAGGCCACAAAAAAAGAATCCGTTTTTGGGATTCTTTTATTGCCTATCTATTCTTGATACTATCTATATCAACCCCATTTTCTGGGCCGTAATTACTGCCTGAGTACGATTGGTGGCGCCGACCGCTCGCAAAAGCGCATTAATATGCAACTTTACCGTGGCTTCTGATACCCCAATCTCATAGGCAATTTGCTTATTGGACATTCCTTGTGCTACCAATTCTAGTACCTGTGATTGGCGGTTAGTCAAGGTTTTGCTCTTAGCATAAAAGCCACCTGTTTTATTGGGATTATATCCACTACTTATATGTCCGGTATCTAAAACAGATGGCGGAAGATAGGTGCCGCCGTCTAAAATCAATTTCAGCGCGCCGGTCAAAACCTTGGTATCGGAGCGTTTGGGAATGTATCCGCTAATGCCATATTCCATAGATTTACGTATACTGCGCGAATCTTCAGTGGCAGAGATAATCACCAATCGTGCTCCGCTGGTTTTTTCGCGGATTTCTCTCAAGGCCTCCTCCCAATTCATGTCAGGCATATCCAAATCTATAATAATTAAGTCCAATTTTTTCTCATCATCGATAATCTTCATGGCTTGTGAAAAGTTTCCAGCCTGAAAAATTACCGCTTGGGGATCCATTTGTTCCAGATGAAGGCTTAAACCATCTCTGAACAAAGCGTGGTCGTCTGCTATTAGGACTTTCATTCTAATCTCCCGATTGCCGCAATTCTTACGATATTACCATAATAAGCCCTGCAGAACTTATCTACAGCGCTATAAGCTCAATCGTTTATATATTGCTAGTTTTCGGGATTTAAAGGGAGCTCAAGATATTCTACACCTGCTTCGGCAAACATTTGTTTGGTATAGCGGAGTTTATCATCCCAAGTGCCGACTTTGGAAGAAGGGGATTCTGCCGGACAATAGGTTACAACCATCTTAATTCCGGACTGAATAATGGCTCGGGCACAATCGGGACATGGAGTGGCCGTAACGTATATCACGCAGCCTTTTAACGAGGAGCCAATCAGACAAGCATTATAAATAGCATTACGTTCGGCATGTTCAAAAAAGTCATATTTAGTCGGCCGTTCCAGTCTTTCGGGGTTGTCATCATTGACACCACGGACCAAACCATTGTAGCCGGTGGAGCGTATCTCTCTATCAGGACCAACAACTACCGCACCAACCTTGGTTGAGGGGTCTTTGGACCAACTACGAACCAATTTAGCAACTTCCATAAAACGATAATGCCATTTATCTGAAAACATCTATTTTCTCCTCTTATATATTGCTTATTTTAGCAATTGCTTTCAAACTTACAAGTATAATTTTAAAATGTTAAATGCCGGAATCTTCCGGCATTTGACTTCTTCATTTGGTTAGTCTGGGTACATCTCATCAACACAATCAACAATCTTGTGGATACTGCGGTTTATTACCTCTATAAACAGCAAAACTCCAGCCCAGCCTAAGCTCAATAACAGCAATGTCTTGACCCAAAAAGCTTCGCTGTTGCTCCAAACGCTAAAAGGGAGCAAACACAATAAAACTCCGCCTACAAACAACCCAATCAACGCCAATCTAACCAAAACAGACAGTTTTTTCTTATCTTTTTCCCAACTGCCATAAAAGGTTACTAACTGCGGAATCGCCAACAAAGGTGCATAAGCGACTAAGGTTTCCGCATGATTAGGGATTGCTCCAATACAGCCTAAAGCTACTGAGCTCCAGCCTAACAATGCCATACACAAAATGATTAGTCTTCTCATAACAATTGAATTTATAATGATAATTTATCTTATTTTCTTGATAGACCTCTTTTTTGTAATTGTAAACCCCCAAAAATAGGATTCTTTGCTTGACATCACCGCAAAAATGAAAGAAGTTATACCCAGTACTTTTTATATTTAAATAGGAGAAAAAAATGAGTGCTATTGTTGATATTCATGCCAGAGAAATTTTAGATTCTCGCGGCAATCCTACCGTTGAGGCAGATGTTGTCCTCCAATCTGGTGCATTTGGTCGGGCTGCTGTGCCCTCTGGTGCTTCTACCGGTGTTCACGAAGCTGTTGAACTCCGCGATGGTGACAAAGCTCGTTTCGGCGGTAAAGGTGTACTCAAAGCTGTTGAAAACGTTAATAACGAAATTTATGACACTTTGGCTGGTTTAGATGCTGAAGATCAAATTGATATTGACAGCGCTATGATTGAACTCGACGGTACCGAAAACAAAGGTCGTCTCGGCGCTAATGCTATTTTGGCAGTTTCTATGGCTGTGGCTAAAGCTCAGGCTGAAGAAGCCGGCTTGCCGCTTTATCGTTACTTGGGCGGTACCATGGCTCGCACTTTGCCGGTGCCGATGATGAATATTGTTAATGGTGGTCAACACGCTGACAACCCGATTGATATTCAAGAATTTATGATTATGCCGGTTTCTGCTTCTTCTATTCGTGAGGCTGTTCGTATGGGTGCGGAAATCTTCCACACTTTGAAGAAAAACCTCAAAGCTGCCGGTCACAACACCAATGTGGGTGATGAAGGCGGTTTTGCTCCTAACCTTAAATCTGCTGAAGAGGCTCTCTCTTTCATTGTTAAATCTATCTCTGATGCTGGTTACAAACCAGGTGAAGATGTGGTTTTGGCTATTGATGCTGCTTCTTCCGAATTCTATGAAAACGGCAAGTATGAAATGAAGGGCGAAGGCAAATCTTACACCAACGCTCAAATGGTTGAGTTCTACAAAGACCTCTGCAGCCGTTTCCCGATTTTCTCAATTGAAGACGGTATGGCCGAAGATGACTGGGAAGGCTGGAAAATGTTGACTGACGCTATCGGCGACAAAGTTCAACTCGTTGGTGATGACCTCTTTGTGACCAACCCCAAACGCTTGGCTATGGGTATTGAAAAAGGTGTGGCTAACTCTATCTTGGTTAAGGTTAACCAAATCGGTTCTTTGACTGAAACCATGAAAGCTGTTGATATGGCTCACCGCGCCGGTTACACCGCTGTATTGTCTCACCGTTCGGGCGAAACCGAAGACACAACCATTGCTGATATTGCTGTTGCTACAAACTGCGGTCAGATTAAAACCGGTTCAATGTCTCGTACCGATCGTATGGCTAAATACAACCAACTCATCCGTATTGAAGAAGAGCTGGGCGATATGGCTGTTTATGCCGGTAAATCTATTTTGAAAAAATAGTTTTTCATTATAGCTCATTAAATTTGAAACCCGAAAGTCGGCACACCGATTTTCGGGTTTTGATTGTTTGTGATATCATTTATCACTAATGCTTCTAAATCCTTCATACTTTGAATCTATTGTTGCTAATAACTGCTGATTTTTTCATAAAAAGTTAAACTTTTGCTCTTAGACTATAAGAAACTTTTTTAAGGAGATGTATCATGTCACAAACTATTTATATTGTTCTGGCGCTGGTGATTGTGTCGATTATTTTGATGTACAACAATTTGGTGGTGGCTCGCCAAAGAGTGCGCGAAGGAGCTAGTGATATTGATACTCAGCTCAAACGCCGCTATGACCTTATCCCTAATTTGGTTGAAACCGTCAAAGGTTATGCCAAACATGAAAAAGAAACTTTTGAACGCGTAGTTGCGGCGCGTTCTGCAGCTATGAACACTCAAGGTTTGGGCGAAGATAAAACTCAGGCTGAAAATGCTTTGAGCGAAACGCTGAAAAGTATTTTTGCATTGGGCGAAAATTATCCGCAGCTCCAAGCCAACCAAAACTTTTTATCTCTCCAACAAGAATTGGCAGATACCGAGAACAAAATCCAAGCTGCTCGCCGCTTTTATAACACTACCGTCTTGGCTCTTAACACCAAAATTGAAACTTTTCCCGGTAATATTATTGCCAAAATCTTTAATTTCCAAACAGAGAAGTTCTTTGAGATGAGCGAAACCGAAAAAGCTGCCGCTCAGACACCTCCGCAAATCTCTTTCTAATGAAAGCGAACTATGCAGACTGTTTATGACCATATTGCCGCTAATAATCGCAAAACTTGGTTGTTATTGCTCTTGTTTCCAACTGCGCTTAGCATTCTAACAATCTTAGCAACAGTGATGGCCTTTTATGCAATGGGCGATTTGAGCTTTGCGGCGCAATTTGTTGTGCCACATCAAGAATTTTTGCTCAGTCATAACATTGCTCTTACTACCGGTAATGTTTATTGGTTAGCCGGCTGGTTCTTTATTTCGTCTTATCTGCCAGTTGTTTTTGGGGTTGCCATTACTTGGATGCTGATTTCGTATTTTTTAGGAGATACGATGATGCTGAGTTTTGCTCGGGCTTTGCCGCTAGAAAAACCAGAAAATCCGCAAGTCTATCGCTTGGTGGAAAATGTGGCGATTGCAGCCGGTTTGCCCATGCCTAAAATCTACATTGTTGATGACGAATCGCTTAATGCTTTTGCAACCGGACGAGACCCAAAGCACGCCTCAATTGCTCTAACCACCGGCATTATCAACAAACTGGAACCGCTGGAGCTTGAGGGTGTGATTGCTCATGAGATGGCGCATATCGGCAATCGTGATATTCGGCTCAACATGATGATTATTACCGGGCTCAGCGTATTTGCCTTTTTGGCGGAGATGATTGGCAGAAGTTTGAGATACCCTATTTCAAACAACAAAGACAGCGGCAAAATAAAAATTTTGCTCTTGGCAGTTATGTTAGCACTTATCGTATTTAACTTCTTTGTGGCGCCGATTATCCAGATGGCAATTTCTCGTGCACGCGAATATGCCGCTGATGCCACAGGTGCGCTCATAACCCGCAATCCACGGGCTTTAGCCTCGGCGCTTCAAAAAATTTCTTCCGATGCGCGGGTAGAAATTTTGGACGGCAAAAAGACCATGTCTACCGCTTGTATTGCCGACCCACGCGAGCCCAAAGTTGCTTTTCAAAGTATGCTCGCCACTCACCCACCGATTAGGACCCGGATTAAACGTCTGATGGAAATGGGCGGCTAAGCTCTGAAATTTTGGTTTATTTCTCGGTAAATTTCTGCTATAATGCTTGCAGAGACGGAGATTTGGCTAATGAACCCCAATCGCAAATATAAAAATGACCTCAAAACCGGCACCGGCATTCATAAATTTATATTGCCGAAAAATGTTGATTTGTTGGTTGCGCCCGAAAATGTAATGTGTCCGGATAGTCTTATCCCTGAGAGCATCAAAGATAACAATCTCAAAATATCTTATATTCCGCAGCTCTATATTGTGAAGCTTGATAAGAACAAGCAACCTACCCTAACCGATATTTGCGGCAAGGCTTGTAGCACTCCTAAAGTTTTGGGTTCTTTTCGGGAAGGAGGGATTCCTGAAATACGCATTAACGGCTTTGCTCTTTCAATCGACAAGTCGGCACTTGATTACACCAACCAAATGACTGAGCCCAAGCAGAAACAACAGCTACTGCAAAAAATAGGAACGTATTTTCAAGAATTTTCCAAACTATGCAATCGTAACCCTATTCTCTCCATGCTCCATGAGCTCAAACATCTGCAAAATAATCTAGCCTTGCAAAAACTCACGAGCGATATCAGCAAAGCTCCACTTTCGGCGCAACAATTTGCTACGCTCCGCTATGCAGATGAAATTAGTGCAACCACAACCGAATTTTTATATGCAGTGGAGCAATATAACCAAACCGGAAAAGACAGCGTTTTTGGTCAGGAATTTGCCGCTTTCAAAAAAATGCTTACCTTACCTCAGACCAAAAAAATTCTGCACAATCCGCAAAAGCTAATTGAGGTTTCAACCAAAATGTGGCTTAACAATCCGCGCAACCAAACCTACACCGGAAAAAACGGCGATTTTTGCCAGCAGGTTAACCATTTTGCAGAAAACCATCAAGGCACGGCTCCAAGCAACAAACTGTACGCCAATATCATCAAGGAATTTATGAGTTTTGAATTTGAGGGCAAAAAAATCGACGGCAGCAATTCTGTTCAACTGATTGTGCCAGAAGCTCACATTTACCAAGATGCACAAGAAAAAATGAGTGCACAACAAAGAACTAACGCGCAGACTGAGGTTAGGCTCGGCCCATGGTCTGGGAGAGGTTGCTAACATCAAAGCCTAGCGAATCTATCGCTTTTTGCCATTTGTCTTCATCTTTGGTGCGAAAAACCAATTCAGGTGTGGGGTTGACTACCAACCATGTATTGTTGATTATCTCTTCTTCTAACTGATTGGGGGCCCAGCTTGCATAGCCAAGCGCAATCAAATTTTCTTTTGGTCCCATACCAAAGGCAATATCAGTAATGACATCAATTGATGATGAAATGGCAATATTATCATCTATCACTACGGTATCATCTTTGACATAATCTGTAGAATGCAGCACAAAGCCACGGACTTTTTCCATCGGCCCACCTAAGTGCAACTCAATACCATCTATAGGCTGAACAGTCTTAATGGGGAGTTGGCTTGCTAAATCGGCAAAAGAAAATTCCGGCATAATCTTATTAACAACAAAACCCATAGCACCGTTTTTTGTATGCGAACAGATAAAGATGAGCGAATTTTCAAAGCGTTCATCTTTCATATTGGGCATGGCAACCAAACATTTGCCGGTTAAATAGGCGGCATTATCTTTCATCTTCTTAACTCAAAATTCTTTGTTTACAGATTACTTATTATATTACATAGTTTATTGTAGCTTAAAAATAGTTATTTGAAAAGAAATTAAAACAGATGCGGAAAAATTTATTTATACTTTGGTTGGTATTTTTAATGCTGCCGCTTAACTTGAGAGCCAGTGAAACTACAACCCAACCTCAAGATAAACCTTCATTGCTGGAATTTTTAGCCACTGATGATTTGGAGGTTGTACCTTTACGGCCAAGCGATGATCCGCTGTCGCACACTTCTTCGGGCTTGGAAGAATATTGGATCCGCCTGTTTAAGATTTATCGCCATATCGACCAGACATTTCCCGGTGATGCCATTGATGGCGACCTCAAAGAGGAAATTCACAAACTCTTGCCGAGGCTTTCTCCTCAAAAGCTATATGACCAAGAAGAGTATATGCGCTTTGTGATTAAAAATTATCGAGGAATACGTGATTTAATCAAAAAGTTCCAATCTAAAGCTCTGGTACCAGAAGACCCGCCGCTGATTGTGGATGTTAAAGAACTGGAACCTTATAACGAGCCTTATATCGAATCGGATAATGAGCTGATTGTTATTTATGATCCTAAAAAGGTAATTCCTTATGCCTCGGATAAGAAAAACTTTAAGGCTATCAAGGCATCATTGGAATACGCACAACAAAAATCTGCCACTCAGCTAAAATTTGAAGAGCTGCAAAGCCAGCTTGGAAAACTTGATATTCAAAAAATTCCTTTTTACAACAGCATCTATGACGACCCATTTAGTGGGCGTGAAGGTGTGGGGAAATGGGTAGAAAACGGAAAAATTCAGGCTCGAATTATCAGCGCGCAAACCGCTATCGGTGATAAAGCTCCTATCAAAGCGGCTGTAGCCTTATATCCTCAAGCAGGTTTTATTATTCCCGATAAGGGTAACAAAAGTTTTGAGATTGATTTCAATCAGTCTGAAAATTTACAGCAAGTCAAGGTGTTTCGCCCTGTGCCAATGCATTTCTATGTTCCCGAAAGCGGCGAAAATTTGGCCGGATATGCCGGCATATTCTTGGTGCCAGTAGAGCTAAGTGCGCAAGACAAAACTAAACCCCTTAAACTTACTGCCGTGGTTAACCTTACACTTTGTGACCTCCAGAATAAATGCCATAGTCAAACTGTTTCACCACAGCTAACCTTAAACAGCGGAAAATCTGAACTCTCTACTATGTATAACTATGTAGAGCAAAACTTTAATGTCTTGCCTAAAAATGAAACCCCGAAGCTTAAGATAGAAAAAGCTGCGGTGTATGATGCTCAAGACCAAAAGCAATTACTTAAAATTACTTTTAGCGCTAAAAAATCGGCTGAAAAGTTTGAATTTTTTATCAATAGTGATGATGGCATCTTGTTTAACCCACCTTTAATCAGCGTGAATGATGATGAAATTGAGGTATTGCTCACTCCACAAGACCCAACGATTAGCCTTGCAGAAAGAAATTTTGAGGTTACCGCCAAGCTTGATGACATCAACACTATTCGTACAATGATAACCCCTCATCTGGCATCGTTTTTTGATACGCAATTGCCGGAGCTAAGTTTGGGTATATTGGCGCTTGCGGTTCTGGGTGGTTTTATCCTTAACTTCATGCCTTGCGTGTTTCCGGTGCTGGCGCTAAAAATATTGGCAATTACCAAATTTGGCGGTAGTAATCCTACCAAAGTGCGAAGAGGTTTCTTCTTTACCTGTTTGGGCTTGGCGGTTGCTTTTCTTATCGTAATCGGCTTGCTTATTTTGCTAAAATTGCTTGGCTATGCTCTGGGCTGGGGAATGCAGTTCCAAAGCACTTCGTTCTTACTTATCATGTCTTTTGTCTTGATTGTTTTTATGCTCCAAATTGCGGGAATAATCAATATTGGGGCTCCGCAATGGGCAGACAAGCTCTTGCGATCACAAACCAAGAGTGAAGATATGCTCAACTTTTTGACCGGTTTGCTATTGGTCTTGCTCTCCACACCGTGCAGCGCGCCTTATCTCGGAACTGCAATAGGTTTTGCGCTTGCAGGATCATATAGCGATATTATTATCATTATGGCTGCCGTTGGTTTGGGCTTGTCCTTACCTTATATCTGTCTGGTCATCAAACCTCAATATGCCGAACTAATTCCTCATCCTGGAAAATGGCTGCAGGCACTAAATGCCTTAATGTTTATAATGCTTTTGATGACACTGATTTGGTTGCTTTCGATTTTGGCAGCACAAACCGCCTTTAGTGCAGTGTTGCGTGCCGGATTGTATTTATTGATGTTTGCTGCTCTATGGGGATTTTACAAGGTGGTAGCCGATGAAATTGACAAGCGCAGTGAACCGCTGAAAGTGCGTCAGGAGGTTATTAAGTGGTTGGGATATATTGTGATAGGGTTAAGTATTATCATTGTGGGTGGAGGGCTGTATGATGTCTCAAGCCACAAACTTAGCCCTCAAAACAATCATCAGAACTTGCCTATCAGCACCGAAAAACAAGCAGAAATTCGACAATATCTCAAAGACAATAAAGCGGTGCTGATTGCAGTTGGTGCCGACTGGTGTTTGACCTGCAAGTTTAATGATTTTGTGACGCTTAATAATTACAAAACTCGCAACATGGTGGAAAATAATCGGCTGGTTATCCTTAGAACAGATTGGACCGACTATGATCCAGAAACACTCAACTTTATGGAAAAATACGGACGGAAAGGCTTGCCGTTTTATATCCTATATAGCCCCAAATTTCCAAACGGAATGGTGCTGCCGGAAATCTTAAACGAAAGCGATTTTGCCAAGCTTATTCGTGATGTACGCTTTAAAAACCAAGCCAATGATGAGCCGATTAAAAACTAAACATTTTTCCAAGACGCGATGGCAATTGGTTCAAAAAATTAAAAAACTGCCGACGGCTAATTTCGTGGCAGAACTTTTTAGAGAAACCTTTGGCTTCGAGCTGCTTGCGACTAACTTTAGTGCCTTTGTCAAAGCTTAGATTATTAGGGTTCAAACCATAATATCCTTCGGCTGTTGGCAAATACTCAAATTTGAGCTTGTCTTTAGCGCTGACCATGACAATTCCTTTGACATCAACTACGCTTAAGTTAACGTTTGAGATGCCTTTAATGTCGGGGATACGAAGGTTATGATTGTAGATAATGCGGTTGCGGCTAATGCAATAATCTCCTTGGCAATGTTCTTCCAAAAAAATTATAGCACCAGAAATATTTTGGTGGGTTTGGCTATTCATCTCCACTCTTCCTTATTGGTTTATTGAAAAACTAGACAAACAATAACATGTTATGTCAATTTAGTCAAGGGAGGCAAGTGTGAACTTTTTGTTACAAAACACACCGCATTTATCTGATTTTAGGCAATTAATTTGCTATTGGCAGTTTATATGGTCTTGATAGCATCGCGAGCAAGCTTGTCGACCCGCTCGTTTTCGGGGTGGCCGTTATGCCCCTTGACCCAAATCCAGCGAACCTGATGTTTAGTGAGCAAAGTATCAAGCTCTTGCCACAAGTCAACATTCTTAACCGCCGATTTCTTATTGCTGGTGCGCCAATTGTTCTTTTTCCAATTTGGGAGCCATGAGGTTACACCATCCATAACATAGCGGCTATCAGTATGAATGACAATCTCACAGTCGCGGTGAAGGGCTTTTAGGGCCTCTATTACTGCGGTTAACTCCATGCGGTTGTTGGTGGTCTCTTTTTCGGCTCCGCTTAGTTCTTTTTCGACCGTGCCATAGCGCAAAATTGCACCCCAGCCTCCGGCTCCGGGGTTGCCCGAACAGGCTCCGTCCGTATAAATCTCTAAAATCGGCATTATCACTCCTTTTGCAAAAATTCACTCAAAAATTCTTGCAGCAAAATATGCTCGCCAGCATCTTCTTTGAGAGCTTTTGCGACAAAAGAACGGAGCTTGTTTTTAGGAACATGGAGGCGGAACTCTTTGGGCGCCGTGCCATCGGCTCCGGCAACTCCATCTAACATCAAGTCTTCTTCTGCATATGGCGATAATATGATGTTAACGGTGGTAAATTTTATTACTCCGCGCGGCGGCAAACGCAACTCCGGTCTGGTTATCAAATTGAGCTGACCATCAATGCCGGGGATTGAGTCCATCTGGTTATAGTTCAAAAAACGTATCTTGTTATATTCGCTTCCGGTGGAACCTACCGTACAGGACAGATAAAGCTCGCGTGCAATGACATTACTATTGTTGCAGCAATTAAGCGAGAAGCTAATTTTGATATATTTATCAGGCGGATTATCTATGCTGTTAGGATATAACATATCCTCGTCCACATTTTCTAAAACCTCTAGATTTTGGCTGCCAAAGTTCAACTCCACATTGGGCTGAGGACGGCGACCGAACATTCCGGCAATGACCGAATATGGTGCTGGTACGTTATTGGAGCCGGAGCGAATGTATATGGTACTACCTACCGTGGTCATCAGCGGAGCAATCTCACATTTGGGGATATAAGTTGCGACAAAGCCATCTCCATTTTCATCGCAACTCACAATATGATTGCGAACCTTATTATGGCTGGGTATGGTGCAGCCGGAAATGGCATTCTCGAGCCAGCTTAAAAAACGGTGCACATTTTTAACCTTAACTTTTGCCTTTGCGACATCGCCAATCTCAATATCGCGCGAGCACTCCACTCCCCAAACAATTACACCACCTTCAGAATTGCCAAATCCGGAAATTGCTTTAGCCAGATTTTTGCGGTCATCGCGGTGAAGAGAGGTAAAATTTTTGCCTGATGATACGGCCTGCTTAAAATCTAAAAACAGCTCTTCGGTTTGTGATGTCAGGATAAACTCATCTATCGCGTCTTCGCCAAAATATATTAGTTTTTGAAAAATGTCTTCTGCGCGCGACATAGCCCCTCCTACCTAGTGTTTAAATGTAATATTTTCTGTGGCTATTATTACATCATGAACCTTAATATTCTCATAACGATTTTGAAGTTCGGTAAGCAATTCTTGAACCAAATATTCGGGAGCGGAGGCGCCAGCGCTAATGCCTAAACTGTCTTCGGCTTGCAGACAATCCCACGGGAACTCACTTTTATCATCAATCAAAAAAGCTTTACTTGCGCCGCTTTGAAGCGCTACATTTTGTAGTTGTTTGGAATTGGAAGAATTTTTGGAGCCCAAAATCACCACCACGCGGCATTCTTGAGCCAAAGCCCTAACCGCAGCTTGGCGGTTGGTGGTGGCATAGCAGATATCATCTTTTTTGAGTGCGGAAAGTTTGGGATATTTCTGTTGCAACTCACAGATAAGTTCTTTGGTATCTGACACCGACAATGTGGTTTGGGTAACAAAGCCAATTGGGGATTCTTTATCAAAGGGCAGACTTGCAATGTCTTCTATCTTCTTAATCACCCGAACTTGTTTATAGTTGGGAATTTGCCCTACAGTACCGATAATTTCGGGGTGTTCGGACTTTCCTATAACCACAATATTCAGCTTCTCTTGCGCATATTTACGGATTTGGCGATGGACCTTGGCAACCAAGGGGCAAGTGGCATCAATTAAGGTCTTAAAGCCCATATCTTGTGCCTTTTTTACTACTGTTTCTGATACACCGTGAGCCGAAAAAATAAGCGGACGAGTAATATCTGCATCATCCAAGCTCTCCACAAAAACCACACCTTGGCGCTCCAAATCTGAAACCACATGGCGATTGTGAACAATCTCATGGAGCACATATATCGGTGCTCCATAGTCTTTTAGGCAATCTTCAACGATACCAACCGCCCGTCTGACCCCAGAACAAAAGCCGCGCGGTGAGGCTAAATAGATATTAAGCATTTTTCACCTGCAAGCAGTTGGCTAACTCGTCATAACTCATATACTCATCAAACGCGCCAACCAGCGCATAACTCGGGCGCGAGCCAAATATATGCTGAGCAGTTTGCAAGATGTCTTCAGCGCTCACATTCTCAATTTGTTCAATCATCTCTTTGGTTGGAATAATTCGATTATAAATCAAATGTTGGCGGGCCAAAACCTCACTAACCGAAGAAGAACTTTCCATACCCATTAAAATTGCTGATTTCATCTGGACCTGTGCTCTTTGCAACTCTTGAGCGGTGACCTTCTCATTACAAATTCGTTTTATCTCATCGCAGAGCACCGGCATTAAGACCGGGATTTCGCTGGAAGACGTTCCGGCATATATACCAAGCAAACCTGTGCCGGTGTGCGAATTGGCAAAACTATAAACCGAATAGACCAAGCCTCGCTTGTCTCTTATCTCTCTAAACAAGCGCGAAGAGGTGCCACCACCTAAGACATTTGACAACAGCATGGCAGCAAAGTATTTGTTATTGTAATATGGAAATGATTCAAAACCAACGGCAATATGGGCTTGTTCGATTTCTCTTTTTTCTGCTTTCCAACCACCGACATAGCACTGTTTATCCGCCTTAAACGACACTTTGGAACGCAGCTCTAAAAAACGCGCTTTGGTATATTGCACCAGCTGTTCGTGACGAATGTTACCCACCGCACAAACCACCATATTCTCAGCAGCATAATGGCTTTCTAAATATCCATACAAATCATCACGGCTAAAGCGGCGAATATTCTCCTCAGGTCCCAAGATATTACTACCCAATCCTTGCTTGGGGAAAGCTTGTTCCTGCATATAGTCAAAAACAACCTCATCGGAGGCATCTATACCCTGCTTTATCTCTTGGATAACCACGTCGCGTTCTTTATCTAGCTCCGCTTGGGGAAATGAGGGGTGCAATAACATATCGGCAATTACATCTAGTGCCAACTCTGCATCGTCTTTTAGCATACGGGCGTAAAAAGCCGTAAACTCGCGGGCGGTATAGGCATTTATCTGACCTCCGGCATTTTCGATTTGGTCTGAAATGTCTTCCAAACTACGAGTTTGTGTACCCTTAAAAACCATATGTTCCAAGAAATGAGAAATACCGCTCATTTCCTTGGTTTCGCAGGCAGCACCCGTCTTTACCCAAACACCAACGGAGACAGTTTCGAGTTCCGGGCGCTCTGAACTAATAACGCGCAACCCGTTTGGTAGTACCGTGATTTCAAAATGCATAAATAGTTCCTATTTCTTGTCTTATAAAATAAATCAGGTTATATATTAATTACGTTTCAATTTAGGAAGTTTATTTGGTATTGTAAACAACATTTTTATTATAAGGAGAAAAATTGCTATGACAATACAATTTGGAGTTATTCTTTCCGGGTGTGGAGTATATGACGGCTCCGAAATCCACGAGGCTGTAACTACACTACTTGCCTTAGATTTAGCCGGAGTGGAATATAAATGCTTTGCACCAAACATTCCGCAAGCCAAGACAATTGATCATTTCTCCGGACAAGCAATTGCACTTTTGGGTGATGATGACAATCGGAATGTGTTATCCGAATCGGCTAGAATTGCCCGCGGTGATATTGCCGATTTAAGCGAGTTTCGGGCTCAAGATTTTGATGGCATCATCTTTCCGGGCGGAATGGGTGCGGCCATGAACCTTTGCAATGCAGCAGAAAAAGGACCAGACTGTGAAGTCAACGATGAAGTTCGCCGTGTGGTTGAAGAAAGCTACAAACAAGGGATTGTGATTGGCGCAATGTGTATTGCCCCAACAATTATTGCTAGGGTACTCGGCCCCAAAGGTGTAAGCGTTACCATCGGTAAAGACCAAGGAGTGGCTGCCGGGATTGAAAAAATGGGCGCTCATCATAAGATTTGCCAAGCAACAGAAGTTTGCATTGATGAAGAAAACCGCATTGTGACCACACCTTGCTATATGCTCGCAAAATCTATCAAGGAAGTGGCTGCCGGTACACAAAATTTGGTTAATGCAATGATTGATTTACTTTAAGGCGGTTTTAACCGCTCTTAAACCGGAGCAAAAAGCGGCTTCAAGGCTACAAGGCCAATTTTTCATGCTCCAATCTCCGGCCAAATACAAATTATCAAAAGCGCCTTGCGCCGTGTGCGGGCGTTTTTGATTATTAGCCTTATCTTGGGCTATGGTGGCGCGCGGATAATCCAAAACTTCCCATGGGGGCAAAAACGCTCCACTTACCCCTCTTATCTTGCTTACTTCTTGCCAAACTGTTCTGGCTAATTCCTCTCTGGGAAGTTTTATCCCCTGAGCATTGCTGATGGTTACTGCTAACAGTCCGGGCAAGGCAAACAACCAATGTGATAATCCGCCCTCAACTCCTAACATATCCACCCCACCTGGCAAACTCAGTTTTTGGCTGGTGCGGTAGTAAATATTAATAATCCGCCGATACTCAAACTCCTCACCACCGAAAATGCGTCCAAAATTTTTGGCATCCAGCGCAGAAATTACAATATCGTGGGGCGCTACTTCCACATGGCCTCTATTAAAACATAGTTGGCAGATTTTATTCTCCCTTGTTTTGACTTCTAACAGCCTATACCCATAGTTTATCTCTACAGCTTGCAACGAATTGAGCAGCGGTTCAATCGTCAATTGGTTCAAATTCTGGCGAGAATAGCATATTTTTAATTGCGGAGGCATAAACGGGAACAGCTCTTGGCCTAACTTGAGCAAAGAAGATAGCGGAACATCTGCTCCTTTGGTATTATACACCGATACCAACAAGTGCTCTAAGTGCTTTAAGCTATGGTGGTCAGTTTTTCCGGTGCTGACATTATAAAAGCTCGGCTTATTAATAAACTCATCGGCAGTCCAGAATTTTCTAATCCTACGATTGGCACCCAAGATTACATGAGTGGCATTGTCGAGCTCAACTCCCAATTTATCACTAAAAAATGACCGACAACGTCCTCCGGCAACTGCCGCCGCCTCATACACACTAATCTTTAATCGCGGAAAATATTTTTGAGCATAATAAGCCGCAGACAAGCCGGCAATTCCGGCTCCCAAAATATGAATATGGGGCGAATTTCTCATCTTATTTCAAATTAAAGTATGCTCTTAGGGCAATGGAAAATTTGCTCAATTTGCCAAGTCTTGGTTTGGGCGAAATTATCTCCCAGCCGCGCTTTTGCATAATATCAAAATAGCGGCGATAAATGCGCTCAATCATCCGGACATGGCGGGCAGTTTTCTTGTCAAGTTTTGGCATCAACTCTTGAGCCCGATTGAAATTTGCAATGGCAATTTGGGCTAATTCTTCGCGGGCAATGGCCAAATTTTTATCGACCACTACAGTCAAGGGGTCACGCGAGGTGATACCGGCTTTTTCCAAAAATTCTCGTGGAATGTAGAGCCGATTTATCTGGGCATCTTCTTTAACATCGCGCAAGATATTAGTGATTTGCAACGCAGTTCCCAAGCTATCGGAGAGCTGTGCTATCAGCTCCTCATCTTGGCAACCAAAAATTCTTAAACTCAAACTCCCCGGAACTCCTGCAACACCGCGGCAGTAGCGATAAAGCTCCTCTAAACTCGGGGCTTGCACGGGGTTGGGAATATCCATTGAAATTGCCTCGATAAGGCGAGACAACTCCTCTTTGGGTAACTTGAAGCGCATACAATTTTTATATATCTTGCGACCAATTTCGGTGACCGGCGCTTTTTTATCATAAATATTGTTGAGCTCCTCGCGCCAGGCATCTATCAGTTCTACTTTTTCTGCCATATCACTATCGCCATCGACAATATCATCCAAATGGCGGCAAAAAGCATATATTGTGTACATAGCATTGCGTTTAGCTAAGGGCAAAAAGCGCATACTCCAAAAAAAAGAACTTCCCGATTTTTTGACAATCTGTTTGATATTATTCATACGTTCACCTTAGTATATTTGTCTTCCGGCGCACAAAAAGCGGCAAATTCCGCCTAATATACCTCTAAACCAATCTAACTTGCTGAGGCGTATTTCTTGGGCCAAGACATCTCCCCTATTTATCTTTTTTAACATAAGATTAGTTAAAGAAAGGATAATACAGATTTGACAGCGCAATTTGGCGCTATGCACCAATTTTATCAAGACTTGACCGTCTTTGATTTGGCCTTTTACCAAATCTGAAATATAGGCAATCAGTTGTTTTAGTTCGGGAGTGGATTTATCAGCTTTCAAATCATCTTTACTCACTCCAAATTCTTTCATCATTTCTTGCGGTAAATAGACCCGAGCGAGTTTGAGGTAATCATACTTAATGTCTTGGAGGTGGTTTACTATCTGCAAGGCAGCACAAAGTGATGCGGCCGGCATATAAGTCACCGGATTTTCATTATGAATGGCCAGCATAAAACGTCCGACCGGAGCAGCGGAATATTGGCAATAGTTAATCAACTGGCTCCAAGTTTTATACTCATAACCTTCAGAATCGCGGCGGAATGCAGTCAGCAAATCGCCGGCCAAAGAAAAAGCTAAATTCTCCCGCATAAAATCATTTTTAAGCCGAGCGGCAAAATCTAGCTTGTTACCGCGGTATTTCTTTACACCATAAAATATATCCGCTATCTCTTGCAACTGAGCCACTTTTTCGGCTGAGTTCAAAGCTGGCGAATCGGCAATATCATCACAGCGGCGGGCAAAAGTATAATAATCATTCACCAAAGGCTGCAGCTCTTTGGCAATAAACAGCGAACTGACCGGAAAATTTTCATCATTTTGTTGTTTGTGGCGGGTTTTCATTAGAGCTCCTTTTGCCATGCGACCAAATCTTTTAAGGCTCGTTTGGAATAGGCTTTTTTGCGATCCATGCCTTTGATCTTTTTGAACTTGCCATTAACTGTGGTTTCGCCATTAATCAGCGGGAAAATACCAAAGTTGATGTTCATCGGCTGGTAGTCTTCAATATTAACACAATCGGTCAGATGCGCGTGCATAGCGCCAAAGGCCGTGGTACGAGGCGGCAAAATCGCGTCTTTTCCCAACTGCGAGCAAGCAGCAAAATATCCGGACAAGAACCCGACCGCCGCACTTTCAATATAGCCCTCACAACCAGTAATCTGTCCGGCAAAGCGCAGATGAGGCAAACTCTTGAGGCGCAAAAACTTATCTAGCAAGACCGGACTTTTAATAAAGGTATTTTTATGTATTCCGCCAAGTCTTGCAAACTCAGCATTTTCCAGCCCCGGAATGGTTCTAAAAATTCGTTGCTGTTCACCATACTTTAATTTGGTTTGAAACCCTACCATATTGCGCAAGGTATCTTCCCGATTATCTTGGCGCAACTGCACCACCGCGTAAGGGCGCTTGCCGGTATGGGGATTGGTCAAACCGACTGGTTTCATTGGGCCATAGAGCAACGTATCTTTTCCTCTTGAGGCCATGACTTCTACCGGAAGGCAGCCCTCAAAGAAAGTAGGTTTCTCCCAGTCATGAAATGAAACTTGCTCACCTTTTAGCAGCTCTTCCACAAACTGATAGTATTCGTCCTTGTCCATGGGGCAGTTGATATAGTCAAACTTATCGCCTTTATCATAACGGGACTGATACCAGGCTTTACCAAAATCAATACTTTCTTTATAAACCACCGGAGCAATGGCATCATAAAAAGACAGCGTCTGATTGCCGATATGCTCTAAAATCGGCTTTATCAGCGCATCGGAAGTGAGCGGTCCGGTGGCAATAATACTCTCGCCCCATTCTTTGGGAGGCAAAGCACATACTTCTTCTTCCACAAAACTGATATTGGGGTGAGAGCGCAATTTTTGAGTGACCATTTGGGCGAAAGCTTCTCTATCTACAGCCAAAGCACCACCGGCCGGAACGCGGCAAGCATCAGCGCACTCCATTATCAAAGAGCCAACTCGACGCATTTCCTCGTGCATGAGTCCGACGGCATTATGCTCATAATCGTCTGAGCGCAGCGAATTGGAGCAAACCAATTCGGCGCAGTCGGCGCTTTTGTGGGCCGGTGAAAATTTGTGCGGTTTCATTTCGTGAATTATGGTTTTGACACCGCGAGTTGCTAGCTGCCAAGCCGCCTCTGAACCAGCCAGGCCGGCACCGATAATATGTACTGTTGTTTCGTTCATTTTTTCCCTCTGCCCTAAAATATACAAGTTTATTTTCAAAAGCAAACAGATTTCTTAATAAATCGAGGTTTGGATTTGATAATTTTTAAAATAATTATATAGTGAGAAAAAATTGTGTTGATGCGAATCTGTGGAAATGATGAAGAAACTTTGCTATTTGGCTGCTTTGGGGTTGTGGGTGGTAACAAGCGTTCCGGCCACGGCCGATGAGGGCTATGACCCTTTGTTGTTTTCAAGCGAAACCGAAGCCAACCAAAATTTGTTTTCTATTTTACCACCTACTCCACCGAAAACCGATGTAAGTAAAAATACGGCTATTTACACAACAAACAGCAATGAAACATCTTCTAATGCAAAACCTAATAAAGAAGTTGTGCCAGATGTAGCCATACCGCTTGAGCAACAAAAAACAGCAGACTCCACTCCATTACCACTAATGTCGGAAGAAGACATGAACTTTCCGCAACCTGAAGAAAATGCGAGTGTGCCAACCAACAATTTTCCACTACCACAAAGCAACAACACTCCGCCCAAAGTAAACACCAACGTTTCTCTGACCGAGAATTTGGCCGCAGATGTTTCTGATAAAAAAGCTGAGGCTTCTCTTCCCGAAAAAGCCAAAGAAACCTGGATTGGAAAAATTACCGAAACAGCTGCCGAAAAAGTGAAAGAAACCACCGGAGAGCTAAAAAATTCAGGCGCTGATGCAAGTTTGGAAAATCTGATGGATAGAAATCGGAACGTGCGCAAAAGAGCCAATGCCTCCGTATTTGATATTTCAGGCGTGATGCTCCGCATGACCCTACTCCAAGCAGAATCGGCAATGAAAGCAAGGCACTTTACCAAAGTTTCCGTGAAATATGAAATTCCTAATTTCATTAAATGGCGCAATGAAGAAAAATGCCGCAACCGCGGTGTGGTTGGATATGAACGCTTAGCTAGTTGCGTGGTGGAGCTTGCCAAAAAAGATAATCATCAATATTCCGAAACCGTCAAATTCTCTCGTTTTGACACCAAAGAAGAACTCGAAATCAAACTAACCAGCAACTTTACGGGTAATAAAATCTATCGTGTTTTATACAAAAGTATGTCACCCTCAATTACGGGTAACAGCAATAAGGCCATGTATCTGCGCAATGTCAAAATTTATGACTTTTGGAAAAAGGTCAATCAAAAATATGGCTCGCCTGACAACAAAGACGAAGTATTGTGGGGACTTGGTGGCAATAAGCCTTATCTTAAAGCCGCATCTGGAGTTTTGCTCCTAGAAGATCCTATGTTGCGCGAACTTGACTACACTCGTATGTCGCGAGAGGATCAAAGATTTATCAACACCGATTTATATAATTTCTAACCGAGGATTAGTATGAACAACACCAACAATGTCACCGAAATTTCCGAACAAGTCTTAACCAGAGTTTGCCATGATGTTATCGGAAATATCGGTGCGGTAGCCAATGCGGTCGAACTTCTGGAAGAAGGAGACTTGGATTTTTTGGAAGATATCAAATCTATTCTTAAAACCAGCTCAAGTGTGTTATCAGCCAGATTAAAATTTTTTAGGCTGGCGTTTGGACTTAGCAATGCCAATCTTTCTGATGCGATGTTAGTGGCAAAAACCGCTCGCGAATATCTTATGACGATTGGAAACAAAAACTTCCCAATTGAACTTGATATGCCGCTCTTGTCTGAAAAATTTGCGCGGTCGGCACTGCTTGCAATTATGATTGCTGCTGACACCATGATTAAAGGCGGTGTTATCAAACTTGAAGAACAAAACAACCAGCTTTATATTATGGCTAAAGGCAATGTTCCGGCTTCTGCCGAAAAGCTTAAATCTTTGCGCGAATGTATTGAGTTTGAGTGCGAACCGCAAGCTCAATTTGCCGCGGTGGCATTTTTAAAGGAAATATTAAAAGATTTAGGATATGGTTTGCATATGTCGGAAAGTAACAATTTGGAACTGATTATAAAATAGGATGACCAATCGTGAAGTGTTTAATCGCAGATGATTCCCGCATTATCAGAATGGTACTAGCCAAAATTCTTAGCAATCTAGGCTTTGAGGTGGAAGAAGCCGAAGATGGCGATGAGGTAATTGAAAAATGTTTAGAGACAGAGCCAGATTTGGTGATTATGGATTGGTGGCTGCCGGTTATTGATGGAATTGATGTGTTATATAAAATCAGAGACGCGAAACACATTCGACAACCACGAATCATTTTTTGCTCGGCCAATACTGATCCGGAAAAAATTTCCGAAGCACTTGATGGTGGAGCCGATGATTATTTGATGAAACCTTTTGACGAAGAAATTATAAAATCTAAGCTAGTTATTCTGGGACTGGTAAAGGAATAAGCCATGAACAAAAATGATTTTGATTATCTGGTCAATGTATTGGAAGAAAATGCCGGCTGGCATTTTACTGAAGATGATTTTTTTGTGATTGACAAGAAAATTACCAATTTTGTGCGTGAAAAAGGCTATGCCTCAGTCGAGGAGCTGATTGATGAATTGCGCTTGGCACAGCGCCCTTTTATCACACAGTTGGTCGAAGCAATGGCTATGCTTGATACCAGTTTCTTTAGAACATATGCACTGTTTAAACAACTAGAAGAATCTATCTTGCCTTATTTGCGCGAATATAACCGCGGAGTAAAAAAACTCAGAGTATGGAGTGCGGGTTGCTCTACCGGTCAGGAAACATATTCTTTAGCAATTGCCATCAAACGCAGTTTGCTTAATGTGCGCGACTGGGATATTGATATTATCGGAACAGATTTGTCTTCAATGGCAATTAACAAAGCTCAAAAAGGCATCTACAACAAGTTTGAAATACAGATGGGAATGAATGCTCGTACCATTATTAATAACTTTCATCCCGAAAAAGACTGCTGGCAAGTTAATGATGATATTATGGAAATGGTTCAGTTCCGCCAGTTTAACTTACTTGATGAAATGATTAATCCAGATAAGTTTGATGTTATATTCTGCCGAAATGTCTTGTATCTATTCCGCCCGGAGTTGCAGTTAACTATTTTGCGCAAAATTTTTGAGCATCAAACATTTGGTGGGTTGCTTTATATCGGCGAACATGAGAAACTCCCCGGCATTGAGGAGTTTTATACCAAAGTTCCTGGGTTTGACTGCTTGTATCAGGCAAAAAATCAGGCTAACCGAATCGGAGCGCCGCAACCACTTGGAAAACCAGAAATTAACCCTTCAAGCACTGCAGATACGGCAATGCCAAGCTTTGTAAAGCCAGAAAAATTGTTTGAGCGTCCCACAATATCATCTTTGCTCAAACGCTAGGTATTTAGGGCGTTTAATTAGGGGATTTTTTTGATTTTCTTAATGACATATTAATAATTTTATTTATAGTATGATTGAGTAGAGTTTTATTTATCGTTTATATTTGACAAATTTTGTCAAATATGGTAATTTAAGGTTAGAAATTAATTCTAACACAGGAGTCGAGATTATGAGTTTGCAAAAATTTGCTGACCAAATGAAAGCTAAAAAAGACCAAATGCTTAAAGTTTTTCCTTCCGGAAAAGAATGCGCCATGGCAATTGCGGCTGGTGCTGGCATATTTGCATTGAGCGGCCCGATGAAAACTACTGAGGCTAAGGACGGAAGACCTGGAGAAACTGCAGCGGTCATGAATCTCGGACATTTGCTCGGTGTAGTCTTGGCTGGCGGAGGTGCTTCTTTGGCTCTGGCAGAAGGTCTGAACAATGCCGGCAAAGGAGACAAGAAAACTAAGGTCCTGACACCGGAAGAAATTAAAGCTGCTCGTGCCAACCAAAGATAAGCGGAGATAACCATGGCCGGTGGGTATACTACTGAGAAGAGTTTTTACGTCGCAGAAGGCGAAGAAGGCGAATTGTATGTGTTTTTGAAAGCCAAAAACGACCAGCCCCAAGCCCCCAAAATCATTTATGATGGCAAAGATCACGCGATATTTCTGCGCAATAATGAGCAAAAAATTATCTTAGACTACATTCACCCTGATGTTCGCGATAAGCTGCGTAAGGCCCACCAAGTTGTGATTGTGGAAACCATTTTGGAAAACATCAAAGACAGCTATATTGCAGATATGCAAATGGTGGAAGATATTCCGGTGGATTGGAGCAAAATCGGGCTTAAGACCTGGGAAGATGTATTGCTCGGCAAATAATTGTTCATTTTTTAATAAAAAAAAGCTTGCAACTTTTTGCGTTCTGCTTTATAGATTGCTTGTTTTTAAGGTCCCATCGTCTAGTGGCCTAGGACACCGCCCTCTCACGGCGGGAACACGAGTTCGAACCTCGTTGGGATCACCATTTCAAACGGCAGGTATAAAAACTGCCGTTTTTCTTTTATAAATCAAGCACTTAACTGAGTTCGAGTGTTGTAAATTTGAAAATGTTATTTTGGGAGAATTTTCCGAACTCGTTTGATGACAATCCTTTATTTTTCAACAACTTAAGTTGGTTTGAATCTCGTTAGGTCTTGGGATTATCATTTATTCAA
>CALXTR010000013.1 GCA_944391475.1 uncultured Alphaproteobacteria bacterium | reverse complement strand
GGCAGAAGGTCAAGTGGGTTTTCGCTCAGGCCGTGCCTGCGTGCAATAGTATGTAGGCGGTGATTCTGTGGAGTAGATAAAAATTCAGGACTTGTAACGGAAAGGAACAGAGCCATTTTTGAAGCATTGACAGATAAGTTAGGCGCCGTCTTTAGCAAAATTACCTCTCGCGGGGTGCTAAACGAAAAAGACATTGACGAAGCCATGCGTGAGATTCGGGTTGCTTTGCTTGAAGCCGATGTTTCTTTGCCGGTTGCCAAAAGTTTCATTGCTCAGGTCAAAGAGCAAGCCTTGGGCGAGAAAGTGGTCAAGTCGGTCAGCCCCGGTCAAATGGTGGTCAAAATTGTCCACGATGAGCTGGTCAAATTGTTGGGCGATGAAAGTTGTGAGCTCAATTTCCGTGCGGTTCCTCCGGTCTGTGTGTTAATGGTTGGCCTGCAAGGTTCCGGTAAAACCACAACTTCGGCCAAAATTGCCGGACGCCTGCAAAATAAGCAGCGCAAAAAGGTTTTGCTGGTATCGCTTGATGTCTACCGCCCTGCGGCTCAAGAGCAGTTGGCGCAGTTAGGTGCTCAGCTCAAGGTAGATACTTTGCCGATAGTGAGCGGGCAAAAACCGGCCGAAATTACCCGCCGTGCTTTATCTGAAGGCAAAAAAGGCGGCTATGATGTGATTATTTTGGACACAGCCGGCCGTTTGCAAATTGATCAAAACTTGATGGATGAGGCCGCAGAAGTTAAAAAGATTGCCAACCCGACGGAAGTTTTGCTGGTGGCCGATGCTATGATTGGTCAGGAAGCCTGCCACGTTGCTGAGGAATTTAATCGTCAAATCGGTATCAGCGGCATTGTCCTGACGCGTATTGATGGTTCATCAAGAGCCGGTGCAGCCTTGTCGATGAAGATGGTATCAGGCGTTCCGATAAAGTTTTTGGGTACCGGTGAAAAACTCGATGAGATTGAGGAGTTTCATCCGGAGCGTTTGGCCGGAAGAATTTTGGGGCAGGGCGATGTTGTGAGCTTGGTTGAAAAAGCCATTGAAAACGTCGACAAAGAAGAGGCCGAAAAAATGACCTCCAAACTGCTCAAAGGCAAGTTTGACTTGGAAGATATGCTAGCGCAGTTAAGACAAGTTCAAAAATTGGGAAGTATCGGTAATTTGATAGGCATGTTGCCAGGTCTTTCCAAGTTCAAAAGTCAGATTGAAGAAGCCGGCATTGGCGACAATCTGATAAAAAAACAGGAGGCAATAATCCTTTCCATGACCAAAGGAGAACGCCGCAATCCTGATATTATCAAAGCCTCGCGCAAGAAGCGGATTGCCGCCGGAGCCGGGGTTGAAGTTCACGAGGTCAACAAACTGCTCAAACAATATGAGCAAATGTCGACCATGATGAAAAAAATGGGGAAACTAGGCGGTATGGGTGCCCTTTCCTCGCTAATGAAGAACAATCCGTTTGGGGGCAAGCTTCCGGGCGGTATGAGTGGAAAATTCCCGTTCTAGCCAGGGGCGGAATTTTTAAGATTAACTAGATAAGGAGAAAATAAATGGCAGTAAGAATCAGACTTTCCCGCGGTGGTTCCAAGAAGCGTCCGTTTTATCGCATTGTGGCCGCAGACCAAAGAGCTCCGCGCGATGGTAGATTTATTGAAAGATTGGGTAGCTACAATCCGATGTTGCCCAAAGACCACGCAGAACGTTTGGTAGTAGATGCAGAGAAAGTAAAGAGCTGGCTTTCAAAAGGTGCTCAACCGACCGAAAGACTGCAAAAATTGCTTTCTGGATTAGGACTTTGCGCCGCTCCGGCCATTAAAGACCAACCCAAAAAATCTGCTCCCAAAGCCAAAGCTGTTGAGAGAATGAAAGAAAAAGAAGAGAAAGCCAAAGCTGCTGCCGAAGCTGCTGCCTCTGCAAGTGCTGAAGCTTCTGCTGAGTAATTAGTTAAATTTGGTTATCACAAAGGCATACGACTAAGATGACACAAAACGAACGCATATGCTTAGGCCAAATCACCGGGGCGCATGGTATCCGCGGAGAGGTAAAGGTTCGCAGTTACACTGCCAACGACCGCGATATTGCAAGCTACGGAGTTTTGAGCGATGAGAAAGGCGAGAAACGTTTTAGCATCAAGGTAGTAGGCCGCTCCAAGGACGACTTGCGGGTCAAGATAGCAGGTTGCGACGACCGCAATCAGGCCGAGGCCCTCAAAGGCACCAAACTCTATGTTGAGCGTGATGCTCTGCCGCAAGCCGGCAATGAGGAATATTATCAGACCGATTTGGTTGGTTTGGAAGTTCGTAATTCTGCCGGAGTAAAGCAAGGCAAGGTTGAAGCTTTTTACAACTTTGGCGCCGGAGATATCATAGAGGTTCGTTTGGGTCAAAAGACCGAAATGTTGCCTTTCACCAAAGCATTTGTCCCGGAGATAAATATTAAAGACGGTTATATTATTGTCGAGGAACCCGTTTCGGATTCTGCTGATGGAGATGTCGATGAGGGTTAAGGTATTGACCATATTTCCGGAGATGTTTCCGGGTTTTTTGGGATATTCCTTGACCGGCAAAGCCTTACACGAAGGCATTTGGAGCATTGAGAGCATCAACATCAGGGATTACGCCTTTGACAAGCACGGTTCGGTGGACGACACCCCCTGCGGAGGCGGAGCCGGAATGATAATGCGCCCGGATGTACTGGGAGCAGCGCTCAAAGCCAACTATCACGGCGGAAAGCTGATATACATGAGCCCTCGGGGTCGACAGCTGACTCAAGACTACGTAAAGGAATTGAGCACAGCAGAAGATTTGACCATTATCTGCGGCCGATTTGAAGGAATAGACCAGAGAATATTGGATGCATATAATGTAGAGGAAGTGAGTATTGGCGATTACATTTTGACCGGAGGCGAGCAGGCGGCGCAGATAATGCTTGACGCGGTGGTCAGATTGTTGCCCGGGGTTCTGGGGAATGTTGACTCACTGAGTGAGGAGAGCTTTGAAGACAATTTATTGGAGCACCCGCAATATACGCGGCCCATAAATTGGGAAGGCTTAGAGGTTCCGGCAGTATTGCTGAGTGGCCACCATGGCAATATCGCCAAGTGGCGCAAGGAGCAGTCTTTAGAGATAACCAAAGCAAGACGCCCCGATTTGATGAAAAAATATCTTGATTCTCAAGGGGATTAGGTTTATAGATAAATAAAATTTTTAAAAAGGGTAAAACTGATGAACATCATTGAAAACATTGAAAAAGAGCAAATCAGCAAGCTCATAGAAGGCAAAAACGTACCTAACTTCAAGCCTGGTGACACTCTTAAAGTTCACACCAAGGTAAAAGAAGGCGATCGCGAACGTATTCAGATTTATGAAGGCGTCTGCATTGCCCGCAAGAACGACGGCTTGAATTCCTCTTTCACCGTTCGCAAAATTTCATTTGGCGAAGGCGTAGAAAGAGTATTCCCGTTGTACTCACCGAACGTTGCCAAAATCGAAGTATCTCGTATTGGTAAAGTACGTCGTGCCAAATTGTACTTCTTGCGCGCATTGCGTGGTCGTTCTGCCCGCATTGCTGATGACTTGGTTGCTGCAGCCAAAGCACGCGAAGCTGAGAAGAGCGAAAGCAAATAATCAATTGCTAAAGATAAGAAAAAACCTCCCGAATGGGAGGTTTTTTTTGATATATAGCCGGATAAAATATGAGCCCAAACCGACCAACTTGCTATTAGCGGGTCTAAAGGATAAACAAGCCCCAAACGGTACGACATCGGCGAAGTCAAGTTCAAGCGGCTTAGGCTTGGGTAGTGCTAATCAACCAAGCCCCTCAACCCAACTGGCGGAAACTAATCCACCTTCTCATCACAACAACCCCAATATTCAGGGTAATACTCTCAATGATAATAAGCATAGTAACATCGATTATTCTCGATATGGTGCAGGGTTTAGTAAAGAGTTCATAGATAAAATGACACAAGATAAGGAATTTAATAAGATTCTTGATGATTACATTATTCCAAATGAAGGAGGTTTGGTGAATAGTCCAGATGACAGAGGCAAATTAACAAAATTCGGCATTTCTAAAAATACATATCCCAATGAAGATATCAAAAACTTAACCAGAGAAAGAGCCAATGCAATCATATACAGAGATTTTTATGCATGGAACGGATTAAATAAATTACCATACCCAATTAGAGGTTTTGTAGTTGATTATGGTATGCCTACAAGCCCGTTGAATGCCATCAAGACAGTTCACAAAGTCTTAGGATTACCATCTAATGGAAATATTATCGGTTCAGCAACAATGGAGAAATTGCACAATTTTTCACAACAAGATTATGAGCAATTTTTAGGGAAATATAAACGTAGTATGCAAGAACACTATAATAATATTGTCAAACATGACCCTACTCAAAAAGTACATCTTAACGGCTGGTTAAACCGTGCCAATAGAGCTCATCTGGGGAAATAGTTCAACCGAGAGGTTACGAAAAAAGTAACCTCTCACTTTGGCTATTCATAATTTTTAAGTTCGGGCAAGTATGATACGATTTTTTCTTTGCTGCTTGCAATTAAGTCGTGAATGTATTGATGCAAAACATTTAATAGTTCTGGTTGACTATTTGCTTCACAGAAATTTCCACTTGGCCATTCATATTTATTTAAGCACGATTGTATTGAGTATGCCTCGGATAAAATTTTACGGAATTGCTGATAAGTTTTAATGTTATTGTCAGGATAGACATACAAATGGGTCAAGATTTTTTCTGCTAGCTTGTCATAACAAGAAAACATTTCAGTTTGATTTGAACAAGCCTTCAACTCGGTTTGATATTTTAACAGCAAAGTATAATCATCAATAGTACTTTTAATTTTATCTTTACTACTCCAGTCACTTTGAGCATAAACCTTATCAATGTCAATACCATGATAAGTTTCAGCCTGAGCATTTGTGCTGAGCAATATTGCCATAACCAAAGCAAAAACAAATTTTTTCATCACTACCTCGCAAGTTTAGTTAGTGGTAATGATAATGCTAAAACTTGAAGATATGGTAAATATAGTGCGAGGATATATTTCCTAAAAGTTGTTGATAAAGCAATGTTTGAGCTTGAAAATTGTGTTTGATTTTGCTATTAATGATCTGTCACTTGGGATAAGTGCGCGTAAAATCCGAAGACTAAGTTCTTCGGATTTTTTTTGTTTTAAATATTTAGAAAGGATAAGCAAAATGAGTAATTTAATCCAATATATCATTCAAGAAGACCCCGAAGAAGAAAGACGCCGCCAAGAAGAACGCGACAAAGGTTCGATTCTGATGTCAAATAAATCATCGGAAAATAAGCCCGAACAAGCCTATAAGTATAGTCCCAATAATTTGCTGGAAAATGATTTTAGTTCTAAATCAACTGAGCCCAAACCGACCAACTTGCTATTAGCAGGGCTAAAGGATAAACAAGACCCAAACGGTACGACACCGACAAAGTCAAGTTCAAGCGGCTTAGGCTTGGGTAGTGCTAATCCACCAAGCCCCTCAACCCAACTGGCGGAAACTAATCCACCTTCTCATAATGCCAGCCAAATGTCTTCCTCAAGCACAAATTCTTCCGCTGAAGATTTAATGTCTAGAATGACACCTGTTTTGTACCAAATGGAAGAACCTAAAAATCATATTTATATTGATACAACGTGGAATAAAACAAGTGGTATTGGAGCCAATGTAAACGACTGGAATACTTTTAAAAACATAAATTGGAAAATTAATGGCAAGTCTGCATCAGAGGCGGAAAAAAGAACTGCTTTTGATGTCTATCAAAAAGAAATTGATACGGGACTACAAAACAAAGATATTAATGGCAACGTAATAAAAAATAATAAAAAAGCTGATGCTTATAAGAATTATAGCCAATTGAGATTAAACAATGAGGAAATGGATAAATTACTCAAACAACATTTACAAGAAGATATTAAATATCTGCAAACAGAATTTGAGAATTTTGATTCTTTTCCTCCCGAATTACAAAATGTATTATTGGATATAAAATTCAATACCGGAAATGTTTCAGCAAAGAAATGGCCAAAGCTCAGAAAGGCCATTGCTGATAAAAACTTGTTTGGCGATGAAGGCATTCTCAAAAATGTACATCGCAAAGATGTTGATTTAAAACGAAACAAGTGGAGTGAACAACAGATAAGAAATATCAAATCTTGGTAGTCACGAAGGGGCAGTTTTTACTGCCCCATATCTTTTTTATCTATCACAAAGGTTGCAACCCCGTTCATTTTTTCAAGTACAAACCATTCTCCCTCAAAACAATACTCTTTTTGCTCATCACACTTCTTCAATGTATATCTATATACATCGGTTTGTATACTTTTAAGAAAATCATTATAAAAAGAACATTCCAATGTGATAAACATCGGTGTATTTTCCAACATTTTACATGGCCTCACCACTTTGTTATTACCTAAATCAAAATATGTTTGCGATGTTGGCGTCAAAAATGTTGGTCTCGCCCCTCGGGATATAGGAGATAATTTTTTATAAAATAAAGGATTTACAAATTTATCTTTTGGGGCATCATCAGATTTAGATGGTATAATATAGACTGTTGTTTTTTCAAGAATATAGGGTTCCATCTTTTGGTAAACGAGCCAAGCACCTTCATCCAAGCAAGCGTTTTCTTGATTACAAGGTTTAATAATATAAGTAAAAGAGACTGTTTTATCTTTTTTAGAAACATTATCAGATTTCTGGCAATCTAACGTAATGCTATCCATCTGATTGTTAACCAAATTACATTTGTAATTGCGTTCAAATCCCCCCATTTCTACAATATTCACACTTGATGGCGTGATTTTAGCTTTATCCGTAAAATGAGAAATAGAAATTAATGTTTTGTAAAACAGAGGGTTAACAAATTTTTCTTCATTATTTTGGTTAAACATACTACAAGCACTAATCAGTAAAATGATTATACAACCTCCATAACCTAAAATCTTTTTCATCACCACCTCGCAAGTTTAGTTAAGGTTAATGATAATGCTAAAACTTGAAGATATGGTAAATATAGTGCGAGGATATATTTCCTAAAAGTTGTTGATAAAGCAATGTTTGAGCTTGAAAATTGTGTTTGATTTTGCTATTAATAATCTGTCACTTGGGATAAGTGCGCGTAAAATCCGAAGATTAAGTTCTTCGGATTTTTTTGTTTTAAATATTTAGAAAGGATAAGCAAAATGAGTAATTTAATCCAGTACATCATTCAAGAAGACCCCGAAGAAGAAAGACGCCGCCAAGAAGAACGCGACAAAGGTTCGGTTCTGATGTCAAATAAATCAGCGGAAAATAAGCTCGAACAAGCCTATAAGTATAGTCCCAATAATTTGCTGGAAAATGATTTTAGTCCTAAATCGCCTGAGCCCAAACCGACCAACTTGCTATTAGCGGGTCTAAAGGATAAACAAGACCATAACTCCACGACATCGACAAAGTCAAGTTCAAGCGGCTTAGGATTGGGGAGTGCTAATCAACCAAGCACGCCAACCCCATGGGCGAAAAGCTCTCCCAAAATTGACATAAAACAGGAAATTAAAAATCCTCCAATCTCAATAAATGGAAATGAAATGAGTGCTAAAGACCGAATAGATGCTCTTAAATCAGGCAAAAAAATTTATATTAATATTGCTGATAATCCTAATGCTAGTGGAAAACTTAAGTTAGATCATAGTCCTAGTTTAGGAGAATATTATGTTAACAAATATGCATCTCAAATTGAAAAATATGCCACACAATATAATCTTGACCCAGATATAGCAAAATCTATATTATATAGTGAAGCATCGGATTATCATCGTTTTGGAATAGATCATCTTGCTGATTTGGCAGGTCTTTCAAGCAGTGTGCGTCCTATGAATATTCAAGGAAAAACTTGGGGCAATTTTCAAGGAAAACAATATGATGTTAATAATCCTGAGCAAAACATAGAACTAGGCGTAAGGGTTCTTAAATCAATATATGATGCTGTCCCGGATAAAGATATTGCCAAAATCGCTACTTTGTGGAATGGTACAGGATTAAAAGAGGTAAATGATTACGGAGCTCGGACAAAAGAATATTATAAAAATAAATCTTGGGATACATCCAGAATTCGTCCTCAGATAAAAAGCAAGTAAAAAGAGAAACCAATGAAAATAGTAAAATACATTATACTAGAGCTACTGATTATTGTTTTGTCTCTACTGTGGGGAACAATGATGACGAACGACCATCAAAGTGGCGAAATCTGTATTACTCCGGCATGGGGCGCCCAAATCCAAAACTATCTGGAATTTGGTTGGAATAACTATTTTCATTGGTTTAGAAAAGATGAACAAGCCCCATGTCGTTATGAAGCATTTACAATCATTTGTTTTTATATTCTAGCTTTTCCTCTCTACACTGGACTGAAATTTTATGGCAAAAATTATTTATCTCAAGCCTTATCTTGGCAAGTGATAATTCCTGAGTGGTTATTGTATATATTTGTTTATTTGTGTTTTTTGTTCAAACAAAAGAATATTATCTTAACACTTGGCAGTCTGGGAAATGCCATTCTTGGAACAATACTCTTTTTCTTACCATTAATTATTTATGGTAGCTTAATAATTATTTCTTTTAATAAGATAGAAAGTAAAGCCTCCTCAAACTCATAAGAAATAAGGATAAACAAGCCCCAAACGGTACGACATCGACGAAGTCAAGTTCAAGCGGCTTAGGCTTGGGGAGTGCTAATCAACCAAGCCCCTCAACCCAACTGGCGGAAAATAGTTCACCTTCTCATCACAACAACCCCAATATTCAGGGTAATACTCTCAATGATAATAAGCATAGTAACATCGATTATTCTCGATATGGTGCAGGATTTGGGAAAAAAGATATTGATGAAATGGTTAATGATAAACGCTTCCACAATATCATGGAACAGAGAGTAAAAATTAATGAAGGAGGATATATTAATCATCCGGCAGATAGAGGAGGGGAAACTAAATATGGAATAAGTAGTCTCTGGTATCCCAATGAAGATATCAAAAACCTAACCAGAGAAAGAGCAAATATGATTTTATATCGGGATTATTGGAAAAATACCAATATTTACCAACTCCCGGATGAGTTTGCGGATATCGTTTTAGACGATAGTATAGTTCAAGGGCAACCAACGGCAATTAAAAATTTGCAAAGAGCATTCGGAGTTAAAGACGATGGTATAATAGGTGTAGATACTTTAAGGTCATTAAAAAATGCTAACTATAAAATTCTTAAACAGAAATTTATTGAAAATGTAAAAAGCATAGAAGAACAGTATTTAAATAACGACCCATCACAACGTGTATTTGAAAAGGGTCATAAAAGAAGATTTGATAAATACTAATTGTGTGCAGATACTGACTTAATCATTTTATAAACATACTCATAAAGCTCTTGTGTTGTGGTGTATTCGCTATATAAATAAGGCGATACACCACAATTATTTTTTACACAGTAGTCAGTATTATTATATACAAATAAATATTCATTATAAATAAAGCTGACATATTGGTCTATTTTAGTTTGAGCTTCTTTATTTGATAAATTGTAAAATTTCGTTAAAATAGTGGTTGCAGTGTTTTTATAGCATAGACGAGCATTTTGATTAATTTTTGTAAGTAGATTATAGCATTTCATACTCCAAGTTTCGCTACATTGTTTTTGTTGTTGTTTATAATTCTCTAAACAATTCGCTAGTTCTTTTTCATAATCTGAAACAAAATTGGAAGTTTCAGCCTGAGCATTTGTGCTGAGCAATATTGCCATAATCAAAGCAAAAACAAATTTTTTCATCACCACCTCGCAAGTTTAGTTAGGGTAATGATAATGCTAAAACTTGAAGATATGGTAAATGGGGAGATACTTTGCGTAGATATAGTTTTTAGTTGCAAATTAATAAAATTCGGGTATATTGGGGGCAGACAGTACGAATAGTGCTGTTTAGCACCTAGGTGCGGGCTGTCGTAAGCCTCTATTAGGTACGGTGTTAGGATATAACATCGTTATATTGTCAGTTGTAATTTGGCTGACAATAAATATATCCCCGATTCATAGCAATATGGTCGGGGAGCTTTTAGCGTATGTTCAAAGCTTCGGCTGAAAGGCTAGAGGGTCATTTTACCTAATATGATTTACGAACTTCCCGACCACCTTTGTGCTTAAGGTGGTTTTTTTATTCCTAAATCATCTTCAAAAACTTTGTTGGCGGTTTCTCCGCCTGAATAAAATCATATTTAAAGAGCGCAAAATGTCATACCAAAGCACTAGTCTTACTCATCGTCAATCTCGCGGCAAAATGATGAATGGAGCCCCCAACCCCATAGATGTTTATGTTGGTAAGCGAATAAGACTACGCCGCGAGATACTCCAAATGTCGCAAATGGATTTGGCCCAATTATTAAGCATAGCTTTTCAGCAACTCCAAAAATATGAAAAAGGCACCAATCGGATTAGTGTCAGCCGCCTTTGGGATATATCTGTGGTGCTAAAAGTTCCGGTAACATTTTTCTATGAGGGTATTGATGATGAGCTCGACCAATATAGCCCCCGCCGTCTTTATTGTTCCAATACCCCTCCGGTGATGCTTGATTTCTCATCCGACCCGCTAACCCAAAACAGCAATCTGGAACTCATCATCGCTCTTGAGAAAATCAAAAATCGCCAATTACAACAAGACATCCGCAATCTGATAATTTCGGTTTCGCGACCGACAAACAATCTCCTCAATGACAACATTGACTAACTATATTTTTGTGCCGTCTTTTTTCTTAGAAATAGCTATTTCATCACAATCTGTTGAATATTGGTTGCCAAACCGGTTTTATCGTCGGTTTCAATTAACACTCCATAAAGTGTACCTTTCCCTGTGGCCGGCACTAATCTGCTTCCGGTATATTTGCGGGTCAATCGATTGATGGGCTCTTCTTTTTCAAAACCGATAACCGAGTTATAATCACCGCACATTCCGACATCGGTCAAATAAGCAGTCCCGTTAGGACGAATGACAGCATCTGCGGTGGGAATATGAGTATGCGAACCAATCACTGCCGATACACGTCCGTCAAGATAATGCCCCATACTTACTTTTTCAGCCGTGGCTTCGGCATGAAAATCTACCAATATGGCATCGACGTTGCGCCCCAGCTGGTAGGTCTTAAGCAAGTTGTCGATAGCTTGTGCCGGACAGTCAATTGCCTCCATAAACAAGCGCCCTTGGAGCTGAACAATAAGAAGCTTTTTGCCGTTGGCAAGTTCGAGTTCGCAATATCCGCGCCCCGGTAGATGGGGAGGGTAATTAAGCGGTCGGACAATTTTTTTGCAATCGTCTAAAAAAGGAATGAGTTCGCGTTGTTGCCATACATGGTTTCCGGTAACCAAAGCATCAACCCCTTTTTCCAAAAAGTCGCGGCAAATTCCAGGAGTTGCGCCAAATCCGTGTGCGGCATTTTCAATATTCACAATCACCGCATCTGGCTTATAAGTTTCTTTTAATGCTGACAAATTATTTAAGACCGCCTCGCGTCCGGCTCTGGCTACTACATCTCCGCAGTATACAAACTTCAAAGTACCGCTCCTTAGAACAAAAAAAATCCCATAGCGGGATTTGGTTATAAAAAATTGTGAGGGAGGCCGTCATAGCCGTACTGAAAACATTCTTATCGAACCGCTTTTCACAAAGTGGGCGCCATATAATTAGACCAAGGTCTAAACAGGGACAGCTCCCTAAAAAATAATGTTGGCTCGGAAGATCTGCGGAAATACCAACCAGACAGTCCACCCTCTATGGTTCATAGCTTACAACGATTCTAAAATAGATGCAACAGATTTTATTTTTTTTGTAAGATTTTGCAAGTTTTCGGCGGTAACAGCATCAATTTCGCGGATTCGCGAGTTATCCACAGGAGCGCTGTTAGCAGCAGACGGATTCTTTTTAAGTTCGGTTAATTCATCAGCCAACAGCAAACCAACCATAGCCAAAAGCATATTCTCATTTACTTGTTGCGAATTGGCAGTTAAGAGTTTTGCTTTTTCATCAAGCATACGCGACAACTGAATGATACGCACTTCTTGTCCGTCTTCACAAGCTACGCCATATTCGCGATTATTAATTGTTATTGTTACTTGAGCCATCGTTTTCCAAAACTTTATCTAAACGGTTAATGATATTATCAATATTGGCTACAATGCTGTTGCAAGATTCGCTTAAAAAATCGAGCTTTTGCTTTTCTTGTTTGGCTTCGTTTTGCAGGTCTTTGGTTCGTGCATTAATTTCTTGTTTTTTGCTCTCCACAACCTCGCCTAAGTGCATTAGAGCCGAGTTAAGCTCAGCCATAGCATTGTTTGTTTGCGGAAAATCTGAATTTTTTGTATCAGTCACCAATATTTCTCTTCCAATTCAAAGATTAATTTCGTATAGTAAAACAAATTTACCAACAGAGTACAATCAAAATAAAGTTTTTCAAGCAATAAAGCAAAATTATGCAAAAGTTTATCATCAACATAACAGAGGCCGACGAAGAAATCATTAAAGATGAGCGTGCGGTCTGTCATGTGCTCAATTCGGAGCTGGAGCGCAATTGTTTGCAGTCTATGGTTGGTCGCCTCAAAGAAACCGAAAGTCTGGTTTTGTTTTCAGGCACCAAGGCTACAGAGGCTTGTCGAGAGTTTCAAGGCGATGGAGTGTTTGTATCAGTCAGCGCCGATAAACCCTACAAAAAGCAGATTCTCCCTGTCCGTGATGCAATTGGGGCTAAAAAAGTTTTAGGCGTGGAAATACCATTGCTGCGCCATGCAGCTATGGTTGTTGGCGAAACTGAGCCCGATTTTATGTCTTTTCGTATCGATTCTAATGAAGATATCGCTAAAGCCAAAGAGCTTCTTGAGTGGTATAATGATTTGTTTTTAATTCAGATTTGCCTCGGCGGAGCGGCAGATTGCGCAAAACTTAGTAGGCTTCCGGCCGATTTTATGATGATTTCTCCGCGAGATTTTAAAATTTTGGTTGCGTAAAAAGAAAGTTTAGATTAATTATCAAGTAACAAAATAAAAATTTATAATTAAGAATTCAAGAAAATGGAGAATAAAATATGAAACAATTAGCAGGATCAATCAGAATTGGCTGGGTTATCGAATACAAAGGCAAACCCTGGACCGTTACTAAAGCTCAACACATTAAACCTGGTAAAGGCGGTGCTTTTATGCAGGTTGAAATGAAAGCCGTAGAAGAAGGTACCAAAACCAACGAACGCTTCCGTACTGAAGATACTGTTGAAAAAATGATGGTTGAAGAAAAAGATTGCCAATTCTTGTTTGAAGATGCTACCGGCCTTACCTTTATGGAAAGCGAAACTTTTGAACAATTTGCTATGCCGGCCGATATCTTAGGCGATTCTCGTCCGTTCTTGACCGATGGCATGACCGTTTATATCAGCTTTATTGATGGCAAACCGGTTTCTGTAGAGTTGCCCCAGCAAGTTGTTTGCACTGTTGTTGAAACCGAGCCGGTTGTTAAAGGCCAAACCGCTTCCTCATCTTATAAACCGAGCATTTTGGATAATGGGGTTCGGGTTATGGTTCCCCCCTTCATCAATGCCGGCGACAAGATTGTGGTTGCCCCTTCTGACGCAACTTATGTAGAAAGAGCTAAATAATGCCTTATTTATCACCTGCTTTAACTTTGTTGGTGTCTGCGGTTAAAAAAGCCGGTCAGTCATTGACGCACGATTTTAATGAGGTTGAAAAGCTGCAAGCTTCTGTTCGTGGCTCTGAAGATTTTGCCAAGGCGGCAGTTTCTCGTGCTGAGCGAATTTTGCGCCAAGAGCTTTCCAAGGCTCGCCCTTCTTATCCTTTTGCGGTAGATGGACAAGCTGAACCTCAAGGTCCTCATTTTGTAATTTCAGCTATGGATGGTCTGACCAATTTTGCTCATGGTGTGCCTTATTTTGCCATCAGTGCTGCAGTGGTCGATAATTCCATTCCGTTGATGGCCGCAATTTTTAATCCAGCAACTGATGAGCTGTTTTTTGCAGAGAAAGGCTGCGGAGCGTTCAAAGAAGGTTTCCGCAACCACGAGCGCTTGCGTGTTTCGGCTCGCAAAGATATGGCAACTGCCCTTGTTTCAATCAACCAAGGTCACGAGGAGCTTTCAGCCTATCAACAGCTTTTTGCAGCTTTGCTTCATAGCAATGCCAGAGTTAGAACTGCTGGTGCATTATCATTGGATTTAGCCTATGCAGCTGCCGGAAAGTTTGATGGGGTTATCGGTATGCATAGCCCTCTTTCAAGCCTAATGGCTGGTGTATTGTTGGTTAAAGAAGCTGGGGGACTAATCAGGGATTTGCACGCTAAAGATATCAGAAGCGAAAATTTAGGCGAAGTATTTGCCAGCGGAAATATTATGGCGGTCAATCCTAATTTGAGTACGACGTTATATGGGGTTATTAATAAATAATCTGCTAAAATAACTTAAGGAAAAAGCGATGCGCAAACAATTTATTATGTTATCATTTTTAGGAATTTTCATGGTTGGAGGAGGTCTGTCTTCTCTTGCTCATGCTGATGACGTCTATGTTGATTTGTCGGTTTTAAGAGGCCTAAATGATAGTAGTGCAGTTTATAGCAACGCACCGCTTTTTCCGGAAGTGAAATCAAGTAGAGAGCCTATTGCGCAAATGCCATCTGTTGCGCCACACAAGAAAACAGTGCAACCGCAAAAAAGCAAACCGCGCAAAAAGCTATCTAAACAAAAAACACCAGAAAAGATAATTATTCCTGAAAAAGTTGTTCCGGTTTCTGGCTTAAAAGTTTCAGTTCCGGCTGTGGAACTAAAGACAGTTTCTGAAAATATGGAAAAAGATGCTGCCGCTCCGGTCGCTGAAATTAAGAAGGAGCCCTTGCCAGAGTTAAAAGTTGAGCCGAGTTTGCAGCCTGAGCTTGATGAAACAGCCACAATCAACCAAGATGCAGATTTAAATTCAGAAACAGCGCAAGTGTCCGCTCAGCCGATTGTTGCTCATGGTTTCCAAGCCGCAAAAGAACAGCAGAAAGTTGTTCAAGCCGTGCAAAATGCTAAGGCGGCTAAAGATGAGCAAAGCTTGCCATCGGTTTTGCCTTCCTCTCAAGATAGCAACTCATTACCTGCTGATGTCACAACAAAAAAATCCTTTGAGGACAATGTCTCTGCTCCGGTAGTTCCACAGCCAATATCTGATGATAAATCCAAACAGGAAGATTCGGCTCAAACAGATAGTGAACAGATGCCTAAAAATGTAGCGGTCTCAGAAACTAAGCAGCCGCAATTATTGGTTTCCTCACCAAAAGACAATGTTGCCGTTGCCTCAGATAATGGGATAACTTTTGCAGTCGGATCTGATGTCTTAACTCCTGAAAACCAACAAAAAGTAGATACCATTATTGCTGGTTTTGCTAATCCTAAAGATAATATGATTGCAATTTATGCTTATAACTACGATGATGGTAACGATGTTTTCAATAAAAAACGTTTGAGCTTGCGTCGCATTGTCGCTATCCGCTCATATTTGTTAAATAAAGGTTATAAAAATTTCATGCCTAAAGTTATTAATTTACCTGATGATAACACCAAATCTAACTTGGTAGAGATAGAAGAAGTTCAATAATTGTAAAAAAAAATAAAAAAAATGCAAATAAAGCTTGCTTAATTTAAATGTCTACTGTATAAAGGCATCAAAATTATGCATAAATCAAAAAATTTTTTGGAGAAATAAGATGAAACAAGGCATTCATCCTGACTATCATGAAATTACTTATGTCATGACAGATGGAACAGAAATGAAAACAAGATCTACATGGGGCAAAGCCGGCGATGTTATGCGCTTGGAAATCGATCCCAAATCTCACCCGGTATGGACTGGTATCTATCGTATGGTTGATACTGGTGGTCAGTTGTCTAAATTCAAAAGCAAATTTAGCGCTTTTGGTCTCAAAACCGGTGATGATGCTGCAAACTAAAATCTGCTTTTTTTAGTTGTTTGTTAACCTGCATTTGTTAAGTTAAATGCAGGTTTTTTTTATTATAGCGGTGACACATGGTTAAAATTGCACATTATGAAGTTTATACAGATAGCGGCGATGGCTGGCGCTTAGAAGATAGATTTGCCGCCGACCAAAGATATGAGGCGGTTAGTTTGGCAAAAGAAAGAGAGCAAGCACGCCTGAAAGTGAAAATTATTAAAGAAAACTTTGACGTGCAAGATAATACCTACCAGGAGACCGTTGAATATATTAGTTCTCCTAAAAATATTTCCTCAGGAAATGGGGTTCGCACCTCTCGAGGAGATTATTATGGTAAAAATGCAGATATCGCCCAAGAAGAAACAGAAATTTCAGCAAGAGAGACCAACCACACTGGCAATTATACAACACCGGGAGCGGGAGCCGCTTTACTAAAATTGGTGAGTATTATTGTTGTAAGCTTGGTCTTGGTAAATTTGTTGGTATCGATGCTCACCCCGATAGTTGAGCAATTTGTTCCCGAAGATATAATTCGCCCGATTATGTTTGCAGTGTTTTTCACGCTGTTTTTAGGTATAACAGTTCCGATTTTGCTGACCAAAGTTCCTTGGCAAGCCTTTTCCCCGCGGATATCCCCTCGCAGGGTTCATCCTGTAAAAGAAAAGAAAATCTATACAAAAGCAGAAAGTATTATTAAGTGGTATAACCTAAATGATGAAATTGAGCCAGCTATTGCTCCGGTATTTCCGGAAGCTCCGTTAGAGTACAAAAAATATATAGTTTCATTTTTAACTGAGGTTGTATCTCAAGTAGATTCTGCTAGCTATCTTCAAGATAGTTTTTCTAAACTAGGCATAAAGCTCATAATTTATGGTGGCTGTTTTGAATTATCTCGTCATAGTGGCTTACGTCTTAGTCAGGCCAACTCTCTTTTGTATGAGGCCTTCAAGATTCTCGACGGCGATAAAACTGATTTGGAAGCCTTTTATGAGGCCAAAAAAAGTTATAATGACAATAAAATAGCCATTTATCTGACAGGTATTGGTGCATATCTAATGGCACAAATCATGCATGGTCGTCCAAGTAGTGCGGCTCTGTTAAAGAAGAGTTTTGACCGTTGGGAACAACAAAATCAAGAGATTACCACACGCACAGAGGCCTATAAGACGGCAGAAGTCAAGGCAGAAAGTGATATTTTTGCCGATTGCCAGCTCAATTTGCAGATTGATATTGAATTTTTGGAGGCTGACCGTCCAGATAAAGCCGATGTTGAAGAGCATATTCGCGGTGACATTCGCAACATTATATACAATCTGGTTCCAAAATATAATGGTTTTAGTGTGATTGAAGAAAACAACATCACCTCCATTCGTTTTGCCAAACTAAACACAGCCGTGCGCATGGGTATAGAGTTTTATCGCGATATTGATACTTTCCAAGAAGAAGATGACGACGACAGCTACACCATTCATGCTAAATGCGCCATTACAGAAGCTCACCCAGACGGCGCGCCGAATTTATCTGATTTCACCGCCGCAGTATTGCGCCAAACTTTTGAGAGTGAAATAATCACGACCGAGCCGCTAAAACAGCTATATGAAGAGTTAGATAAGAATAAGTATGAATTCGACTACCTTGGAGAAAAGCAGTTTGATGGTGTCGAAAAGCCTGTTTTATTGTATAAAATTCTTTATAATTGAGTTAAAAGGCTTGAGTAAAGACTGATAATGTGATACAATATACTCTGTGTTGTTACAAGGAGTGGAACCATGACCAGTTCAATTTCGGGAGACAGCAATGTCAAGGATGGCATCGGCTACTGGGAAAAACAAGTAAAAGATGTCAATGATGTTGATGAAAAGTTCACCAATGCACGCGATTTAGGCTATTTGCGGCTTAATTATTCGCGTCTAACGGCCGTTGGTTCTCTTGCCAAATATGATAAAGAGGATAATTACAAGGTTAATGTCCAATCCAACGGCAAATTGTCAATTTCGATTCGTAATGCCTCAGGTGCAGATGAAAAAGTTTTGGATTTGTCAGAATATGAGGCAGCACTAGATGAGCTCAAAAAACAAACCGATCCTGAAGGTTGGGCCAAAGAGCAAGAAGAAAAAAAGAAACTTGAGGCTGAGCAAAATCTGATTGAAGTAACCGCACCGGGGATGAAACTTCAAGTATACATGGTTAAAAACGGGCGCGAAGTTTTGGTTGCAGATAGTTCAGCCGAAAAGGGTGAGGATTTGCGTGAAAACTTAGATGCCATGCTCAAAGGAGAATATAAAGCCACTAAAGGCACCTATTATGTAAAAGTTAGCCGCGATGAGACCGCCGGCAAGAATGATGAGCTAAATTATGCTCTGCAGATGAATGTTGGTGGCAAGTATAAGCATGATTATGTTATGACCGAGAGTGTATCAGATGATACGAAAAACAAACAATACAGCAAGGTACCGGCCACGACAGACTATACTGTTGGCGGCACATTATCAAGCGTAAACGCCTTGCAAATACAAGCGACCAGATATCAAGCCACGGCTCAAATGCTCCAAATTGGCTATTTGAATATGGCAGATATATACAATCGCAACAGCAAATTTTAAGAAAATAAGGCCTCAGGAATAAAAACTGAGGCCTTTCGCATAAAAGTCCTTGTATAAATCTAAAAATTCTTTTATTTTAAGCGCAGCAATAAAATTTGTAGATATAAAAGTTGAAAGGATAAAAAAATGACAGCTCCTTTGATGCCACGTGCAACGGCCGTATGGTTGGTTGAAAACACCACCTTGACCTTCCGCCAAATTGGCGATTTTTGCGAATTGCACGAGTTGGAAATTCAGGCTATTGCCGATGGTGATGTTGCAGGCAACATCATGGGTATCAACCCGATTGAAAACGGCCAATTAACCGCCGAAGAAATCAAACGCTGTGAAGCCGATTCTAAGGCTCGTCTTGAAGCCGCCCCCATGGAGCGTAATGTTAAATTGAAGAATGCCAAAGCTAAGAAAGTATTGTCACCTTCTCAGCGCGGGGATAAACCGGCTGCAATTTTGTGGGTTATCAAAAATTGTCCTGATTTGAAAGACAGCCAAATCTGCAAGCTGATTGGTACAACCAAACCTACCATTGAGGCTATCCGCAACGGTACTCACCGTGAAATGGCAGTTTTGCGTCCCAAAAATCCGGTTACGATTGGTCTTTGCACCGAAAAAGACTTGGATAATGCCTTAATCATTGCACGTAGCAAAAATAAGAAATAAACCCGTGCTGCATTAAGTTTTAAAGGCTCTCCTTTTTGGAGAGTCTTTTTTTGTAAGATTTTGTGAATTTGAATTACTTGCTAAATCAGAAAAACAATGCTATAGAGAGCCTAGCAAATAAATTATGTTGAATATTAAAATTTTTATTATCATGAAAACGAAACAAGAAACAGCCAATTTAACTTTGGCGCAGAAATGTGCAGCCTTAAACCAAGAACTCCAAGTTGGATACTATGTGTTTTCCTCAGGAGTGGTTTCTAAAGACAAAAATGCCGATTCGCAAATTAGTGGAGTAATAATCTGGAAAAATTCAGATGAGAGTGCCGAACCTGGTTCTCGCGCTTTGATGATTACTTTAGACCGTGTCAAAAAGGCCTGGTCAAATTTGCATAGAGATTTTGGCGGTACCAATGAAGTTGACGGTAAAGCCAATACGCAAGCCATTTTGCAAAGCGCCAATAAACAAGGGCTTCAGGCTCCGGCCGCAATATATTGTAACGAATATGCGGAGCGTGGAGTTAGTGCAGGAGAGGGCTTTCTTCCCTCTAAGGAGCAATTGTTACAAGCAGCCAAAAACTATGACTGCATTAATAGTGCTTTGACCAATGCTGGTGTTCCAGGTCTTTATGGTATATACGTTTCCTCAACGGAATATAACAAAGACCGCGAATGGGAAGTACGCCTTGAAAATAGGAGCTCCCATGTGTACGCCAAAAGCTATGGAGGTGACTATGTTAGATGCTTTGTAGCACTCTAATCATATTTTGTTGGTTTGTTGATTCACTAAAGCCCCTCTTATGAGGGGCTTTTTTGTTTTGCTATAGTGGATTAGGCCCACTGAATTTTAGTTTCATCAAACCGATTTTCCGGTTGCTTAGGTGTTTCGGCCGGATGCCCGATAACCACAATTGAGAATGGCTGAATATTTTGAGGCAAGTGCAACATTTCACGAATAGCTTCAATCGGTTTAGTCATTGGAGTTGCGCCGCACCAACAAGCCCCCAAACCTTTGGCATGAGCCGCCAACAAAAGATTTTGAGTAGCAGCCGCACAGTCAATCTCAAGATAAGACCAGCCTTCTTTTTCGCGATGAAAAGCTTGTTCGGTGTTGCCGCAGACCAAAATCACCAAAGGTGCATTTTCGGCAAAAGAAGCCGAACGCTGCACGTGGCGAAATTGCTTCAAGATTTCTTTGTTCTCAATAACCAAAAAGCTCCATGGCTGAGTGTTATGAGCGCTCGGAGCATATTGAGCAGCTTTGATAATATCTAAAATATCTTGCTTGGCCACCGGTTCATCGGTAAATTTACGCACTGAGCGCCGGGTTAAAAGGCCTTCCATTAAATCCATAATATCTCTCCTTTATAGTTCAGTCTGTTGCTATTTTTTTACTTCACGACGCAGACTGTCAATTCGTGGCAGTACCGAATTCTCGATAATAAAGCTGATGGCTTTTTCGACCATACTGTCGCTATGTGCCACGGTAGTAGAAATGTCATCTATCTCCGAGCCATTGTCAAGTTTTTTTATCAAAAGCTGATATATCTCGGCCACATCAGAAATAGAATCAATGATTTCAGCAATATAGGCCGGAATTTTTAGGTCTTGACAACCGCCCCAAAAGCCTTCGACAAACCCCATTTCAATTTCGGCAAAACGAGCTTCGCAGAGAGATTTTAGTTCTTCTTTGCCTTTGAACTTGTGGACGGGGAGGGATATTTTGTTTTGTTGAACTTTCTCAAAGCATTCGTCCCACAACCCCATAAAAAACTTGAAGAAAAGGTCGGCCTCGTCTTTGGTTTCAAGTCGGGGGGATTGCCCTTGGGGCCAAAAAGAAGAGATAACATCGGTTGGCCTAAGTTCAAGGTTAGGAGAGCAAATTGCCCCGATAAACCGCATCTTGACTACGTTAATTGGAGTTGTGCAGTTGTAATGCTCCAACATTTTCTGAAATTTATCATCACCAATATAGTTATTTTGACTTTTCATTTTTAACTTCTTCATATATAGTTGTCATAACTAAAACATAATGTAATGGAGTTTTTAAAATTGTCTAGGGCTAAATTGCTAAATCTTATACTCTTGTGCTTGGTTCTTAACGGTTGTTCTTTGCTAGATCCGTTTGTTGATCGCCGCCGCGAGGCCGGAGCTAAAGATGAGGCGCATTTGTATGTCGGAGCTTCCAAGCCCAATGCCCCGGCAATTTGCTATAACAAGTGGACCACGGATTTTGAAACTTTACAAAAAATGGCCGATGAGGAGTGCCGCAAACACAAGACGGGTACGCATGCTGTGCAAACCAAAGAAACCCTTCTGACATGCCGATTGTTTTTACCCAATCATTTGTACTTTAAGTGTGTCAAATAAGCGTCTTGAAATTTAGAATTTTTTTGAGTAAATTGTGGCGCAGATAAAATAAGCAAAGGAAATGAGATGAATTTGTCAATCGAGAGCGTGATTAACGCCAAACTAAAAACTGTCTTTGAAAAATTAGGCTTGGATAGCAAATTTGCGGTGGTCAAAATGTCTGACCGCCCCGACTTGAGCGATTTGCAATGCAACGGCGCATTGGCTTTGGCTAAAAGTGAGCGCAAAAACCCGCGTGAAATTGCCGGACTGATTGCAGGCGAATTGGAGCAAGATAAGAGCTTTGCCAAAATTTCGGTTGATGGTCCTGGGTTTATCAACCTGTCGCTGGCAGATGAGTTTTTAGGAGAGTTGATGGACGGTATTGGCGCCGATGAGAGATTGGGTTGTGCTAAAACCAATAAGCCGCAAAATATCGTGATTGATTCCGGCGGTCCGAATGTGGCTAAATCAATGCATATTGGTCACTTGCGTCCGGCGGTTATCGGTGAGGCGATTAGACGTCTCGAGAAGTTTATCGGCCATAATGTAATTTCCGATGTTCACTTTGGCGACTGGGGTACTCCGATGGGTATGATTATCTCAGAGGTTATGGATTTGCACCCCGATTGGCCCTATTTTGATGATAGTAAAAAAGATGGATTTCCCACCACTGCACCTTATACGGTTGAGGAAGTAACCGAGCTTTATAAGAAAGCCTCGGCACGTTGTAAAGAAGATGAAAAGGCGCGTGAAAAAGCTCGCATTATCACTGCCAAATTTCAAGATGGTCACCCAGGCTATCGCGCCTTGTGGCAACATTTAAGAGATGTATCAGTTGATGCGGTTAAAAAGAATTATGATGAGCTCGATGTCAATTTTGACTTGTGGTTAGGCGAGAGCGACGCGCATCAAACCTGTTATGAGATTATGGATATTGCCAGAGAAAAAGGTTTGTTGGAAAAAGATGAAGGTGCCGAGATTATCCGCCTTGAGGAAGGTGCCAAACCCAAACCTCCGGTCATTTTAGAGAAAAGCGACGGCGGTTTCACCTATGCGGCCACCGATATCGCTACTATCAAAATGCGGGTTGACGATTTGAAAGCCGAAGAGATTATATATGTGACCGACCTGCGTCAATCACTGCACTTTGAGCAGGTGTTTGAGGCTTCCAAGATGTTGGGTATCTGTCCTGACACCAAGTTGGTTCATATTGGTTTTGGTACGGTCAACGGCAAGGATGGCAAGCCCTTCAAAACTCGTGACGGTGGTGTAATGAACTTGGAAGATTTGGTTAAGATGTCTAAAGAGGCCGTGCGTAAAACCATGCCCAAAGCCGAAGATGTCCAGGGCTATACTCAGGACGAAATTGATAAGATGTCAGATGAAATTACCATTGCGGCCATTAAGTTCCAAGATTTGAAAAACAATATCGCCTCAGGCTATATTTTCAGTCTGGAAGATTTTGCTCGTTTTGATGGCAAAACGGGGCCTTATATTCAATATGCTATTGCCCGTATTAACTCCATTATCCGCAAGGCACAAGAGGCTGGCATCAAGTCTGGCAAAGTCAAATTGAGCAATGCGGAAGAAAGAGCCTTGGCTTTGAAGATTGCCCAGTTTGGCAATGTGGTTGAGCGTGCTGCTGCAGAGAAAGAGCCGAGTATCATATCTGAGTTTGTGTACAATCTGGCGCAGAGTTTCAGTAGTTTTTACAATGCCTCGCCGATTGTTAACGCCAATGATAATGAGCTCGCATCCTCGCGCTTGCAACTGGCTCGCATCACCCGCGATATGCTCAAGCAACTCTTGTATTTGCTGGGGATTAATGCTCCCGAGGTTATGCTCAAAAGCACAGTAGGAGAAAGCGGAGAATAGCCATGAGCAAAAGTGTCAAACGCCGTGACTTCATCACCAGCGGACTGGTGGCGCAAAACCGCCGTGCCGGGTTTGATTATCAGATAGATGCCAAATATGTGGCCGGCCTTGAGTTGTTCGGTACTGAGGTGAAGTCGCTGCGCTTAGGACACGCCAATATCAATGATGCTTATGGGGTTGTGAAAGGCGATGAGCTGTATATTTCCAATATGTATATTGCCGAATATGCCAACCGCGGTTATGAGAGCCACGTTGAGAAACGCGACCGTAAACTGTTGCTAACCCGCAAAGAAATCAATAGCATCATTGCTTCTCTTTCGCGCAAGGGCACGACTTTGGTCGCAATCAGGCTGTATTTTAATGACAAGGGGCGAGCCAAGCTCGAGATTGGACTTGGTACCGGTAAAAAACTCTATGACAAGCGCGAAACCATGAAACAAAGAGATTGGAACCGAGACAAACAGCGAATTATGGCCGCACACTAAGAACTATTGTTGTAAGGCGTTTTTGAAATCACTGAGAACATCGCGTTCGGCATTAAATTTTTTATCAATTAAGATTCGCTCATCAGAATTCATCTTGGACAAATCTTGCTCCAGCTGAGGATTGTGGGGCATTTTCTTGCCGGCGGCAACCTTTTTAATGTCGCGTAAATATTCTTGATATTTTTGCTGATAATCCGGAACTTCTTTTGAGGAGCTGTCAGGCAAGTCTAAAGTGACTTCACTCAAGCTTGGTTCATTTGTCTCACTTGAGTTATCGGTCGTTAAAGGCAAATCAGTAGTGCTTGTTTGAGGTACAATATTTTTATCAGCAATGGTTTTAGTTGTCGGCATATTGTCATAAGAGCGGGTAGTAATAGTTTCTCCTTCGCCATATTGATATTTTATCGGAGGGAGTTTTTCTTGCTTGGGCGCCAGCTCTTGAGCCGGAATGAAATAATTGGGAACCACTTTTTTTCGCACATATTGCGCTGTGGCAGTATCGCTCCCTGCCAACACAGCCATCGTCAAAATCAATAGACTTAACCTATAAGTTTTCATCGCCCATCAACCATACATTAACCAATTTCATATAGCTTATTATACATGAAAAAGCTTTTTTTTATATTAACGATTTTATTGGGTGTGCAGCTTTCTTTTGAGGCGGCTGCTTTCAATCGTTGTTCCGAGCTAAAACCGCAACCGCGTTTAAGCTTTTATACTTCTTATGGCAAGTTAGAATATGATTTCAGTAAAGATCAAATGGGGATTACCAAAGTTGGTATGAGCTATGGGGTAATTGAGCGGGGTATTTTTGCCAACGGACTAGCAACCGGTACAGTCAAATGGGAAGTTGATGTTAGTTCGGAAGGGCGGAGAACTAATAGCGGTGAGATTTGTGCCTATCCGGTTGAGATAAAATTTTATTTAGGCTTTGCCAATCCCAAGATATATGTGAGCCGAGACTTGCGCGAGGGAACATGTATGCATGACTTGGTTTTAAGGCACGAGCAAACCCATCAACAAATAAATGTCAAAGCTCTGGAATATTTTATTCCATTATTTGAGCAAGCCATCAAGAAAATAAGCCAAGAAATTCCGGCCGAACCGGTAACGGCAATGAGCCGCTCGGCTCTGAGCCGAGGCAGTGAACAGATTGCGGAAGCATATTCTAAACGCATTGAGCCATTGATAGCAGTATTCAAAAAAGAACTTGAAATCGAGCAAGGCAAGTTAGACAATGCTTCCAATTATGCTTTTGAAAATTCAATTTGCCGATAAATCGGTTGCTTGAGTGTTGTCTTTAGCATTAAAAATTGGCAGTACATCGTCTAAGAATTTGTTAATACCGTTATAAGCAGCATCAATATAATCTTCGCCTTTAGCCGAATTTTCACGATAATATAGGCGCACGGTTGTCATTCCAATCTCTTTAGGATAGATGAGGTTAGAATAGCTATCATCAACAAAAATGCACTCTGTAGGATCAAATCCAATAGTTTGGCAGAGTTGAATATAAGCGTCAGCACTTTCGTTTTTCTTAGTGTGGTTAAAATCTTCTACCGAGTAGAAGCGCCCTTCAAAAATCTCAAACAGACCAAGTTTTTTTAGAATTTTCTCTGCCAGAGAATGGCTGCTGTAAGTAAATACAAATTGCTCTAAAGACAGCAAGCGCAAACGCTCTGCCAGCCCTTCATAGGGTTCAATGAGCTCGTAAGGTACGTTATCATGATAAGCATGGTAAAACTTTTTCACATCGACCCCATAGTCGCGGTAAAAAATTTCCCCACCATCGCGATATTTGGCAAAAGATTCTTTGACCTTAGCTTTAGCAGTGTCAAAGTCGAGATTAACCCCAAGCTGCTCAATACAAACTCGTGCCATTACGGAATCAAGAATATCACCAAACTCCGGTGTAATCCGATATAAGGTATTGTCCAAATCCCAAATTATTGCTTTTTTACCTGCAAACACCCAAGGTCTCCACTCTAACATTACTCAAAAAAAACTCCTCATAGATTAGCATAAACAAAGCGTTCGTCAATATATAATATTGCCTTGTGGCGGGCAATTTTCAATGACAAAGGGCATAAGTTGCAAAAATAGATTTTCTTTCGTAAAGATTAGAATATAATGGCTAAAAACAACCAATCATATGGGGGCAGTATGACAAATTTGCTAAAAGCCGGTATGTTGTCTATCGGAACAGTGTTTTTTTGGGGCCTTTTGAATGTCAGCCTACGTTTTTTGGTGGTTGAATATGGCTGTCACCCGCTTGCCCTTGCATGCTCCAATGCGTTGTTTTGCGCAATGACACTCATTGCAATTGGCGATTATAAGGTACAAATCAAACCCATTTTGCGCAATTGGAATACATGGTTTTTCGGGCTGACACAGATTTTGAAAAATATCTGTTTGATATATGCTTTTGTTTACATATCCTCCACGCAAACCAATTTACTTACCAATATTGAGATTGTGTTTTCTCTGTTGCTAACATGGCTGTTTTTGCACCGCCGCCCCAATCGGATAGATTTGCTGGCCATGGTGTTTATATTGATTGGATGTTTGGTGATTGTGGCCGGTCTTCCCGCACATATAATGCTGATTGCTACTTTATGGGTATTTGGTGGTTCATTGCTCACGGCTCTTAGAGCAATTTTTGCAGAGGTTCACCCCGGTAATAAAAAAGAATTAAGCACTCGCGAACGCTGTGCGGTTACTGGATGGATATTGCTTGCCAGCAGTGCGGCTTTTGTGCTGTTCTTTGTTGTGTTGTCAGTTATTGCTTCATTGCTTCCGGCCGATGTGGTTGCCAACACGCACATATTGCGCCGTATGCCGTCTCCACACGAGTTTATCTCTTTGCCAAATTTACTAGGAGGTCTGGTTACCGGTGTGGCATTTTATGCAATATCGATGTATTTTTATTTTTATGCAATTTGCTTGAGCAATAATGAATATTTTATGATGTATCGTTCTTTGCAGGCCGTTTTCACCTATTTGGTCGAGGCAAGTTTTGCCGCCTTTACGGTTTTGCCTGCCGTGCATCTCAATCCGGCGGCTTGGTTTGCAGCAGTTACGATAATTTTGAGCTCCTTTGCCATGATTTTAATGCGAGGCCGTCATGGACAAGCCCTGCTTAAAACCTTGAATAAGTGATAATAATGCATATATCAAACCTTGTTAGGTTAATAATAACACTAGAGGTTTTGATATGAGAAAAACATTAGCACTAGTACTAGTCGCCTCTGCTGCGGTTCTTGGTTTTAAGGCTTATGCTGATAGCCAAGGTCAGACTGTTGGTAATGCCGATTCTAATAATATGTTGGTCATTGAAGAAGAAGGATACATCGTTACTACAGGTGTTGGAGAAGGTGCCACGCCGCCGTCGGATACGAATGCCGGTTCGGGCGTATTACTTGAGGGAACGAATAATAATCCGGCCAATGACGTTACTGCCTCGCCACAGCCAGATAGTGCTGCCCAAGGGGAAGGAGGAACGCAAAGTAATAATAACGGCGCCTCCGGAAATTCTGAGAATTCGATGAACGGAAATGATATGCCTTCATCTGTTAGTATAGAAGAAACCGTAAGTGGTGCTGTAAATTCTGATGGTAGTGGCTATTATGAAGTAGACGAAAGTGTAAGTGAAGATTAAGCCATCAGCATATTTCATAAAAAAAGCCGGTTTTATGACCGGCTTTTTTAGGTGGTAAGATTAGTTTTGGTTTTCGGGAGCCGCAATGGCATAAATGTCATTAACGTTCCATTTGTCCCCGTTGGGTGTCAATACATAAATAATGTTTCCCTGACATAAACCAAACCAATTTCCATTACAAGTACTTTCGGTATACAACTCAACACTTCCGCTTTTTAATGGTTTAAGTTTGTAGACGCGGAAAGTCATTTCGGTTGGACGTTGCAAAGATTCGTCTTCCATAAATATAAACCCTGGAAGTTTGTTTTTATCACACTCGGCGCGTTTGGGGTCGATGGTGCATTTTGCCGCAATATCCATGGCGCAAACCATGGGACTATCGGTCATGCAGCTGTCACTTAGTTCGCCTGCTTTATAAGCAAACACAATATCCTCAAATCCGGTTTTTTTAGTTGTTTCCTGCTCTGGTTCTTTTTGTTCGGAACAAGCAGAAATTAAGCAAAGTGCCATTAAGGTATAAGCAATTTTTTTCATCAATCTATCCTTACAATCAATTATACGATTAAATCTACTATAAGATAGGTTTGGTTATATTCCAAATGTTTTTTTTATCAGATACAAAAAAAAGGGGAAAGTTTGAACCTTCCCCTTAAGCATATACACATCTGGTTTAGAAGTTGTACTTGATACCTGCTGTATATTCCATCATATGGTCAAGACCATCAAGTTGGTTAAAGTTAACATAGCGAGCAACAGCGCGGATGTCCCAGTTTTCATTAATGCTGTATTGAGCACCCAGACCGGCTCTCCAACCAATGCCTTTGTCCTTAACAGATTCACGGTCAAAACCATTAATCATCATTTTGTGTTTGAATTGATATTCAGCCACACCGACAGTACCGAGCAAGGAGAACACTTGATCACAACCCATCGGGAGATATCCGTACAAATCAAGCCCATAAGCTTGGAAGCGAGATCCTAATTTGATATCGCTATAAGATTTTGCATAATTGTCACTAATCTGATAAAAAAGTTCCGTCCCAAAATATTTGTTATAGCTAGTACCAAGAGAGATAGTGCCCGAATTAAACTCAGGGTTATAAGCTCCGCCGATTCCTTTTGTGTTTACGTCGCTATAATTGTAGCTCAGCCCAACATATGGGTTATATTCAAAAGCGCTAGCTGAAGATGCCAAAGCAACCATAGAAACGGCAGCCATTAAAGCAGTAATAGAATTTTTCATCATTATAATCCTTTTCATATAGATTTAAGTATTAGGTCAATACCTGTTTGTATACTATAAGTCATTTTTTTGTAAAAATAAAGTAAAAACGCATCAAGATTTAGATAAATACACAAAGCGGATAAAAATGTTGTTAAAAACAGGATACAGTGATAAAATAAACTAAACAAAGATAAGGTAAGCCAATGAAACAAGAAATAACACAATCTGGTCGAACTATGATAGAAACGATAGCGGTTCTTTCGATTATAGGCGCACTGATTACATCTATAACAATTTTTGTATATTCCATGTATGATAAGTACAAGTCCAGCACCGTTATATCACAAATTAGAGATTTGCGTAAGGCGATTAACAATCGTTACGCAGCAATAGGTGTATATACGGGCTTAAATTCTAAAATTTTGATTGATGAACGATTGGCACCCTCACAAATGGTTCATGGTCAAAAGCTAATTCATGTATATGAAGGTGAAGTTACATTATCAGTTAGCAATACCGGCGGCAAAGGCCGTTCTTATAAAATAAGTTTTCCCGCACTTCCTCAAAAAAATTGTGTAGAGTTGGCCACCATAAATTGGGAGGTGGACAATACAGCCACTCTGGTTGGTATCACTATCAATAAGAAAGCATTTAGCTGGGAAGTCAACACAATTGGTTCCGGTGGTGTAACGGCAGGCTCGTCCGCCACGGCATTGCCAATTACAATGGGTAAAGCCGCGGTGTCATGTCAAAGAGGGGAAGCTAACGAGATTATTTGGGAATTTCAGTAAAGGAGAGAGGAGTTGCTAAACGTCCGCGAAATTAATAAAACCACGGAACTATCCACTGGCAAGACCAAAAAAGCAGGCAGTGGAGAGAGTTTTGCCTCATATCTGCAAGATGTCAACAAGCCGGAAAACCGCATGGTTTCTGCATCTGCCGGCATATCTGGTGCTGATGCGATTTTTGCAGCCCAAATGATAAATGATGAAGAGGGAAGGGAACGCCGCCGTCAAGCTCTAAAACGAGGATATAACCTACTTGAAAAGCTAGAAGAAATCAGAGATGGATTGCTGATGGGCTATATCTCCAAGGATAAACTAATTGAGATATCTCGTTTTGTTAAAGAGCGCAAAAACAACATAGATGACCCAAAGTTAGAAGAAATCATTTCCGAGATTGAGCTGCGTGTCGAAGTTGAGTTGGCAAAATTGATGAGATAAAAAATATGGTTTGATAAGAGAGTTTTTTTGCTTGAAGTTAATAATTGAAATTTGTAAGTTTCTAGCTATATGAAAAAACACTTTTGCAAGCTCATTAGTTAAATAATTAAAAATAGGAGTACATACTATGGAAAGCGCAATCATTCTTCCTCCGGATTATCGTCCTTCAGAAGATGAAGAATATATGAACGAGCAACAGCAAGAATATTTCCGTCAGAAATTGTTAAACTGGAAGAAATCGCTCATATCTCAGTCGCAAGACACCCTCGATGAAATGGTCACCCAAGGAGGCTTAAATCAGCCAGATCAAAACGACCGTGCTTCGCTTGAGGCTGATAAAGCTTTGGAACTGCGTACTCGTGACCGCGCTCGCAAATTGATTTCCAAAATTAATGAGGCATTGCAACGCATTGAAGATGGTGTTTACGGCTATTGCGAAGATACCGGTGAACCAATTGGTATCGAACGTTTGGAAGCCCGCCCGATTGCCACACTGTCAATTGAGGCTCAAGAGCGCCACGAACGTATGGAAAAAACCTACGACGACGAGGCTTAAATCTCATGAGTACTAAGGATTTTATTTTGGCCTCCGGTTCTCCGCAGCGGATTGCGCTTTTGCGGCAAATTGGCTATGAGCCAAAAAAAATCCAATCTGCGGATATTGATGAAACTCCCCACAAATACGAAACTCCGGGTGCCTATGTTAAACGTATGGCTAAAGAAAAGGCACTGCATGTCGCCTCGCTTAACCCAGGAGAGATTGTTTTGGGAGGAGATACCATTGTGGTTGTCGGCAGAAGAATTTTGCAAAAAGCTCACGATGCTGCCGAGCAAGAACAAGTTATGCGCCTGCTTTCAGGTAAGGCCAACCGAGTTTTGAGTGCAGTTTGCGTGGTTGATAAACAAGGCAAAGCTGCGGTGCGCCTTTCCACTACCCGAGTTTTGGTAAAAAAACTATCCGAAACAGAGATTAAAGAATATGTTGAATATGGTGACTGGAAAGGTTGTTCCGGTTTCAAAAGCGAAGGCCCGATGGAAGGTTTTATTAAGAAGATGATTGGCTCATATTCCGGAGTCGTTGGTTTGCCGCTATATGAAACCAAGTGTTTGTTAAATGGAGTTGGGATAAGATGATAGATACCATAGTTTGTGACAAACAGTCCGAGCAAATCGGAGTGGCATTGTTAGGTGAGGGCGTTGTTAAAGAAATTGAGTTCGTAAATGAAGCGCGTGCCGCTGAAGGTAGTATCTACCTTGGTAAAATCACCCACAAACTAGACTTGGCTCATGATAAAGTCGGTTTTATGATAGATATCAATGACGGAAGAGAAGCTTTTATGATGGCCGAAGAAACTGGCATGCAGGAAAGCAACTTCCACGAGGGGCAAAGCCTGATGGTTCAGGTTAGCCAAGAGGCTCGCGCCGAAAAAGGTGCTAAAGTTATGAGAGCCATTCAGTTAGTGGGCGATTATGTGGTTTATTGTCCCTACCGTATGGATGTTACTGCTTCTTCCCGCATTGAAGATTATGAAAAACTTCGCGAGTATAAACATTTTGTCATTGAACATACCACCGGCCAAGAAGGTTGGATATTGCGCACTTCTTCGGTAAATGCCGAGAAAGAAGCAATAGCTAAAGAAATGGAACTGTTGCGAGGTGAGTTTGAGCAAATTATGAAAAAAGCCCGCGCGGTTAACGCTCCGGCATTGCTGTATCGGAGAGGAAATCCGTTGTTTGATGCCATTGCTCGTCATCGTGAAAGCTTGCATAAAATAGTGACCAATTCCCGCAATGTCGAAAAAGAAATCAAAGAAAAATATGGTAAAGAGTTTGAAGTTGAGATTAACGCCGACCCCTTTACGGATATGGGGATAGAAGATGTAATTTTTGAGGCTTTAAATAAATATGTCAAACTTCCTTCCGGCGGTCGGATTTGTATTGAGGAAACCAGAGCTTGCGTTGCAATAGATGTTGATAGCGGTGATGACCACTCAAACGGCAGTATTTCACACCTAAATTTGGAAGCGGCAACTGAAATCGCTCACCAAATCCGGCTGCGCAATTTGTCTGGTAAAATCGTGATTGACTTTGCCGGTTCGTCTGATTATAGGTTTATGAAACCCGTAATTGAGGCCTTGGAAGAGGCTTTAAGTCATGATACCAATAAGAGTGCGGTTTTAGGTTTGAGCCGTGCCGGTAATGTAGAAGTGGTTAGGGTTCGTCGCCGTCCCAGCCTGCGTGATATTTTCACCACCGAGTGCGAAAGTTGTCAAGGCACGGGAAGGGTTTCAAAATAATGAAATGTCCGATTTGTAAAAAAGAAGTTACGGATATGAAGTATCGTCCCTTTTGCTCTAAGCGATGTGCTGATATCGACTTGGGCAATTGGTTTACCGAACAATACACAGTCGAGGCGGTGGATTTAGACGAGCAAGAAGTAGAGGAATTAACAACCGCTCTTGAAGAACAACAACGCGATTAAGAATATACAATAAAAAAAGCCTGCATATGCAGGCTTTTTTGTTACTTGTATCAGGCTAATCCACAGGTTTGATATGCCAAATATTGTTGGCATAATCCATAACTGCGCGGTCGCTTGAGAAGTAGCCAATTCTTGCCACGTTTAAGATAGCCATTTTGTTCCATTTTTCCCGATTGAGATAATCTTTCTCAATTTGGTGCATGGTGTTATTAAAGGCTTCCAAATCGGCTAACAGGAAATAGTAATCCCTGTTCATTAGTTCTTCGTAAATCGGCTTAAACAACAATACATAATCTTTCTCACACAACACATTTGAGTTGAGCAAGTTAAGAATACGTTTGATGTAAGCCGAATTATTGTAATAATCAGCCGGATGATATTGATTTTTTGCGCGCATCTCTTGAATTTGCTCTTCACGCAGGCCAAAGAGATAGAAGTTCTCTTCACCCACCTGTTCGCGAATTTCGATGTTGGCGCCATCATATGTACCCAAGGTCAAAGCCCCGTTGAGTGCAAATTTCATATTTCCGGTTCCGCTTGCCTCAAATCCTGCGGTAGAAGATTGAACACTGACATCAGCTGCCGGAATAAGCACTTCTGCCAAAGAGACTTTATAGTCTGGCAAGAATACAACTTTTATCATGTTGTTGACTTGTGGGTCGTTGTTGACGACTTGCGCCACATTATTAATCAGCTTGATAATCAGTTTTGCAAAGTTGTAAGAAGGAGCAGCCTTGCCGGCAAAAATATAAGTTTTCTTGACGGTAGGTTGAACATTGTCTTTGGTGATAGCTAAATAGTCACCAATAACTTGCAAAATAGTCATCAGTTGGCGTTTGTATTCGTGAATACGTTTAGCGTGTACAATAAACATACTGTTCGGATCAACGATAACGCCGGTTGTCCGGAAGATGATTTTAGCTAAACGCTCTTTATTAGCGGTTTTGATGGCATCAAATTCTTTAATGAATTTTTTGTCATTAGCAAAATCTTCCAGCTTGCGTAAATCCTCAAGTTGAGTAACCCAACTATCACCGATTTTGGTATCAATCAAGTTTGATAGAGCAGTATTGGCATGCAAGAGCCAACGGCGAGGTGTAATACCATTGGTAACATTACCAAATTTTTCCGGCCAGAGTTCATAGAACTCAGGAACCAGTTGTGTTTTAACCAGTTCGGAGTGAATTTTAGCCACACCGTTCACGGAGAAAGAGCCAACAATCGAGAGGTTTGCCATTCGAATGATTTGATTTTCGCCATCTCCATGAACAATCGTAAGCTTGTTTAGCTTGGCTTGGTCATCGCCAAAACGGCTACGAGCAAAGTCCATAAACCGACGATTAATTTCATAAATGATTTGCAAGTGTCTGGGCAAAAGCCGAGCAAAATAGCGAGCCGGCCAAGTTTCTAGAGCCTCAGGCAGCAAGGTGTGATTGGTGTATGCAAAAATTCGGGTCGTAATATCCCAAGCATCGTCCCATTCCTGACCGTATACATCGACCAACAGACGCATCAATTCGACAATTGCTAAAGCCGGATGAGTATCGTTGAGCTGAATGCACACTTGCTCAGGCATTTCTTTGAAGTCATTACTCTTTTCCATAAAGCGGCGAATGATATCTTGGATTGCGCAAGATACAAAGAAATATTGCTGTTTGAGGCGGAGCTCTTTACCCGATTCGATTGCATCAGAAGGATAGAGCACTTGAGAAATGGTTTCGGTTTCGATTTTTTCTTTTACGGCATCGATATATCCACCATCATTAAAGATATTAATATCTAGTTCATCGTCAGTTTTTGCCGAGAACAAACGCAAGTAGTTTACAGACTTACCGGCATAACCCACAATCGGAAAATCATATGGAACCCCATATAAATATTGAGTGTTCATCCAAATATAATTTTCTTTTCCGGAGGCATCGCGGAAAGTTTCCACATCACCATAAATAGGAATTTTAACGGTTCGATCAGTTCTTGCAAACTGCCACGGAGAGTCTTCAGCGAGCCAGCTGTCAGCTTGCTCAATTTGATATCCGTTTTCAAACTTTTGCTTAAACAATCCAAAGTGATAGTTAATACCATAACCAAAGCCAGGAATTCCAAGCGAGGCCATGGAGTCAAGATAACAAGCTGCTAAACGACCAAGACCGCCATTACCAAGAGCCGGATCATATTCGGCATCAAAAATATCTTCAAGTTTGATATCCGGAAAGCCGTCAATTTTGATGCTTTTCATAATATCAAACAAACCAAGGTTATGCAGATTGTTTTCAAGAGAGCGTCCAATGAGATACTCAACAGAAAGATAATAGATTCGTTTGGAGTTAACCCGATTATAACGAGCAATAGTCTCATACATCTTGTCCATTGCAAACTCTCGTACAGCCAAAGCAATGGCATTAAGAGCTTCATCACGATTAATCTCGCAAGTACGTTTACCGATAAAATATTTGATATAATGCTCAATTGAGAGTTTTAGACGAGCTTTATCAATTTCGTTAATGATTGCGGAATCTTTTTTTTTCAATTTCGTCTCCTCCAAAATTGCTGATTTTGATTATCATTAACACGCATCATAAAGACAATTGTTTGAAATATGGTTAATGCATGAAATCGATATAATCACAAATTTAACATACACAATAGTGCACAGCAATTATGAGTTTTTTAAGAAATAAAGTTGCATAATCCGTAACATGGGTTATAATCCCAAAGCAAATGATGAGATTTTTTTGAGGTGAGTAAATGAAAAGAACATTTCTGTGCAGCCTAATGTTAGCCACAGCAATTGCCGGTAATGCCCATGCACAAACGATTTTTGAGGCATTAAGTCAGGCCTATGAAACCAACCCTACTTTGCAGGCGCAAAGAGCCTATTTGCGGGCAGTAGATGAAAATGTTGCGATTGCCAAATCTGGCTATCGTCCGAGCGTTTCCTTAAATGGTAGCTATACCGATAATAACACAGATGTTAAAAATTCGGTTGGCAACCCCGATGGAGATCAATATAGTTATTCGGCACGTATTTCTCAGCCTCTGTTTAATGGTCTTCAGACCATGAACTCGGTCAAGTCGGCAGATAGTTTGGTCTTGTCTGAACAAAACAATTTATACAACGTTGAGCAAACCGTTTTTATTGATGCTTCAACCGCTTACTTAGATGTGGTCCAGAATAAAGCAATTGTTGATTTGCAAAAAAATAACGAAAAGTTGCTAAAAAAACGCTTAGATGAAACCGTTCAACGTTTTAATGTCGGTGAGGTAACCAGAACCGACGTATCGCAAGCTCGTGCCCGCTATGCTCGTGCTACTGCTGATCGCATTAGTTCTGAAGGTACTTTGGAAGCCTCCAAAGCAGTTTATGCTAAAATTATTGGTGTTGCTCCGGTTGATGTCAAAGCCCCCGAAGGAGACATTGATAAGTTTTTGCCCAAGAATTTTGAAGAAGCGCTTGAATATGCCAAAACTCACAACTATTCCATCCGTCAAGCGCAAAATTATTTCGATTCTAAAGACTATAATGTTAAAGCCAACACCGGTGCATTGTTGCCACAAGTTAGTTTAGATGGTGTTGCCTCGCGTACTCGTAACTATACGGATAATATTTCAGGTGTTCGCGAACAAGATGATTTGGAATGGAGTGTCAATATGAGCATTCCGCTCTATCAGGGTGGTGAAACCAGAGCTAAGATTCGTCAGAGCAAATATCAAAAATGGCAAGCTCAAGAACAAGTCTTAGAAGCAGAGCGCTTGGTTAAGAGCAATGTTACCAGTGCATGGGAATATATGGTTGCCAACAAAGCAATGATTACTTCGATTAAAGAACAAGTTCGCGCCAATGAAATTGCCCTAGATGGTGTTCAAAAAGAAGAAGCTTTGGGAAATCGTACGATTCTTGATGTGTTAGATGCCTACCAAGAACTGCTTAACTCCAATGTTGAAGAAGTAAAAGCACGTCGAAACTACTATGTTTCAGCTATGAGCTTGTTGCAAGCTATGGGGCGCTTAACCGCTAAGGATTTAGGCTTAAAGGTAGATTTATATGATGCCGAAAAATATTCTAAAGAAACCAGAGATAAATGGTTGTCATTATCTATTGATTAATAAACAATTTAACCCAATAACCAATTAAAGGATGCAGAATGGCTGAGGAAAAACAAGAAGACATGTCGATGGATGAAATCCTTTCATCTATCAAGAACATATTGTCGGAGAACGGTGAACCTGCGGAAGATACCCCTGTTATCAAGACAGAGGCTCCGGAAGATATTTCTGCCGCTGTCAGTGATCACCCCCAAAATTCTGATAATTTTGATTTGGAAGAAAATGATATTTCGGTAAATGATTTGCCCTTTAGCGAGGAAGATGAGGATATTTTAGACCTCACTTCCGATATGCGGGCGGATATTCCCTCTCCAGAAGTAAATCTTGATGCGGAGCCGACTTTACCGGCCGATACGGAAATCGATATTGACAGCGAACTTGCCGATTTGCCGGAGGTTGAAGCAGGTGATGCCGTTTCTGATGTTATAGAGCCTGCAATATCTGTAGAAGATACACAAGATGTTCACGATGTTGAACTGGAATCTTTGTTGCCTGAGGTAAGCGTGATTAGTGATGATACCGATTCTGATCCGATTTATACTCCTGAAGATGAGGCATCATCTCAACCGCTCTATAAAGGCGATGATGCGTTGTTGTCTGATATGCCGGAAATTTCCACACAGTCAGATTCGTTTAATGTTGAGGAAATGCCGCTAAAAGCAGATGCCACACCGCTAGTTGAGCGTTCTGCCGAGAGCACCGAACCCAACAGCGATGCTGTAGATGTTTCTGCTAGCATTATTAATAATTTTGCCAAGATTTTTGCTGATAGTAAGGTTGATAGTATGCCAGATGAAGCAGCTAAAGTTTCCGCATCGGTCAAGCTTGGTAATGATGCAACCTTGTCGGATATGGTCAAGGCCACAATTAGGGATATGTTGTCAGCTCAAGTTATCAATACTTTGGCGCAAGATACCGACATCAAAGCTCTAATGTCGGCAGAGGTTTCTGCTCAGGTAAAACAGTGGTTGGATAAGCACTTGCCCACCATGGTTGAGACGATTGTTAAAAAAGAAATCGAACGAGTAATGGTAAAAGCTGGCAGAAATTAGTCAAGCTGTCATAATCTTAAACTAACTGCTAAGCATCTCTGCGTATTCAGAGGTGCTTTTTTTGGTATACAATATTTTTTTTAGGTTATTTGGGTACAAAAAAACACCCCTTGAGTTAACAAGGGGTGTTTAGCCATTAGATTATCCACAGCAGTACCACAAATTGTTACAGCCATAGTCGGTACAAGGCTCACCTGTTCCAAGGCTGTTGCAACGCCCATATCCGTATGGCGACATTACACAACCCAAATCGCGCCATTGCTTGCACGTATCCTTACAAGTTGGCATTTTATAATCGCAGTTCCAACCTTGATAAGTTGAGCAGTCAGACCTTGTTCCTGTACATGAACTACAAGACCACCCAGTTCCGGTTTTTTTACTAGAATACGCGCAACTAACGGGTGTGCAAGTTTGTTTCTT
>CALXTR010000012.1 GCA_944391475.1 uncultured Alphaproteobacteria bacterium | reverse complement strand
AACGCCATCAGCCGCTATCAGATAGCCTATTCTGATGGGACTACCGCCAAGTATTATGATGACAAAAAGACCCCCATCGGGATTGTGACTTATGTCCACCCCACTAAAAGTAAAAAACATGGTTTGATTATGTCCTTGCGCCCGTTCACCATTCAAAATCAGGCCCAAGCGCATAAGATTTGCGCTGCCTATACCACGGCTGGTACCATGGCCGGAGATTGGCACTTGCCTGATATTGGAGAGCTCGCTACCATGAGCGCCGGAGATACGGTTGAAAGTAATGATGAATTTACCAAATACCGCGATGCACTCAAAACCATCCCTACCGCCGGTGATTTAGGGATGTCTTTTTCATTTTTTTACGGAAACAGTACCATAACTGATGGTGTAGATAAACAAAATACTTCCAACACCCAAGGAAGTTTTACTTCCCATTCATTAGGTTATAGCTCCCGTAAAACCAACTGGTATAACTCTACTATTTTTGTATCTGATTCCCAATCGGCTGATTCTACAAGCAATGCTTATATCAGTACTGTTAACTTCACAAATGGGATTACTTCTGTAGCAAAAACCAGAAAAATGCAGTTTCGCTGTGTAGCTTATTTTTAGTTGGAGAAAGAAAATGACTAAACAACTTTTTGCCTTATTACTCACGACCGTTGCTTTCCCCGGCTTAGCAAGCGCCGATGAAATCAACTGCACGGCTTCACCCGAATGCGCCACTTTGGGCTATACTCAAACCAATTGTCCCAAAGGCGGCATCCGCTGCCCCTTTGACAAAACCAAAATGTTTTGTGTCTCCGGTTTTGGGGGTGAGGATTTCAGCTTCAAAAACACTATCTACCAATATCAGATTGTGTTTGCCGATGGCTCTACCGGTACTTATTATGATGATAAAAAAGACCCTATCGGTATCATCACCTATGTCCACCCCAACGGGCAGGGCAACCATGGGCTGATTATGTCCTTAGACCAACCACCGGTCGAGAGTAGAGCCTTTGCGCTGCACTATTGCGCCAACTACACCACCAAAGGTACCAAGGTCGGTGATTGGCACTTGGCTGACATTGGTGAAATCGGCACCATGCAAAATGGTGATGAAATTGATAATACCACCCAGTTTAATACTATTAACAATATTCTCAAGACCATCCCCGGAGCCCAAGCCCTTGGCGTATCTTTTAGCTATTATTATAGCCGCAAATGTAGTAATGGTAACGCATATCTTTGGGTTGATTGTGACACCTCAAATATATCCTGTAATGATTCATATTTTGAGGCCGGTCATAGTAGCTATAAATACCCCACCGAGTATTTAAATATAGGTAATTATGATAAAAATTGGTATACTCAATATGGTGGCAGATATAACAATACAGACCTTAATCCAGCACCAGGCTGTGCAAACAAATCAAGTGATGATGACTATTATATATACGGAGGCTACCCGTTCTACTACAGCTCTTCTTATTGGAGTGCTTCTGATAACCCGAGCGGTACCACTCCTTATGTGGTCGACCTCTACCAAAACAATCAAACCACAACCAGCTCGGCTAAAAAAGGCCATTTCCGCTGCGTGGCTTATTTATAGAAAGGAAACCAACCATGAAAACATTTTTTAGCACAATTCTCCTTTCTTCGCTTTTGTTAGCCGGCTCGGCTGCTGCCGTTGAGGTTGGAGATATCTATTATAGCGACAAAACCTTCTCGAGCTCGGTGCAAAGCGGCAAAAAAGCCATTGGTGTGGTCTATTGGGTCTCCACCAACAAAGACTTTGGCTATATTGTTGCTCTCGAAGAAGCTCCAAGTACCATGAATGTCTTTAATGCCAATGTGCATTGCTTGGAATATTATACCGAAGGCACCTTGGCCGGCGATTGGAAACTCCCTCAGCGCATTGAACTTGTCCGCCTTGGCAAATACCGCGTTAATAATGCCACCGTAAATAACTATGCTAAAATCAATGCGGTTTTGGCCAAAGTCACTAAAGCAAATGGCAGCAAAGCCACAGCCCTTGGCAACAAAAACTATGTCGCCAACTCCGCTTATCCTTATGCTGTTAACCCTTATAGCGGCGCCATTGGCGGAGGCGGGGGCAATGCTCAATCTTCCGGAAGCAAATATTCCGTTCGTTGCGTAACTGCTTTCTAGAAAGGAAACCAACCATGAAAACATTTTTTAGTACACTTCTCCTTTCTTCACTTTTGTTAGCCGGCTCGGCTGCTGCCGTTGAGGTTGGAGATATCTATTATAGCGACAAAACCTTCTCGAGCTCGGTGCAAAGCGGCAAAAAAGCCATTGGTGTGGTCTATTGGGTCTCCACCAACAAAGACTTTGGCTATATTGTTGCTCTCGAAGAAGCCCCAAGTACCATGAATGTCTTTAATGCCAATGTGCATTGCTTGGAATATTATACCGAAGGCACCTTGGCTGGCGATTGGAAACTCCCTCAGCGCATTGAACTGGTTCGTCTGGGTAAATATAAAGTAAATGGCACTTTGGTCGATAACTATACCAAAATCAACAATGTATTAGGTAAAGTCACTAAAGCCAATGGCAAAGCCGCCACCAAATTAACCAGCAAGAACTATGTGGCTAACTCCACTTATCCTTATGCCATCAACCCCGCAACCGGTGTGTTTACCGGAGGAGGAGGTGCAGCTCAATCTTCCGGAACCAAATATTCCGTTCGCTGCGTAACCGCTTTCTAACTTTTGGGTAACAAATATTATTATGTTTCTTTCTCCGATACTCCGGGGGTAGCGTTCGCGCTCCCGGAGTGCATTTTTTAAACCTATCTTGTAAACTGTAATCTTATTAATCAATACTTCAGGCGCAAACGGCAGCTCATTTTGTAACGGCCGCTGGAAACTTGCTGTTTCTGCGCCGCCATCACTAACTCCCCTCCCCCTCAACTATGTAAGTGTCGTCAAAGACCTTCAAATTAATCAAATAAGCTATAAACCACAAAAAAACCTCCGTATCCACGGAGGTTTTAAACTCATACATAGTGTACCAAGAAATTACTTCATTTTCTTTTCAACAAATTCTACGTGCTTACGAGCTTTCTTGTCATATTTTTTCATAGACATTTTTTCCGGATGAGTTCTCGGATTCTTCTCGGCAACATAGAATGTTCCGGTATTAGCGGTACTTTCCATTTTAACTAAAATTTTTACTGCTTTTGCCATCTCATTTACTCTTTAAGTTAAGTTATATCTAAAAACATTTAGCTGCACTATACAGTTTTTTAGCGTATTGTCAACCACATTTTATCATTTTCTTTCAAAAAAACTTTCAAATTCTGGTTTTAAGCAGCTCAACTGCCATTTTAACATCTTCTTCATTGCCCTCACGCTCTTGATGTTCACATTTTCTCTCTCCCTGAGGCTTACTGGCGATAAAACTATTAATTTCATCATGCGGAACGCTCAGACAAAAATCCGGCATCACCCCATTATTGATAAAAGCCTTACCGGAAGGCAAATAAATTTTAGCATTCGTAATCGCCAAAATCGAGCCATTAGGAAACTCCACCAAATGTTGCGTTGTCCCCTTACCAAAGGTTTCTGTACCCATAATAATGGCACGACTTTGCTCTTGTAAACTACCCGCCACTATCTCTGCCGCCGATGCTGTCTTGCCATCAACCAACACCACCACCGGCTTCTCATCAAATTCATCTTTAGCCGTTGCCTGATATACTCTATTAGTCGCCTCTGAAATTCCTTTGGTCATAAAGACAATGCCACCTTCCAAAAACATCCCCGCCACTTTTGAAGCCGAAGCCAGTTGTCCTCCGCTATTGCCGCGCAAATCCAAAATCAAAGCCTGAATATTTTGTTCTGACTGTAGCAATTTTTTTATTTGCAAATAAGTATTTACACCAAAAGACCCTATCCGCACATATAATATGTCACCAATTTTACGAGAAGAAAAATTCACTTTGCGTCTAAGCTTAGATTTATCAGCCATTTCCATAGCAGTATAAAGTTTTGAATCTTTATCCAAACTTTCCACCATCTTACTCATCATTGCATCGGGCGCTTCATAATCTTTGAGTGAAATCTTAGGCGAAATCTGCACTGCTGCTTTAAATACCCGATCAATCAACTCAGCCCAATCTGTTGTATCATCACTTTCAGGTTTATTAAAATTTTTATAAACTTTGGCATCATAATAAAAAGTAAAGCGAGATTTATCGTTTGCCACCCGCACTTTGGGGTCCATTTTGTGTAACCCCTCAAATGCCGCCATAGTAAGCTTCGTCAAATCAATCTGCTCAATATGCTCATTTTTTACCGTATTCATAAACAAAAGAATATTTTCATCAGCCCCATGGGCTGTTGGTATAAACCCCAACATCAAAAAACCGACATAGACCCAAAATTTGCGCATTATCTGCCCTTCCGCTTAAATTTTGCTGCTTTAGATTTTTTCTTAGCCGATTTTTTGCGCTTTGGCAAGCTTGGCCCCGACTTATCAGCATAATTAAGCCCACAGTCCTCATCAACATACTTAAATGCCAAGCCACCACTCACTGGCGAGGCTTCTACAAGTTGAGCTTTAATTTTCTCTCCCAAACTAAATTCAAGCCCCAATTTGGCCGCACTGAGCTTAAACCCGTTATTTTCAAGATAATATTTATCATTAGGGAGACTATTCATGGGAATAAGACCTTCCGCACCAAAACTTTCGATTCGCACAAAGATGCCGGCCGAATTCATTCCGCTGATAACCACCTCATAAATTTGCCCCACCGACGGTTTTAAATATTCTGAAACATAACGCGCCGTCATTTCTCGTTCCGCATTAACCGCCCGACGCTCCGTTACGCATAAATGCTCGGCTGTTTCTGTAAATTGGGATAATGAAGCATTTTGCTCCAACTCTCCGCCACCGCCAAATTTTTTCGCCGCAATCAACGCTCGATGAATAAGCAAATCCGCATAGCGCCTGATTGGTGAGGTAAAATGCACATAGTGCTTGAGACCCAAACCAAAATGTCCAATATTTTCGGGACTATATTGCGCTTGCGCCTGCATTCTAAGCACCAAATCACTAATACCAGAAGTAAGCCCCGCAGTTTGAGTTTTTTCCATCAACTTATTAAAATGCATCGGCTTAAGTGCCGGAGTATCCGGTAGTTTCATTCCAAGTTCGTGGAGCAAGGGTTCCATTTCTTTGAGTTTTTCTTGAGGTGGGCGGTCATGCACCCGATACATCACCGGTAGATGAGTTTTTTCTAATGCCAAAGCTGCCGCCACATTTGCCGCAATCATAAATTCTTCAATAATTTTTTCCGACATATAATCCGGAGCTTTTTCAATCAGCAATACCTGCCCTTGTTTGTCAAATTTGATTTTAATTTCGGTTGTGGTTAGCTCCAAAGCACCGCGCTTTTTGCGAGCCTTATCCAAAGCCAAATATGCCTCATATAAGGGCAAGACACAAGACTTAAACACCGGAGCAATGTTTTCGCTTTTATCCCCATCAAGAGCGGCCTGAACTTCCCGATAAGTCAACCTTGCCGCCGATTTTATGGTACCACGGCAAAAATCATAACTCCGTAATTTTCCATCATTATCAATTTCCATAAAGCAGGCAATTACCGGCCGTTTTTCCTTCGGGCGTAAAGAGCATAAATCATTTGATAGTTTTTCAGGTAACATCGGCACGACCAAATTGGGCAAATAGACCGAGTTTCCGCGTTTATATGCCTCACGGTCCAACTCGCACTCCGGACGCACATAAAAAGCCACATCGGCAATGGCTACCCCGAGCCGAAAACCAAAGGGAGTTTTCTCCGCCCAAACCGCATCATCAAAATCCTTAGAATCATCACCATCTATTGTCACAAATGGCAAATTGGTTAAATCTTCGCGCGCTCTAAGGTTTAAGTGCGGCAAATCAGTCAGTTCTTTAGCAATTTGAGCACTAAATTCGTTAGGAATACCATATTTTTCCAGCACCAAAAGCTCTGCCGCTTTGCTCAGACTAAACGGCCCGAAGTTGCGCAAAATTCGCACTTCCTTAAAGCGGCGGTTTCCTTCTAAAGCATAAGCCACAAAATCTCCGTCTTTGGCTTTAAGCGGGTTATCAAGTAGCAAATCGGTATGCTTAGATTTTTCGGTTGAAACAATAAAATATCTTCCGCCCCGTTTTTCAATCACCCCATATTGTTTTTCGGGCTGGAGTTGCGCTGTTGAAGTGCGCAACATCACTCGGGCATAATATTCGCCGTTTTTGCAATCAATCCGCGCCAAAACACGATCACCAACTGCCAACGGCGGTTTGATTTTACGATTAGAAAGTATCACAATCTGCCCGACCGATGCAAATCTTTCCTCCGTTGGTCTGGCCCAAATTTCCCCCTCATCATCTATCTCTGAAATTTCCAATTGCAAAGTCTCAGGCAGACGCAGCTTGGCTTTAGATTCCTTCATGAGCCCCCCGTTTTAGCTCTATCACCAAAGGTGTGTGATCAGATGGTTTGTTTTGTCCGCGAATAGATTTATCCACCTCGCAAATAAGCAACCAATCGGTTGCCTGTGGAGATAATAAGAAATAATCGATTCGCATACCCCAATCATTTGGGAATGCACCACCACCATAATCCCAATAAGTATAACCATTTTCATGCGGGTGTAAGGTTCTAAATGCATCATAATAACCCAAATGTAAAATGGAGTTAAGACGCTGTCTAACCTCGGGTAAAAATAAGGCATTATTACGAAAAGCTTCTGGATTATAAACGTCATCTGGCGTCAAAATCACATTAAAATCGCCCCCTATAATTACTGGTTGATGAAGCAAAAGAAGTTTTTGCAAATGCAAATAAAAAGCCTCCATCCAACGCAATTTATAATCAAGCTTGGTTTTATCATCAGGCTGATTGTAAGGCGGATTTCCGTTGGGTAAATAAATCGAGACGATTCGATAAGTCTGCTTGTCAAATTCTACTTCAGTTTCAAGATAACGGCTGTTTTCATCATCAAAACCGGGGATTCCTTCGCTGATTGTTTTAATTTTATGGCGGCTGAGCACAGCTACTCCATTATAACTTTTTTGTCCCAGCACTTTGGCTTCATACCCCAGAGCTTGGATTTCAAAAAACGGAAAAGAATTATATTCAGTCTTAATCTCTTGGAGCAAAACCACATCAGGATTGGTTTCTTTAAGCCAATTAGAAAATAGTTCAATCCTTGCCCCGATAGAGTTTATGTTAAAAGTAGCAATTTTCATCTTCCCGCTTTCACCGAATATTAAGATTAATATAATAAGCTCTTATACAATAAAAAGTCAGATAAAGGAAGAACTTTATGAATCTCGCCTCATATGCCACCAAACCCGAAGACAGCCGTGGCCGCATGTACCCCGACTTTGTCAACATTATCCGCTCACCGTTCCAACGCGACCGAGATAGGCTCATTCATTCTATGTCATTTCGCCGCTTAGATGGTAAAACCCAAGTCTTTGCCTACCATGAAGGCAAGAATTACCGTACCAGACTTACCCATAGTATCGAGGTTGCCCAAATCACTCGTACCCTATGCAAAAGCTTGGATTTGAACGAAGAACTTGGCGAAGCTATCGCTCTTGCCCACGACTTGGGACATTCTCCTTTCGGTCATGCCGGAGAACGAGGCTTAAGCAAAGTTATGCAACCCTATGGCGGCTTTGACCACAACATTCAGGCTCTAAGGATAATTACTGAATATGAGAGCCACTACCCTAATTTTCCGGGCTTAAACCTCACTTGGGAAACCTTGGAAGGTACCGTCAAACACCACGGCAAATTTGGCACCAAAATTCCGCCCTTCTTAAAAAAGTTCAACAAAAGCTTTGACTTAGACCTCAAGCATTATGCTTCACTTGAGGCTCAAATTGCCGCTTTTGCTGATGACATTGCATACCTCAATCATGATATTGACGATGGTTTCAGAGCCGGATTTTATAGTATTTCTGATTTGCAAGAACTCCCTTTCATCAAGGAGATAATCAAAGATTTAGAACAAAAGCATCAAAATATTGACGACAATATTCGCATTTATGCCATCACCCGTAGCATGATTGCCAAAATGATATTTGACCTCTTAGCACAAACCAAGAAAAATATTGAAACGAACCATATCTCCTCACCACAAGATGTGAGAAAACTCGATTCGGCTTTAGTCTCACATTCCCAACAGCTTCAAACCGAGATAAAACAGCTTCGCCAGTTTTTAAGAGAACATTTTTACAATCATACTAACGTGGTCAGAATGGACATGAAATCACAAAAAGTTGTCGAAGAGTTATTTGAAGTTTTCATGTCAGATTGGCGCCTTTTGCCCGATTCGGAACGAAAAAAAATCAGTTCTGATCTTCCGCAAGCTGAAATTGCCGGCATCATTTGCACCTACATTGCCAATATGACTGACATGGGCGCTCTAGATGAACACCAAAAACTTTTTGACAATATGACCAGATTTTAAATGATTGTAAATGATTATAAAATAGACTAAACTCAAAATAAATCAAATTTAGGAGATGACAAATGCTTCTGGATCGCCCCGAAGACAACAAAAACAACGATGAATTGCTCAATGATCTGCGCCAAAAATTGGCCAGTCAGTCCAATTTGGAATATGATGAAAAACGTAATGACTTAAATGTTTCCAAAAATGTATTCATCGGTGCCGTATCAGGTATAGTATTAGCAGGTATTGTCGGCTGGTTTGTATTATCTCCGCAATATGCCGCAGATACCCCGGGAGAAATTCCTGTCATTCGTCGCCCTAAAGATGCCATTAAAGTTCAACCGGCAGATCCGGGTGGAATGGAAATTTTGAACCAAGATAAAACCGTTTATAATATCATTGATAAAAAAGGTGCGGGCGATACTCCGGCAGTTGAAACAATTCTTCCGCCGCCAGAAGAACCACAACTTCCGATTATTGAGCCGGAAGTCGAAGTTGCTCCGGTAGCTCCAAGTGTTCCCTCGACCGAAAAAACAATTGCTGCAGCTGAAGAAATCATCAAAACCGAAACCCAAGCTGAGCCAGTTAAGGTAGTAGAAGAAGTTACAAAAGAAGAAGTCAAGCCTGAAGTAAAAATTGAACCCAAAGTAGAAGTCAAACCTGCTCCTGAACCCAAAGCGGCTCCGGCTCCTGAAAAAATCAGCATTCCAGCCAAAGCCCCGGCTCAAACCACTACTGCAGCCAAAGGCTCTTGGCAAGTTCAATTGATGGCGTCTTCCAACCGCAAAGCAGTTGAAAACTCATGGACATCTTTAGCCAAGAAATATCCGGTCTTAAAAAGCCACAGCTATGAGATTGAAACTGCAGACCTCGGCGCCAAGGGTACTTTCTATCGCTTGCAAGCCGGCTCCTTTGCCGATCGCAGCGGTGCTGATGCTCTCTGCAAAGAGATTAAAGCCGCAGGTGGCAGCTGTATAGTAAAGAAAAAATAATATGTTCAAAGACTTTTTGGAAATATTATATTTTGCCATCAGTCTGATTATTGGTGTAATCATACACGAAATTGCGCACGGCTGGGTCGCCAACAAACTTGGCGACCCTACTGCACGTTTATCCGGTCGCTTATCCTTAAACCCACTCAAACACATCGACCCTTTTGGCAGTATTGTGTTGCCGCTGTTTTTACTGCTTTCTGGCAGTGGTTTTGTGTTTGGTTGGGCCAAACCGGTCCCAATAGATGAACGCTACTTTAAAAAACCTCGCCGAGACAATTTTTTAGTTTCGGGAGCCGGCATTGTAGCAAATATTTTGCTGGCCGGACTTTGCGGAACCGCAATTAGATTGCTCGAACATTTTGAGCTCAACGCCTTCACCGCACTCATTGCCTCATTTTTCTTTATTTTGATGTTAGTAAACTTAATTTTAGCCGCTTTTAACCTTATACCTATTCCCCCGCTCGACGGCTCCAAACTCTTTTTCGGCTGGGTAGAAAAACCTTGGGCTCAAGAGTATATTCATTCTCCTCGAGCTGCTCTAATTGGTATCGGGGTAATGTTTATATTGTTGCCATTATTGTTTCAAACTTTTGGTATACTCAACCCAATTAGCATTTGGCTGCAAGGTTTCACCGAAACCATGATGAAATTACTGCTCTAGGAGGAAAGATGGAAAAACCGATTTTAGCTGCCATGCTTTCTTGCTCCGGATTAGCATTAAGCGATGAAGAAAAGCAGCTTTTTTCCAAATACAATCCCTTGGGCATCAGTCTGTTTGGACGCAATATATCCACCCCTAAACAATTAAAAAAGCTCATCAAAGAAATCAAGGAATGCATCGGTAGAGATGATGTCTTAATTGGCATTGACCAAGAAGGCGGACGGGTCAGAAGATTATCCGAACCCTATTATCGAACTTATGCCTCACAGTACCGCTTAGGACAAATCGCGCGTCGATTTGGGTTAGAAGTCGGTCAAAAAATTGCAGCCGTCCATGCCACCTTAATTGCCCATGATTTACAAGATTTAGGAATAAACTGGAACTACGCACCGGTTATTGATGTTTGCCACCGTGGCACTTCCGAAGTTTTACGCAGCCGCACTTTTGGCTCTGAGCGTAAGACAATTGCGACATTAGGCCAAGAAATGGTCAACACCTATGTCAGATATGGCATATGCCCCTGCATCAAACACTTACCAGGCTTAGGCAGCAGCAGCACCGACCCCCATCTGCAAATTCCGATAATTAATGAGCCGCTTAGCAAATTAAGAGCCGACTTTTCCCCATTTAAAAGTTTGAGCAACTGTCCTGCCGGTATGACTGCCCATATTCTATTACCCGAAGTAGATGATACATTTCCCCTCACCCAATCAGCCAAAGGGATTAGTCAACTTATCCGTGGAGAGTTGGGATTTGAAGGCTTCTTGATAAGTGATGCCATTGAAATGCAAGCTCTTAAAGGCAGCCTCACCGAACGCGTTAAAACCGCCTTACAAGCCGGTTGTGATTGTATATGCTACTGCGGAGGAAACATCACCGCCTTACAAGAAGTTGCCCAAAGCGCTCAAAATTTGAGGGATAATTCAATTTTTAGATTTGAAAAGCTGCAAAAAATCATCCATAATAGCAAAAGTTTTGAGGACATAGATAAACTTGACTGCTATTATGAGCAACAAATCGGACAAGTTGAAGAATACCGCGAAACCTATGATGCAACGGAAACCTTGCATCGCATGCAAAACAAAAAAGGAGAAAAATAGTGTTTTCAGATTTCTGGGAATGGGTACTGATTATTTTGGTTTTGGTTTTAGTTTTCGAAGCCAATAACCTCAGCTCGTGGAAAGCCCTTGTTTTGCAAAAGGTTGACAACCTCAAAAAAGTTGCCACCGAAAAAACATCTACTCTCAATAAAAAGAATAAAGATAATAAAAAAGAATAGTCACTTTTCTACAATCTTTTCACAAGAGTACTTATTTTAGTTTGCAATCGAGCTAATTTTGTTTGCAAATCAAATATCTATGGACATTTAATTTTTAATCTGCTATACTAAAATATATAAAATCCCTAGAAAGGGATTGTTTAATCGTTGGAGAAAATCAATGAGCATTACGTCAACTAGAAAAGTTTCCGGCTCGCCCAACGCCCCCTCAAAAGCAGATTATTATCGCCGTGGAGGAGATGGGGAAAGCTTTGTAGAGAATATTGATACCACCAATAGTGTGCTGGTTAAAGATAATGATCCCGACAATCGGAAAAACCGGCAAGATAGTCCTTTTAAAAAATCTGAAGAAAAAAACAAACGTCCGGAAATTTCTTCATCTCAAACTTATATCCCCAACGCCATTGAAGCTTTGACCGCTAGCGGCGTATATGACGATGTCCCATTAAGTGATAAAAATGCCGGTCACCACAACATTGGAGTTTATGACAACAATCAATCCATGGTCAAAGACAAAGCTCAGGAACAATTTTCGCATAGCTACCTAAAACATTTTTATGAGCGCAACGAAATAATTGAGGAAGTTGACGAACTGGTTTAAGAAAAAAAACTATCCTTTAGTATTGAATTATAGAACTTAGTGATTACATCTTAGGTGCGAAAACAAAATCGCGAAGATGGTTGAATTTTGCTTCCCCATGCCAAACTCAATCGCTTCTCAACAAACATAAAAGTTTTAGCTAAACTTTTATTATCCCCATAAAAAACTCCGAGTTAAACCAAACTCGGAGTAATTTTATAGCCAACTCTTCTTAAAGTTTTTTAACCATTTTCGCCAAGCTGACGCCTTTTTCTTCCAATAAATCGCCTTCTTGATGGTAGCCCATTTTTTCATAAAAATCTACCACTGAGAGCATAGCATGCATTTCAATTTTAGAATATCCGGCTTCTTTGGCACGTTGTTCGGCATATTTCACCAAAGCATGCCCAATACCCTCCCCCTGATATTTGTCATTAACTGCCACTTGCATCAAGCGAATAAGCTCATCATCAATTGGCGCCAACATACAACCGCCAAGCAAAGCATCATCAAGCTTTTCAATACATGCCAAATGCAGATAATTTGCCTCTTTGGCACGATGCTCATCTAAGAAATCAAACCCCAACGGCTCCAACAAAATCCGATAACGCAACCGCAGCAATTCATCATAACGTGAAGAGCCGTACTCAATTTCTACAATCTCTCTCATGGCAGCCTCCTATCATCTCTAAAGTTTAGTATAACCACTTTTATTCATTTTCACAATCAATATATGTTGCCTATTCAAAAAAATTAATCTATTTTCAAGAAAACTAATCATTTATCACGGAAACAAATAAGATGAGTACTCAGTTAGATTTAATCCGCAACTTTGCCATCATTGCCCACATTGATCATGGCAAATCCACGCTTGCCGACCGCATGATTGAATATTGCGGCGGACTTCAAAGCCGTGAGATGCAAGAGCAAGTTCTCGATTCTATGGATATTGAGCGCGAAAGAGGCATTACCATCAAAGCCCAAACTGTCCGGCTCAACTATCAGGCTAAAGACGGCAAGACCTATCAGCTCAATTTGATAGACACCCCCGGCCACGTTGACTTCTCTTACGAGGTTTCACGTTCATTAGCCTCTTGCGAAGGCTCGGTTCTGGTAGTAGACGCCACTCAAGGCGTCGAGGCACAAACTTTGGCCAATGTATATTTAGCCATTGATAATAATCATGAGATTATTCCGGTCTTAAATAAGGTTGATTTACCATCAGCAGACCCAGAACGTGTCAAACAGCAGATAGAAGATGTTATTGGGTTAGATACTTCTGATGCCATCGAAACCTCAGGCAAAACCGGAGTTGGCGTTCCTGATTTATTAGAAGCGATTGTACAAAGACTTCCCGCCCCCAAAGGAAATGAGAATGCCCCGCTTAAAGCATTGTTAATTGACAGTTGGTATGATCCATATCTGGGCGTAATCATTTTAGTGCGGATTCACGATGGTGTGCTCAAACGCAAAACCCAAATCCGCATGATGAGTAACAATAGCACATATCTGGTTGATAAAGTTGGTATTTTCACTCCCAAAATGCAAGATATTGAAGCCTTATACCCTGGAGAAGTTGGCTTTATTACCGCAAGTATTAAAAGTGTAAGCGATTGCCACATCGGGGATACAATCACTGACAACAAGCGCCCTTGTGAGACTGCCTTAAAAGGGTTTAAGCCCTCAGTTCCGGTGGTATTTTGCTCAATATTTCCGGTTGACAGCAGTGAATATGACAACCTCAAAGATGCGCTTGCCAAACTCAAATTAAACGATGCAAGTATTGATTATCAAAATGAGAATTCGGCTGCACTTGGACTTGGTTTCCGCTGTGGGTTCTTAGGCCTATTACATATGGAAATCATTGAAGAGAGATTAGATAGAGAGTTTGATTTAGATATCATTACGACAGCCCCCTCGGTTGCCTACAAAATCAACCTCACGAGCGGCGAGCAAATCACCTTGCATAATCCGGCAGACATGCCAGATGTAAGTCAAATTAAATCCATTGAAGAACCATGGGTAAAAGCCACAATATTAGTCCCCGACACCTATCTTGGCGCCGTACTAAAACTCTGCAATGAGCGCCGTGGCGAACAAATTGAGCTAACATATGCCGGCAGCCGCGCCATGTTAGTTTATAAACTACCATTAAATGAGATTGTATTTGACTTTTATGACCGCCTCAAATCCATCACCAGCGGCTATGCCAGCTTTGACTATGAGCTAACAGACTATGAAGAATCCGACTTAGTGAAAGTACAAATTCTAATCAATGAAGAGCCTGTAGATGCATTAGCCTTTTTGTGCCACCGTAGCGATGCCGAAAGCAGAGGACGTCAGATTTGCGAAAGATTAAAAGATCTCATTCCACGGCACTTGTTTAAGATTCCGATTCAAGCAGCAATTGGTGGAAGAATTGTCGCCCGAGAAACGATTTCGGCATTGCGCAAAGACGTGACCGCCAAATGCTATGGAGGAGACGTTACACGCAAACGCAAATTGCTGGATAAGCAGAAAAAAGGTAAAAAACGAATGCGCCAATTTGGCAAAGTCGAAGTTCCACAAAGTGCTTTCATTGAAGCATTGCGCATTGGAGATAACTAATAAAAAAATCCCTCAAGTTTTGAGGGATTTTTTTGATATGTTGAGTTCCCCGTAAAATCGCTCTAATAAACCGCTAAACAAGTTTCAACCTTTGGCACAGAAAAAGTTCGGAGAATGAGTCGTATAGAGTGATTTCTAGGAGCGAAACAAACCCTAGCGTAGATAGACCTACGTGGGTTTGTTGAGTTCTCCGTAAAATTGCTCTAGACGACCATTATACGAACTTTAAAAGAAGTTTTTTTACTTGCCTATGTTTACATTTCGATTAATCCATACCGAAAGGATCATCCCAAAACTTGCCATCACGGAAAGAATAACCGTACCACCATAGGAAATTAGCGCTAAGGGAATACCAACCACCGGAATTAAACCTAATACCATCGCCATATTGATAAAGACATAAAGGAAAAAGTTAGTTGCCAAACCAATGGCTAAAAGTTTCCCAAAATAGCTGGTGCTACGAAGCGCAAAACCAAAGCTATATGCAATAATCAAGATGTTGATTAACACTACAAACACCGCACCAATCATACCAAATTCTTCAGATAGCATGGTAAAAATAAAGTCCGTGTGCTTTTCGGGCAAAAAGTTAAGATGGCTTTGAGTACCTTTTAAGAAACCTTTACCAAACACTCCTCCCGAACCAAGAGCAATTTTAGATTGAATAATGTGATATCCGGCTCCCAATGGATCACGTTCAGGATCAAGAAACGTCAGCACTCGATTTTTTTGATAATCGTGCAAGAAATGCCAAGCAAATGGAATCATCAGTGCACCACCGAGCATCACTACCACAAACTTCCACACCTGCACACCAACAGCAAAAAATATTGCTCCAGCACTCATAATCAGCATCAACGCAGTACCAAGGTCAGGCTGCGTCATCACCAAAAATGCCGGAAACAAAGTCAGCATAATCGGGATCAGCAGTCCACGAGTGCTTTCAATACTTTGCAATGAGCTAGAATGAAAATACTTAGCTAACACCATCACCAAGGCGATTTTCATCAATTCGGAAGGTTGAAGATTGAAAAATTTGAGATCAATCCAGCGCTGTGCTCCCATTCCGATAGACCCTCGAACTTCCACATAAATCAACAGCAACAAAGCAACAAAATAAAATGGATAAGCAATCTTCATAAAAAAGCGAATATCGGTGAGAGCAAAAACCATCATCACCCCACACCCCATGGCAAAACGTATCAGTTGATTAATAGCCCAAGGTTTCCAGCTCCCATTAGCGGCCGAGTACAACACCACAATCCCGATTGATGCCAACATCACAATGAACAAAATATAAGAAAAGCTTAAGTTAAAAAACTTTTCTTTTAAGGAAAGACTCTGGTTTTTAAAACTGGTTTCATAATATTTATACATCGCTCACCTAATCAACAGATTTTTTAGTGGGGTCTAATTTTACGGCTTCTTGAAGCAATTTGCTGGCGATTGGAGCTGCCACGGAAGAACCGCCGCCCCCATGCTCAACCAGCACTGCCACTGCATATTTTGGATTATCATGCGGCGCATATCCAACAAACAAAGCATGGCTTCGCAACCGCCAAGGTAAATCTTTATCTTTAATAATTCCGGATTGACGTTCTTTCATGGTAATTCGCTTAACTTGGGTTGTACCTGTTTTACCTCCCATCATCTGCCCGTTATAATTAAAACGGGAGCCATAAGCTGTTCCTCCGGGCACATTCACCACGCTAAACATACCTTCTTTAATCAAATCAAGATAAGTTGAAGAAATTTTAATCTTATCAAGAGGTTTACGCTCCGTAGCTTCAACTTTTGTAAAAGTCGGAGTTACCTCATATCCACCATTAACCAAGCGCGCGGTCATAGTTACCAACTGCAACGGTGTTGTAAGAATATATCCTTGTCCAATGCCCGAAATTAGGGTTTCGCCCTGCTGCCAAAAACCTCTAGCCCCACGGAAACGACGTTTTTTCCAAGCCTTATCAGGAATTAGGCCGGGACTTTCCTGAGCAATTCCCAAACCAATTTCTTTGCCCAATCCCAAACGACGAGCCATCTCGGCAATTTTTTCAATCCCAACTTTCTGCGCTGTTTCATAAAAATAAATATCGCACGAATGCTGCAAAGCTTGCACCACATCAAGATAACCATGACCACTATGTTTCCAACAGTGAAAAGCATGATCCCCCAAAAACATTTTTCCAGCACAGAAGAAACGAGTTTCCGGACGTATAACTCCGGCTTCAAGAGCCGCCAAAGCCACAACCATTTTGAAAGTTGAGCCAGGAGAATAGTGCTCAGAAAGCACCTTATTAGTCAACGGCCGTCGTTCATTGCTAGTTAATTCTCTCCATTCCTTATTGCTAACACCTTGCACCAGACGATTGGGATCATATGAGGGAGTAGAAGCCAAAGCCAAAATTTCTCCGGTGTGCACATCAATCAACACCACCCCGCCGCTTTCTTCGCCTAAAAGCTCATAGGCTTTTTTCTGCAAACGTTCATCTATGGTCAAATCCACACGTTCACCCAAAACCCCTTCATTTTTCTCAATTTCTTTCATAATGCGACCATAAGCATTGACTTCAAGTTTGAGCGTACCGCCGCGACCACGAAGTTTCTTCTCATAGAGTTTTTCAATACCTGATTTGCCGATTTTAAAACCGGGAATTTCAAGTAAGGGGTCATCTTTAACATCATTAGATGAAACAGAAGATACATATCCCAACACATGAAAAAGTTCTTCCCCGAAAGGATAGTATCGGGTTAAACCTTCATCAATGATAATCCCTGGCAAATCTGGCGCATTGAGCTGAATTTTAGACACTTCTTCCCAAGTTAAGTTGTCTTTAATTTTGATAGGCACAAAACTACGATTTTTACGCAAATCTTTTTTTATACGTTCTTCCTCGGCTTCCGAAAGAGGCATAATTTTTTTGAAAGCGTCTAATGTTTCTTGCACATTTGTTGTTTGTTCGGCCACAATTGAGGCCTGAAAATTCTGCTGATTAGAAGCCAAAATAACCTGATTGCGGTCATAAATCACCCCTCGCGGCGGAATAAGCAAACGGGTTGAAATTCGATTTTCATCAGCCAGAGTTTGATATCTGTCGGCTTGGTATACTTGAAGATAATACAAACGAGCAATAATGACCATAAACATCAAAAACTCGCCCAAACCCAAAATAAGCGAGCGTTTGATTAAGACTTTTCCTTTATCATTATCGCGATTCATCAGAGTTCCTCATCGGCAATTAAATTATTTTGCACAAAAGCCAGCACCAGACTGATAAACGGATAAGCAGCAGCGGTGACCATAAAGCTAAAACCCACAATCGAAAGCGGCAAGAATTGCGCATAATAAATTGACAAGACTAACCACTTAGTAAACAACACCACCAAAGCTATGATTGCAAAACCATACCAAGTAATGATAAATGGTTTTCCACTCAAAAAACGAGACAGATTACTAATTAGGAGATAGAGCACCAGTAGAGTAAAAATATTAGTTCCAAACGGCACATTGCTAATTATATCATCAACCAGACCAAGAAAATACACCGACAAAAGATTAAAAATATCCGGCCGATGTATCATCCAAAAATACACACACACAATCGCCATCGCGGGACGAATATCACCAAACAACAAGAAATCCATCGGCACATAAGATAAAAAAAGCAACAACAAAGATGACAGCAACGGCAAAAGACGTTGCAAATAAGTCATAATATTTTCGCTTAATTCATCACTCATAGCTCAATCTCTAATTGGCACTATTAAAAGGGGGGAGTTTGAGGGTAGTAGAGTGATTTCTCTGGCGAAGACAATCCTAGCGTATAAAGAAATACGTGGATTGGCTCTCACCCCGTAAAATCGCTCTAAGAAACGTAACCATTTATAAAAAATAGGAGAATGAGTCGTATAATAAGAAACAAAAGAAAATGCGAGTGAGCGTATATAAAAATACGTGACCGAGCATTTTACTCGCAGTTTCTGTACTACACATTTTACACTCTCAACTTTGGCACTATTAAAAGGGAGGAGTTTGAGGTTAGTAGAGTGATTTATAGGGGAGATGACAATCCTAGCGTATAAAGAAATACGTGGATTGGCATCTACCCCGTAAAATCGCTCTAATAGCCCAAAATACACCCTTTTAAAGGCCGTAGTCGACAATTTTAACATACTCCAGCCTCTCTAAATTTGTAAAAGTCTTGATTTTTACGTTATTTTTCTCAATAGAGCTGATTTTGCCTATGGGAAGCCCGGCTGGGAACACACCTGCCACACCGGAAGTCACGATTCTATCACCTACTGTCAGCTCAGCCTCTAGTGGAATAAATACCATTTTGGGAGTGGGTGTATTATCACCGGTCAAAATGCCGCGTACTCTGGTTCGCTCCACCATCACCGGAATTTTTGAGTTAATATCGGTTATGAGAATAATTTTAGAATATAATTTTCCAACTTGCTCGATTCGTCCAACCACACCACGATTACTAAGAACCACCTGCCCTTTGCGAACACCTTTAGCATCACCTGTATATGCAATCAGAGAATGAGAAAAAGCATCACCTTCTTCAGCAATCACCCGTGCAGTAATAAATTTTGCTTCCGGAGGTGTAACATAATTCAGCAAGCGCGATAAAATTCGATTTTCAATTTCAAGTGCCTGAGCGCGATCTTTGGCCTGTAACAATTTCCGATTCTCTTGGCGCAGCTCCTGATTTTCTTGGTGGATTTGTTTTAATTCTTTCAAATAATCATACACATCAGCCACAGCCCGTGCCGGGATCACCAAAATATCAATCATCGGACTGAGAGCATCTGTAGCCACGGAAGATGTTTTTTCGATAATAGCAGTATCTGTTTTGTTGACCAACATCAGCACAAAAGCGGAGAGAAACAGCAGCGCCAAAGCAAACTTCTTTGCCAGAAGCCTAATATTGCTCAAATGCATAAACAAACTTTTGCGCCGTTTCATAACCTCTCCTTAGACCTAAGCTAACACTCAAGCCAAGATACGGAAAAACGCACGCCGGCGTCAACACTAACCGACGTGCGATTCTCTAAAAGATTTAGTACATGGTTGAAAGGATAGTCTTCAACCGACCAATTTCATCTAAAGCTTTACCGGTACCTTTAACCACGCAAGCCAATGGCTCTTCAGCAATAGAAACCGGCAAACCGGTAGCGTTGCGCAAAACCTGATCCAAATTAGCCAGCAAAGCACCACCACCGGTCAGAACAATACCTTTGTCCACAATATCGGCAGCAAGTTCCGGAGCAGTGTGTTCCAAAGCCACTTTAACAGCTTCCACGATTTGAGAAACCGGCTCACTCAAGCTTTCGGCCACCTGACGTTCGGTAATGATAATTTCTTTTGGCACACCATTCATCAAATCGCGACCTTTGATTTCGATAACGCGACCTTCACCGCTTTCTGGCGGGCAAGCCGAACCGATTTCTTTTTTAATACGTTCAGCACTACCTTCACCGACCAATAGGTTGTGATTGCGACGGATATAAGAGATAATCGCACTATCCATCTTATCGCCGCCCACACGAACTGAGCGCGCAAACACGATACCACCCAAAGAAAGCACAGCCACTTCAGTTGTACCACCACCAATATCGACCACCATACTACCGGTTGGTTCTGTCACTGGCAAATCCGCACCGATTGCCGCAGCCATTGGTTCTTCAATCAACCAAACTTTACGAGCACCGGCAGCCTCAGCCGATTCTTGAATAGCACGACGTTCCACGGCAGTTGAGCCAGAAGGAACACATACAATCACCATTGGAGAAACAAAGGTGCGACGATTATGAACTTTGCGGATAAAATATTTAATCATCTCTTCGGCGATTTCGAAATCAGCGATTACACCATCTCGCAGTGGGCGAATAGCACTAATATTTCCCGGAGTACGACCGAGCATCAATTTTGCCTCATTACCAACGGCAAGCACTTGTTTTTTACCGCGATATTCTTCGATAGCCACCACTGAAGGTTCGTTAAGCACAATACCTTTGCCCTTAACATAGACCAGAGTATTAGCGGTACCCAAATCGATAGCCATATCAGCCGACAGCCATCCCATTAAATTTGCTAGCATATAAACCTCTCCACAAGTTCATTAAAAAATCATATTTCTTATTTTGTATAACGATAACTCTTATTGTGCAACAAGTTAAAACGTTTTTAACAGCCTTCTTCACAAAAAAAATTAAATTTTCAACTTCTCAAGCTCCAAGCCTCCCTGATAACATTCATTTAAGACGATATCAGCTTGAAGTTTATGCTTAAACCACGTGCGCTGACGTTTAGCATATTGCCGACTATGTAGCTTGGCAAGTTTAATTGCCTGCTCCAAGTCTGTTTTTCCGTTCAGATAATCGATTAGTTCCGGCAAACCCAAAGCCCGCATTGCCGGAAGTTTTGGGTTGAGATGAAGATTATTCATATATTGAGCCTCACTCAAAGCGCCATTTGCCATCATCTTATCAAAACGCAATGCACAACGTTCGTCGAGTTGAGACTGTGGCGGCAATATTTTAATCACCTTAAATTCGGCCTCAGGCAAACGTTTGAGCATTGGCTGTTCGTGCCACTTGCTTAAAGGAATAGAAGTATCCATCCACACTTCATAAGCGCGGCGCACACGAGTTGTATCATTGGGGTTAAGACGTTTGGCGCTAGGGGCATCGACCTTTGCCAAACAATCGTGAAGATACTGCACCCCTTTTTGAGCTAAGATATCTGCCACCTCGTCACGGATATGTTCGGCAGTTTTGGGAATTGGAGTTGTGCCGTTAATCAGATTATCAATATAAAGACCGGTACCACCCACCACAATCGGGAGCAGATTTTGCCCCCATGCTGATTTGATTTCCGCAACGGCTTGTTCCAGCCAATCCACCACCGAACCAGAAAATGAAGGTTCATAAATTTCATATAAACGATGCGGCACGGTGTTTTTGTCTTCCGCACTCGGACAAGCCGAAATAATCGGCATATGTTTGTAGACCTGCTGGGAATCAGCATTAATCACCACCCCGCGAAAATGCTTGGCGGCATCAATTGCCAACCCCGATTTGCCCGAAGCCGTCGGCCCGGCAATCACCAAAACCGCATTTGCCAAATTTCACCTCTCACATTTTGCGGCAACTTGCCTCTTTCACCAACATATCGCACAAATTTTCGTATGAAATTCCGGCATATTTAGCCTGTTCGGGTACCAAAGACAACGGTGTCATTCCCGGATGCGTATTAATCTCCAAAAACACCACTCCGTCCTGCGGATTATAGCGAAAATCGCAACGTGAAACTGTCTTGCACCCCAAAGCTTGGTGCAACATTTCGGCATATTTCTTGCAGGTTTCAGCCGCATCAGCCGGAATTTCTGCCGGCAAGATGTGCTCGGTTGCTCCGCTGGTATATTTGTTATGATAATCATAAAATGCGGTTTTAGGGCGAAGTTCCGTCACCACATAAGCCTTACCGCCAATCACCGCCGTGGTTAGCTCTTGTCCCGAAATATATTGCTCCACCAACAATTCTAAATTCGGATTATCATAGTGTATCTGTGAGGCTTCTTGTTGATTATGCACCACAAACACTCCCACACTGGAACCATCGCTCACCGGCTTGACCACATACGGCATGGGTAGATTAGAAGATTTGGCTTCAAATTCTTTAGCTGTCATTTTGCTACCTTGAGCTACTTTGATACCCAAGCTAGCACAAATCTCCTTAGTAAAGGACTTATTCATGCCCAAAGCCGAGGGCAAAACCCCCGAGTGAGTATAAGGAATTTGCAGCAAATCCAACAGCGACTGAATTTCCCCGTCTTCCCCCCAGTTACCGTGCAAAGCATTAAACACCACATCGGGTTTAATTTGTTCCAAATCGGCAATAAACTTCTTAACATTTGCCAAGTCATAAGGAATAACCTCATAGCCAATTTTTTTGAGTGCCTCAGCCACGCCCTGCCCCGATACCAAGCTCACTTCGCGCTCGGCCGAAAAACCACCCATCATCACCAAAACTTTTTTAGACATTTTTTTATTCCTTTTCTCAAATTTTATGATATTGTAAGCAAAAATGTTTTACGAAAGACTAATAAATATGAAAAAAAGCCTAACCATAGCCTTGTTTTTAAGCGCTCTTTGGAGCCTCCCTGCACATGCTGCCAGCGTCACTCACAACTTTGCCGTCCGCTTAGGAGTATTTGATGCCAGCCGAACGCAGTTTACTTATGAATTACGCGGCAAAACCTATCGGGTTCAATCAGAAGTTTCCACCAATGGAATTTTTGATACGCTGTATCCTTTCAAAGCTGAGTATTTCACTAACGGCAAAATCGAAGGCGATAAATTACGCACCGAGAGCTATAAATATAAGTCGCGCTCTAGGTTTAACACTCGCCGCAAGGAACTGATATATAATGACAAGGGCGAGCCGATATATCGGATTAGCGCTAAAAATGATAAAGAGAAAAAAGTCACCATTGAGCAAGATGTTGACAACCAAGGCACCACCGATTTACAAACCGTAGTCGCCAAACTGGCCTTGCAGTATAATCAGGTCAAATTTTGCGCCGCCCGCATGGAAGTTTTTGACGGCAAACGCCGTTATGACGTCATCTTCAAAGATGAAGGACAAGATAACTTGCCCGTCACTGAAAAAAGCCCTTTTTCCGGTGCTGCTTCCAAATGCTCCATGTATATTGATAAGTTAGGTGAACAAGGCGATGATTTGCTTTGGGATTTGACCAAAGACCGCCCGATATATTTCTGGATTATGCAAGATAAAAAGACCAAAGTTCCGTTTATTGCCAAGATAAAAATTGATGATACCCCGCTTGGTGAACTTGAGGTCCACACAACAAGTGTTGAGATAAAGGAATAAGAAGATGAAACATACCCACGCCGAACTCCTTTTACCAGCCGGATCACTGGTCAAACTAAAAACCGCCATTTTGTATGGAGCCGATGCCGTTTATGCCGGAACGCCCGACATGTGCCTCCGCGCTCAGTCCAAAATGACCATGGAAGACCTCAAAGAAGGCATTAAGTTTGTGCACCAAAAAGGTAAAAAAATCTACCTGACCCTAAACTTGTTTATGCATAATCCCGATGTCAAAAAACTGCCGCAGTTTGTAGATACCTTAAGAGAGCTAAAACCCGACGGAGTGTTAATTGCCGACCCCGGAGTTTTTGACTATGTCAAAGAACACGCCCCCGAGCTCAACCGCTTTGTTTCCACTCAGGCTAATATCTGCTCGTCTTTAGCCGTAAAATTCTGGCAAAAACAAGGCGCCAAACTATGCGTATTGGGACGAGAGGTAACTTTTGCCGAAATGCAGGAAATCCGCCAAGAATGCCCCGATATTTTGCTTGAATGCTTTATGCACGGCGCCATGTGTATGTCTTATTCCGGCCGCTGTCTGATATCCAATTATCTGGCTGACCGCAGTGCCAATCAGGGCAAATGCGCCCACTGCTGCCGTTGGCATTACAAACTTCACCTCCGGCTTAAAGACGGTAACGTCAAAGAGATTGAGATAAACGAGCAAAACAAAGATGCTTTTGAATTTTTGCTGGAAGAAGAATTCCGCCCCGGAGAATATTATGAAGTCGTTGAAGACGAGCACGGCGGATATATGCTAAACTCCAAAGATATGTGCTTAATGCCAAGGTTAAACGATTTGCTGTCAATTGGCATGGATTCACTCAAAGTCGAGGGACGAAACAAGACTGAATATTATACCGGTGTAGTCGCCAGAGCTTACCGCCAAGCCATTGATGATTATTATAATAAACCCGAAAGTTGGGATTATCAAAAATACATGGGCGAATTAGATACCTTACAAAATCGGGGCTATTGCTTAGGCTTTCACGATGGCAAATTGACCAACATATCGCAAAACTATGAATATACCCGAACTTTGGGTGATTGGCTTTTTGCCGGCTCCATTATCGAGTGGCAAGGAGATGACGCGATTTTTGAAATCCGCAATTACATCAATTCGGGAGAATTTATCGAATTTTTAGTTCCGGGTAGTTTGGATAATATCCGCTTGAGCTTACCTGAGTTTGAAGATGCGGAGAGTGGCGAGATTACACCCCGTGTTTCTGCAGGACAAAACAAACAGATACGCATTCGCCCTCAAGCTTGGGATAAGGATATTAAAGAGATTAAAAAGCTATTACCGCAATATTCGATAGCGCGCAAACCGGGGATTTTGAACTCCGAAAGCGCCGAGATGTTAGGACATAAAAAGGCTGAGTTTGAAATCCTCTGCCGCAATAAATAAATACCAAAAAAAAGGAGGTCAAAAACCTCCTTTTTTTCAATCTTCAGAAATAATTTTATCAGAAAGCCGATAGCCACATTCTTTGAGTATATCAATTTTCCAATCAGGAATTTTCAAGCTCTGCTGCCGATCTAAAAAATTTTGTAAATCGTCATGAAAGCCATTAGCATCTTTGTACATATACTCACCACTATCTAGTACAAACCCTTTACTAACCAGATGATAAAAATCTTCTTTTGTTTCCGTACCTATCAACAAATCTTTAAGTTCACCATCTGCAATCAACTTCCGATACAATCGCTTTCGTAACCACCACAAAAAAGGCTGGATTTTCCGTACGACTGCTTGATTATCAAAATTAAACTCGATTGGAAGAGCGCCAACAATCACCCACAAAACATTCATCCGTAAACCAATAACGTCACACACCGCACAAAGAAACAATATTAACGGAAAAACCATCAACATTGGTCTCAATATACGATTTGTTAGAGATTTTTGCGCCAATCCCAATTTTTGCACTTCATATTCAAATGCCATACAAACATTATGCCACAGACTGACAATAGCTCCGAAACACACGCTACTAAACGCGCACCAAAAACCATAATTTTCCATATAAATAAGATAAAATTAAATAATAATATTTTTTTATATCAAGCTTATATCATAGGCATCACCATCTGTCAACCACCAACAAAAAAGCCCTGCCGCAGCAGAGCTTTTTTAACACAATTTTTAATGCGGTTATTTCCGTCTTAAAAATGATGGAATATCCAAATTCATTCTATCTTCAGAATAATCATCAGAGAAAGAAGGCGAGATAGGCTCTTGGACGCGTCCGGCTTCTTTTTGTTTTTTCTTATTCCGTCTGGCAATAGAGAATCCGGTTACTCTTTCAATCAAAGTCGGAGTATAATCTTCCTCATCATCTTCCACAATCAGTTCTTCTGGCTCTTCTTGTCTTTTCGGAGCGAAAATCCCCGGATTGTGATCAGGAAACAATTCCGGCTCTTCTTCGACAGTTCTAAGCACTGTTTTAGGAGTAAAGCCATTTTCATTAGATGATAATGCATTAGCTAAATCAGCAGCGTCATTAGCATCTTCCGCTTTATTAATAATTGCCTTAAACAAAGCCGAAGACTTGGGCATATCCTCCATCACGGCCGATTTTTCTAACATATCAAAATCTTCGATATTGCGAACTTCAGCTTGCGGAGCAATTGCTTCAGCACTCACACTTTGTCTTTCTTCAATTGAAACCACTTGAGCTTTTTCAATGGTCTCAGCGATTTCGGCTGTTTCTTCTTCATTCACGGCCGAAAACTTTTCCAAATTTGAATTTAATTCGGCACTCGGAGCTACCGTAGCCTCAACACGGTTCATGCTCTCTTCTAAATATTCCTTAGCTTTTTGTTCAGCTTTGGGTTTTGCAATCGCTGGTTTATCGCCGATTCCGGTTGCCACAATCGAAACCCGAATTTTCCCAGCCAAGGTTTCGTCATAGCTAGAACCAAAAATGATATTGGCATCTTCATCAACTTCTTCTTTAATCCGGCTGGCAGCTTCATCAATCTCAAAGAGTGTAATATCCGGACCACCGGTAATATTGATTAATACACCTTTGGCACCTTGCATTGAACAATCGTCCAACAACGGATTTGACAAAGCCTGCTCAGCTGCTTTAACAGCTCTGTCTTCACCTTCAGCCTCACCGGTTCCCATAATTGCTTTGCCCTTATCTTCCATAATAGATTTAATATCGGCAAAGTCCAAATTAATCAGGCCCGGCATCATCATCAAATCGGTAATAGAACGAACACCTGCATAAAGCACATTATCAGCCATGATAAAGGCATCAGCCAAGGTTGTTTTCTTATCTGCAATACGGAACAAATTTTGGTTAGGAATAATGATGATACTATCAACTTCTTTGGTAAAATCTTCTACTGCACTTTCAGCAGTTTCCATTCTTTTTTTACCTTCAAACTGGAAAGGTTTGGTCACCACACCAACGGTCAGAATACCTTTTTGTTTAGCCAGTTTTGCCACAACCGGAGCTGCGCCACTGCCTGTACCACCGCCCATACCGGCCGTAATAAAGACCATATTGGCACCTTCAAGCTCTTTTTCAATTTCTTCTTTAGCTTCTTCGGCAGCCATTTTACCCACTTCCGGTCTGGCGCCGGCACCAAGTCCTTGAGTAGTTTCAAGCCCGAGCTGAATTTTCCGACTGGCAGAAGAATGAGCCAAAGCTTGCGCATCGGTGTTAGCAACAATAAAATCTACACCTTCCAGCTTTTGGGCAATCATATTGTTAACGGCATTACCGCCGCCACCACCAACGCCGATGACCGAAATTCTCGGTTTAAGATGCATAATAGATTGTTCCGGTACTGCTAACTTGATTGACATGGTATTTCTGACTCCAAAATTAGATTCTTTCTATTTAGTTTGTATCATATCGCGCAATAAATTAAGATTTAGTAACCACGCTTAAAAATTTTGTTTTATCCACCCCAAAATTTTTCCGAACCCACCGGAATTTCCGGTTGGTTTGTTAACAATTTTATTGGGCTTGCGTTCGGTGTAGTTAAGAGCAAATAACAATAACCCAATGCAGGTAGAATAAGCCGGATTATAAAGCAGCTCCGGCAAATTGCTCACATTTTTGGGGCGACCGATGCGCACTTGCTTGTCCAAAACCATGGTTGCCACTTCTCTAATCCCCGAGAGCTGGCTACCACCCCCGGTTAAAACTACTCGATGGCTGGATATATCACGCAAACCTTGTTCATCAAGTTTCTGATTAACCAGCTCAAAAATTTCTTCAATTCTGGGTGTGATAATGCTGATAAGTTCAGCCTTAGTAATTTGCTTGATGCTGCTATCATCTTCCTCACCCACCGGATAAACATTAATGGTTTCTTCGCTGTCTTTGCGGGTCAGGAAAGCACAACCATGCAGAGTTTTCAGCCGCTCCGCATGCGCAAAAGAAGTAGTCAACCCAAAAGCGATATCATTGGTAACATTATTGCCGCCAACCGGAATAGAGGAGAAATAGACCGGATACCCATGCTTAAAGCTGGCAATACTGGTCACTCCACCACCAATATCAATCACCGTTGCACCAATTTCTTTTTCATCATCAACCAAGCAAGCCAAACCCGAAGCATAAGCCGAAAAAGCCTTACCCACAATCTCCAGATGAGCATTTTCAATCACGGTCGATAAATTGCGATAAATGATATCAGGAACTAACCCAAGCATAATATCAACAGATAAGTTCTCACCAAAGATGTTACGTGGGTCTTTAATTTCCTCACCAAAATTGAGCCGATAATTGGTCGGCAGGCAGTGGATAAGCTCGCAACCTTCCACATTGATTTTGTTAATACCTTTTTCAATAACTTTATTGATATCCGATTCGCTAATCGGGCGGTTTTTATTTAGGGTAATCGTCGCATCTTTAATTGTACTGCGAATTTTATCACCCGAGACATTTACAATGATTTTGCTGATTCGCTCGTTTGCCATTTGCTCAGCAGTTTCCACCGCATTACAAACCGAAAGCGTAGCTTGCCCGATATCGGTGATAATTCCGTTTTTAATTCCCTTGGAGGCATTGTAGCCATATCCGGCAATATTAATTCTGCCATCACGGCTAATTTTTGCAATCACGCAACAAACTTTAGATGAGCCGATATCCAAAGCTGCAAAAGTCGTCAGTCTGTTAAAAGAATGCGTCACGCTAATCCCCCCAAAAATATATTCATTCCAATTTTTAGGTATTGCGCTCCCGCCCGTTATTGAGCATCATATCTGGATTTCCGGGAGTTTTACGCAATTTGATACCTATTTTTCCCTTAAATCTTAAATCCAGGATAGTTAATTTACGTTTAAGAATGCCCTTTGTTGTGTTTAATTTTATCAATTTTTTCCATGCTTTTTCCACATCATCTTCCGGCAGCTTAATAGTAATGCCGTCTCTAACATCATCAAGGACCAAATTCCAGCGCCGTTTGGAAATAAAGTTTGCCACCTTAACCCGTTGATAAATTCCTTTATCTTGCTGAATGATTTTTAATAAACTATTGATGTTTTCCGGTGCCCCTGCCCCCACAATCAGCAACAAGGGTTTATCTGGGACATAATCAGCCTCAATCACTTTTCCGTCTTCATCAATCGGATGAAATTTCTCCGAAATCTGCCACAAAGACTGCACTTTTTTTTCTTGGAGAGTTATATTTATAACATTAGGCAAAAAAGTTTTTTTAACTGCAGCTTTACGCACCCAAGGCAACTGTTCCAAGCGCTGTTGTAAGGCATATACATCCACCTCAAAAATATTATCCTCACGCGAAACCGCAATTGCGTTCATAAGTTCCTGTTTATCTGTCCGTCTGCGACCTTGCACCACAATCTCGTCAACCGTAAACCCCAATTTATCGGTAAGTTCATAAAAATCTTGCTGCCAAGATTCAAACTGCTTGGTGACCAAACTCTCCTTAATGGTAACAGTAACCGATGCTGCAGCCACAATCAAAGCCAATACAAACAAACTCCCAAGCAAACGTTGCGGCCATTGCCTTGGCAAATAGACCTTATTATCCGCCATATTAAGCGGCTTAGGTGTCTGTTCTTCTGGTTTGATTTCCGGAGTTTCTGCCATAATTTACTTTGCAATTCCCATTCTTTTAACTTCCCATTCCAAAGTAATGGAAGTTGTGTCTTTTACTCTTGCCACTATTGTTTCACCGAGTGTTTCCAAATCGTGTGCCGTAGCATTTCCGGTATTAATCAAAAAATTGCAGTGTTTTTCAGAAACTTTTGCCCCATTCACACTCAACCCCGAACAACCTGCTTTTTTAATCAACTCCCAAGCTTTTAGGCCTTCCGGATTCTTGAAAGTCGAACCGGCAGTACGCTCATTATAAGGTTGGCTCTGCATTCGATATTGTTTTTGTTCTTCCAAAATTTTTCTGATTTGTTCGCAAGTTGAAGGCTCTGTCTTAAAAGTGATAGAAGTAATAATCCAATCATCAGGAAAAAAGCTGCTCCGATATGAGAGCATCAAATCTTCCACCCCGACAGTGGCTTTTTCACCATTACCATCAACAATTGTTGCCGATAAAATTACATCTTTTACCGCCCGCCCGAAACAACCTGCATTAGTCTTCACCGACCCACCGATAACACCGGGAATAGAACACAAAAATTCCAATCCGCCACGTTCATTATCGAGCATCAGTTTTTTTAGTTCCACATTTTTAACCCCGGCAAAGCAGGTTATGCTTTTATCCTCATTGACTTTGACTTGTCGAAAATACTTACTATCCAGCTTGATAACTACTCCGGGAATTCCCCCATCGCGTACTAATAGGTTTGAACCGCCACCAACAACGCAAATTGGCAAATTATAAGCTTTGGTCTTCAAAAACAATGCCAAATCGTCTTCATCATAAGGACTAAACATCACCTCAGCGGGTCCGCCAACCCCAAACCAGGTGTATTTTGACATCGGAACATTTTGCTTATACGTTCCACGAACTTTAGGTAAAATCTCCACTAAATTATCCTTAAACCATTTCTGCGACTTTCCAAACATTGTTCCCTCCTGGAGTATAAATTGCTCACCACTTATTACTAATTTGTTTTTCAAGTGCATCAGCCAACCGCTCAGCCGCATTTTTAATTCCGACCTTACGTGCTTTATCTGACATTTTTTTGAGCTCTTGAGGATTTTTCATCAACTCTTCCAGAAGTTGTTGAACTTTCTCTATCGTAAATTCTTTTTGTTTGATTACAATCGCTGCCCCCGCTTTGCTAAGCTCAGCCGCATTGTAGGTTTGATGATCATCTGCTGCAATCGGTAACGGCACCAAAATCGAGGGCACCCCCGCCACCGCAATTTCTGACACCGAAGAAGCTCCGGCACGAGAAATTATCAAATGCGTATTGGCATATAGCTCATCCATATTTCCAAAGAAATGCGACACTTCCACTTCTGCTTTGGTCTTGGCATAAGCTTTCTTGAGTGCTTCCACATCATCAGCTCTGCTTTGTTGAAAAACACGCAACTTCTTTTGCTGACTTTCAGATAATGCAGCAATTGCTTGCGGTACAACTTCGGCAAACACTTTTGCCCCCTGACTTCCACCCAAAATCATCAGTTGGAATTTTTGCGCAGCGGTTCGTTCCGGATACTTTCCTTCTGCCAGTTTTACAATTGATTGCCGCACCGGCATTCCCGTCACCACTTGTTTGCTCGACTGCGGAGCAAATTTGGCATTCTTAAAACTCTGCGCGGTTAGTTCGGCATATTTCGCCAAGAAGCGGTTAGTACGGCTCATCACCGCATTTTGTTCATGGATAACCAAATCGCGTCCGAGCAAAATTGCCGCCATAGACGCCGGAAAAGAAGCATATCCTCCAAACCCGACCACACAAGCCGGTTTGTTTTTGAGCATAAATATACCAGCCTGCACAATTCCCACACAGGTCTTAAATAAACTTTTGATTTTAAACCAGCGCGATTTTCCAACCAACGCACCGGCATATACTGCATAATTCGGGATTTCCCCCAACCGCCCTTTATAATTATTTTTGCCGCGTTTATCCGTAATCAGCGCCAAGCGAAATCCTCGCTTTGACAATTCTTCAGCCAAAGCCTCCGCTGGATAAACATGACCGCCGGTTCCACCAGCCGTAAGCACAATTAAAGGTTTCTCTTTTTTCTTAATATGTTTCATCTTTATCCTCCGCATGAACGTTTTTACGCGTAATCGCCAACAACATTCCCATTCCAAGAGCAGTTGCCAGCAAAGAAGAACCGCCATAAGAAATAAACGGCAAAGTCATACCTTTAGTCGGCATCAAATGTAGTGTTGACGCCATATTGATAATTCCCTGAAAACCAAAAGATGCACTAAGTGCAGCAGTCGAAAGAATAATAAATAAATTATTATCTTTAAGTGAAATCAGCATCGAACGAATAACAATAACCGCAAACACCCCCACAATCAAAAGGCATAAAAACATACCATATTCTTCCGCAGCCACTGCAAAAATAAAATCCGTATGCGCATCAGGAATATTTAGTTTAACCACCCCTTCACCAGGCCCCATTCCAAACAGACTTCCGTTTTGGAAAGCCTCCATTGATTTTCTTACCTGATAGCTGAGTTCCCCGCCAGATGCCAAAAATTGGTCAACACGACTGTGCACATGGTCAAATGTAAAATATGCCATCACAATCATACCAATAAAGGCCACGCCGAGTACGGCAATAAACTTCATCGACAATCCCGCCAAAAAGAACTCAAACAACCAAATTACCGACACCACAATAGTCATTCCGACATCCGGCTGTAACAATAACAATGTTACCGTAAACGCATACAAACTCATTGAGAGTAAATTTCCCGGAAAATCCTGATAACGCTTTTGGCCATCAAATAACCAAGCTGCCACTACCGCAAAAGTCGGCTTGATAAACTCAGAAGGCTGCAATGAAAAACCAAAAATACGTATCCAACGGGTCGCACCTTTAATTTCTTCACCCCAAAACATGGTCAAAATCATCAAGAAAATCGTACCCACATATCCCACTATCGCAATTCTTCGAATAGTTTTAAGATTTTGCATCGAGAGAAAAATCATCAACGCCACTGCAAGCGGTATAAACACCAACTGACGTTTCACAAAATGGAAACTATCCGCGCCAATACGATTTGCTACCGCCGGACCAGCAGAAAAGTTCAGGAACACCCCAATAAAAACCAATATTCCAATTAGCAGCAGCAAAGTTTTATCAACCGTCCACCACCAATTTCCCAACAAACTCCGACTATTGCGCGAAAACGTAAACAACTCCACTCCCTCTCGCTATACTATTTTCCAATTAAGGCTAACAAACCCAAAATCGCCAAGCCCAATGCCACAATCAAAAAACGCAAAACCACGGTAGTTTCTGCCCAACCGCATTGCTCAAAATGATGATGAATAGGCGCCATTTTAAACACTCTTTTGCCGGTCCGCTTATACCAAAAAACTTGTATCATCACCGAGATTGCCTCGAGCACAAAAATACCACCGACAATCGCCAGTAAAATTTCTTGCTTGAGCATCACCGCAACAGTCCCAAGCAATGCCCCCAAAGCCAACGAACCCGTATCACCCATAAACACCTTTGCCGGAGGAGCATTAAACCACAAAAAGCCGACACAACCACCAACTACCGCGGCACAAACAATGGCCACCTCACCCATATTAGGCAAAGCGCGAATATAGAAATATTGGGACATATCTCCGCCACAAATATATGCTATCACCGCAAAGAAAGCAAAAGCCACTACCAGCAAACCACCGGCCAATCCGTCTAAACCGTCGCTAAGGTTAACCCCGTTAGACGCACCTGCAATCACCACCATCGCAAATGGCACATAAAACCACCATAAGTTTAAGGCCAAATCTTTGAAATAGGGTATCGTCAGCATAAACCGATTTTCAGGCGATGTGTAGTAACTAATAATCAAGATTGCAGCCAAGGCGGTTGAAAACTGCAATAATAGTTTCATTTTGGCCGTCATTGCATTTGCAGTTTGTTTGGTCACTTTAACATAATCATCAGCAAAGCCGACCAAACCATAAATCCACATTACTGCCAAACATACCCAAACCATTGGATTGCATAAATTTGCCAACAACAATGTTGCAACGCTGGCGGTACCCAAAATAAGGATTCCGCCCATTGTCGGAGTACCTTTTTTGGTCAAAAGATGCGATTGCGGCCCATCTTCACGAATAGGCTGTCCTTTTTTCTGATGGTGGCGTAAAAACTCAATAAGCTTTCCGCCGCAAACCAGTCCCAACAACAAAGCCACAAAAAAAGCCATTGCGGCACGATATGGCACCTCAAGCCAACTCTGCCCACCATCACCATTGCTTAAAATCGGATAAAACAGATTATATAACATTGCAATATTTCCCACTTAAGTATACTTGTGCGTTAGTCTAAACTCTATTTCTAAAATAATGCTTAATAATTCCAATTTTTACCGCTCATCTGTAGTGATAAAAAAAGGCTTAAAGTTTCCCTTAAGCCTGTCAAATTAAATTACCCGTCACTCCAAATAAAGTGAGCTTTCCTTATATTGCTCAATGGCATATCTGATAAGCACTCCGATAATTGCCGCAACCGGTACTGCAATCATCAATCCCAAAAATCCAAGCAAAACACCACCGGCCAGTAACGCAAACATCACCCATACCGGATGCAAACCAACATTTTCGCCCACCAGTTTTGGGGTAAGGAAATTTCCTTCAATAAACTGTCCGACCATAAACACGGCCACCACCTGAGCAATTGGTCCCCAAGTATCAAATTGCGCCAAGGCAATCCCCATACTAACCACAAACCCGGATATACTTCCGACATAAGGAATAAACGAGATTAAACCGGCAATAAAACCAACCAAAACCCCAAGTTCCAATCCCACCAAGTACAAACCACCGGCATAAAACGCACCAAGCAAAACGCATACACTCAGCTGCCCACGAATAAAACCGGCCAAAATTCTATCAATTTGGTGCGCTAGATTACGAATAGTATCTTTATATTTTTCGGGCAACAATTCATCAACATTTCCCAAAAAGCTATGCCAATCGCGCAGCATATAAAAAGCCACCACCGGAGTAATCAGCAGTAATGACAGCAAGTTTACCAACGCAAATCCGCCGCTAACCACTTTTTTCACCACTGAACCGACTAATTTCATACTATTAGCCAAATTTCCGCGGATATATTCCCGTACTTTATCAGCATCTAAACTCGGAAATTTATCTTGCAACTCAATAAACAATGGCTCCACACGTTTAGCAAAATTTGCCGCATATTCAGGCACTGCCCCCAAGAAACGTCCAATTTGCTCATCAATCATGCCAATCAGCAACCCTAGAGAGGGCAACAAAATGATAAAGCACAACAACATAACCAAAACTGTCGCCAATGTCCGATTTTTCACCCCGACTTTTTGGAGTTTGGTTGTAAATGGATCCAACAAATATCCGATAATAATTCCGGCCACAAACGGTAACAACACTGAACGCAAAACATAAAACAGCAAACAAAAAATTGCCAACATCGTCAGCCAGAAAACCCAGTTACGATTCGTTCTTTTATAAATGGCCATCTTTTTTAATCCTATTTTTTAGCAATCACATAAAAACCATCATAAGCAGTCAGGCTCAAGCCTCGACTACTCAGCACTTGTTCCAAACGGTTCAAACTACCGGCATATTCCATTCTAAACTGCACCCGTCCGGCCCCAATAGCATCTTCCTTCACCGACTTCACATAAGGAGCTTTGTTGAGTTCTTTAAGCAATCTTAACCAATCTGCAACCGACTTATACTCATAGAGTACCATCATCTCATATCTTTGACTGTCTTCCGCCAAATTATAACGCTTAATACGTTCTGAAATAACACTTTTCACTTTTGCAACCGCTTCTGCCAGTGTTTCTTCCTCTGGGGTTCCAGAAACCATAATTGTCTGTTCAATTCCCCCGCGTCCGGAAGGAGCAAAAATCTTTACCTGCACCCCACCTGAGACATACATCGCATCAAGAATATACACCTCATCGGCCTTATAGTTTTTTGCCAACCACTCCAAAGTAGCTCCATCAAACTCTAAGATATTTCCGCTATTAAGCATTTCTTGGTTAGCTCCGGTTGCCTCCACAACCTGAAATTCGGCCAATCCCGAAGAGCTAAGGTTATTCACCCAAGCATTACGCCATAAATTTTCTGGCTCCCAAAGCAAAAGTTTTCCGCTTTGAGCATCATGAAACAACGGAATAACTAAGGCATGAAATCCGCCATTTTCCGTAAAAGGAATACCTTTTTCCACCAAATAGCGGCGCAAAATTTCTTCATTAAAACTGACCTTAAGCTCCGCCATATAACGAACATCGGACACCTTTTCCGATACAATCGAAACTTCTTTAACAAAATTGAGAATTTGATTATCATTTAGCTCCGCAACCTGCGCCACCCCATCAGCAGTGGTAATTTTTTTAAGTAAATTAATCAGGGCCTGACGATTAGCTGCCACCATAGCTTTTTCGCGCGCTTTAGCAGCATCTTTGTCCACCACATCAACCACCACATCGGTTTCATAAATACCCGCCGCCTGCACCGGAAGCGCAAGCCACATCAGGAGTGGAAGTATGAGCCAAATTTTTTTCAACCAAACTCTCCTAGCCCACAATTTCCACTTCGCTAAAGAAGAATTCGATTTCACGAGCAGCGCTTTCTGGAGAATCAGAACCATGTACCGTGTTTTGGTTAATTGAAAGGGCATAAGTTTTACGAATTGTGCCTTCTTCGGCCACTGCCGGGTTAGTTGCGCCCATAATTTTGCGATAAAGCGCAATAGCATTTTCAGCCTCAAGCACCTGCACCACCACCGGACCTGAAGTCATAAATTCGACCAAACCTTGGAAAAAAGCCTTACCTTTATGTTCGGCATAAAACTCTTCAGCAAACTGAGGAGACAAACGGATTCGCTTTTGAGCCACGATTCGCAATCCGGCATCCTCAATCATGGCATTGACCTTGCCGGTAATATTTCTGGCAGTTGCATCTGGTTTGATAATCGAGAGTGTTCTTTCCATATTAGCTCCTTTTTTGCGCACAAATTTTAGAATTAGGGTTAATATATTACAATATTTTCAATAAGCAAAGTTTTTTATACCGATTTTTCCAAGTTTTTACAATTTTGATAGACTTTTTACTCCAAACAGAGTAAACAAAAATAAAAATCAGAACCAACAAAGGAATGTAAGATGTCAGAAAACAGCTATATTGAAGGCGTTTTTGCCAAAGCAAAACAATACAACAAAACCATTGTTTTGCCCGAAGGCGAAGATGAACGGGTATTAGAGGCCGCTCACCTCATTCGGGAAAGACAAATTGCTCAGCTTGTTATCTTAGGTGATGAGGCTGCAATTAAAGCTCATTTTGAGAGCCGCGGTTGGAGTTTAGACGGAATTAGCATTATAAACCCCAGCACCTCTCCAAAACTTGGTGAATATACCGAGCTTTTATACAATCTGCGTAAAGAAAAAGGCCTATCGCAAGAAGATGCCGCCAAGCTCGCCTTAAATGCCAACTATTTTGGTACATTAATGATTAAAGCTGGCGCTGCTGATGGTATGGTTTCTGGCGCCAACCACTCTACGGCCGACACTGTTCGCCCGGCTTTACAAATCATCAAATCGGCCCACAAGGACCGCGGAGTTTCCTCCATGTTCATTATGGTTTGTAATAACAAGCCCTATTACTTGTCAGATTGCGCTATCAACATCAACCCCACTGCCAAAGAACTGGCCGACATTGCACTAGAAAGCGCAGAAAGTGTAATCAAATTTGGAGACACTCCGCGCATTGCCATGTTATCATATTCTACTTATGGCTCAGGCAAAGGCGAAGGTGTAGACAAGGTTAAAGAAGCCACCAAGTTGGCTAAAGAAGCTTTGAGCTCAGATGAATATAAGAATAAAAACATCTGCCTAGACGGCGAACTCCAAGCCGATGCCGCTTTGGATATGACCGTTGCTAAAAAGAAAGCCCCCGGTTCTGAAGTTGCCGGTCAGGCCAATACCTTAATCTTCCCTAATATTGAAGCAGGTAATATCGGATATAAATTGCTCCAACGCTTGGGCGGAGCAGAATCTTACGGCCCGATGCTCCAAGGTTTAAACGCACCGGTTAATGATTTGTCTCGCGGCTGCTCGGCAGAAGATATTGTGGGCTTAGTTGCCATCACTGTTTTACAATCAATTAAATAGTTACGAGGTTTATCTATGAAAATTTTAGTATTAAATTCGGGTTCATCTACTCTTAAATATCAGTTGTTTAATGTAAATAATAACGAATATGAAATTATCTGCAAAGGTAATGCCGAACGCATTGCTCGCGATGCTTCTTTTGTCAGCATCAAATACGCTGATGGCAGCAAAAAAGAAATCAGTGTTGATTTGCCCGACCACAACACGGCTTTAAATGAAATCTTCAAACTTTTGTTAGATGGCGTAATCTCAAGCTTAAACGAAATCCACGCTATTGGTCATCGTATCGTTCAAGGTGGCGCCATTTTCAAATCTTCTGCACTGATTAACGATGAAGTAATCCAGCAAATTGAAGAATTAGCTGTTTTGGCACCTCTGCACAACTATGCTGCCGCATTGGTTATTCGTGCAGTTAAAGGAGAGCTCCCCAATGTTCCGCAAGTTGCAGTGTTTGATACCGCTTTTCATCAGACCATGCCGGCGGAAGCCTATACTTATGCATTGCCCTTAGAGCAGCGCAATAAATACAAGATTCGCCGCTATGGCGCTCACGGCACTTCGCACAAATTTGTAGCCCAAAGAACAGCCGAAATTATCGGCACCAATAGCAAAATCATCACCTGTCACATTGGTAGCGGCGCATCTATAACCGCCATCAAAGACGGTGTTTGTGTTGATACATCTATGGGCTTGACCCCGCTTGCCGGTATCATTATGGATACCCGTTGCGGCGATATTGACCCCTATGTTCCGCTCTATATTATGAAAACTCAGAACTTGAGCGCTGATGAAGTAAATGAAATGCTCAATAAGAAAAGTGGTAAATATGGCTTAAGCGGATATAGCGATTCTCGCGATTTTGAAGCTGCTTATCTGCGTGGAGAAACTGCCGCTATTGAAGGCATGAAATGCTATATTTACAGCATTGTAAAATTCATCGGTAGCTACATTGCGGCTATGGGTGGCGTAGATGCAATTGTCTTTACCGCAGGCGTAGGCGAAAATTCTCCTCTGGTTCGTCAGTTGGTTTTAGAGCGTTTAAGCTATCTTGGCATTGAGTTGGATGAAGAAAAGAACAAAGTTCGCGGTGAAGAAGCAGAAATCACCAAACCCGGCTCAAAAGTTCGCGCCTTTGTCATTCCCACCAACGAGGAATTGGCCATTGCGAAAGATACCGTGGCTTTAGCCCAATAAAAAACACATTTAACAAAAAAATTCCCCTTTGAATATTTTTTTTCAAAGGGGATTTCCTTTTTTCCTCCACTTTCTGGGGTACAGATCAAATAACTTGGGGATTTTTTGTAACATACTTCACACTATAAAATACAATATGTAAAAAAAAACATGCTGCCGATTGCCAATGCACCGCAGAAAAACAAGTATCATTATGTTTTTTTCTTCTCCGACACTCCGCAGCTAACTATATTTCCTTTTGCTTTCCTCCTCCGATAGCTTTATTCTATTTTGACGCTATTTTCTTTGCCGCCCGCATTGCTGTGTTCATAGCCACATTGAGCAATGACTTATCTTTTTTCGGTGTTGTCGGCTTATCTCCACTCAAATCTGCCAAACCACGCAGTGCCATTAATTTCAGTGCCATACTAATCGGCTTATCATTACTTGACTCCCGATTAGCACTTTCTCCCCTTTGCACATCGTGCTTACTTTCTTGTTGGTTAATTTCTTGTTGCACTTCTTGGCTAAAATGCTCCGGCTTTTGAGTTCCCTCAGCAAAATTATGACCTTGCACCTTTTCGCGCAATTCTTGTTTTTCTTTTTCTGATAAGTAACTTGCATTAATCTGACTAAGGGTTTCTTGCTGAGCTTTACTCATTCCCTCAGCTCCGGTTTTCAAATCAGTCAGTTTCTCTCCGCGTTCAATGGCATCTTTGAGTTCTTTTTGCTCACCGCGCACTTCAACTTTTCCATCACCGGTAATATCTACTTGTGTTGCAGCTCCGTGCTTATCAGTCACATTAAAACGTCGACGATCACCCATCACCGACTTTTCTTCTTCTACCTTAAAATTTTTGCCGTCACTGCTATAGCGCAAATTTTCTTGTATGCGCTCTGCCGCAGCCCGTTGTTCGGCTAAATTATTATTATCATTTTTTTCAGGTTCTTCTTGTTTGGTCATCACTTATCTCTACACATATCGCCACTATTATTAGCTTATCATAAAAAGGCTTAATTATAAATAAAAAAAATCACCTTGCGCAAACAAAGTGATTTTTTTTAGTTTCAGCTCTCACAAACTTATTTGATAAAGCGTCTTGCCTCAGCCAATTCTTCAGGAGTATTGATATCTGCCGGAGCCTCTTCTACCAGTTTGAGCTTATCAATCAGCATGGCCCGAATGGTCATACCGTTTTCTAAAGCTCGCAACTGCTCCAAAGATTCCCGATTTTCCAGCACTCCAACCGGCAAATTAACAATTTTAGCCAGCGAACTTGCTCGATATACATAAATGCCGATATGATGGTACAAATCCTGATTAGGACATTTTTCAGGATTGCGAGTATAAGGAGCCACTGCACGCGTAAAATACAAACAACGACCTTCTTTTTCGCCCTCGCGCAACCCCATAACAATTTTGACATTAGTGGGATTTTCAGCCTCTTCTTTACTCTTAAATACCATTCCGCAAGTAGCAATATCACATCCGGTCCGCTCAATCATCTCAATCAAACGGTTATTAATTGCCGGATCCACATTAAGCCCATCACCTTGGAAATTGACCACAATATCATACTTAGTTCCATCAGGGTCAATTTGTTTTAAGGCCGCCGCAATCCGGTCCGTACCCGATGGCAAGGACGGATCAGTCAACAAAGCTTTAGCCCCAAACTTGGCACATTCATCCAAAATCACTTGGTCGCCTGCCGCCACATAAATATCACCCTCAATGGTTTTCTTCACATTTTCATAAACTCGCTGGATTAAGGTTTTGCCATTAATATCCACCAGTGGTTTGTTCGGCAAACGAGAAGAAGCCATGCGCACCGGAATCATTGTTACAATTTTGCTCATCATAAACTCCAAAAAAGTCATTGTGTTTTTTTTCGATATACACTATAACTGCAAAAAAATAAAGGAAATTAATACAATGAAAGTGGATATTTTTGACTTTGAGCTCGACCGCAGTCTTATTGCCGACCATCCGGCCGAACCGCGTGATGCTTGCCGCCTTTTGGATATGTCTGAAGCAGGGCAAATTAAAGACCGTATTTTTTACGAACTCCCCGATTTGTTGGAAGAAGGCGATGTTTTAGTGCTAAACGACACTAAGGTAATCCCCGCCAGACTATATGGTGCCCGCGGCGATGCTTTGGTTGAAGTCACTTTATACCGCCCCGAAGACGGCCTTACTTGGCACTCGTTTATCAAAAACGCCAAACGTTTGCACCCTGGCGATACTATCCGCTTTTATACTAACACCGTCACTCCCGAAAATTCCGATTTCATGGCTGAAGTAATCGAAAAAAACGGCGAAGAAGGTGTGGTCATTCGTTTTTCATGCACGCACGATGAATTAGGGCACAAACTGGAGCAATACGGCTCCATGCCGCTTCCACCCTACATCAAACGCGAAAAACCATCAGGCGATTTGTGGGATAAATATAATGATAAAGAAAATTACCAAACCGTCTATGCCAAACACGAAGGCGCTGTTGCCGCTCCCACCGCCGGCTTGCACTTCACCCCACGCGTTTTTGGGGCTCTAGAGAAAAAAGGCGTCAAAAAAGTCTTCCTCACTCTTCATGTCGGCGCCGGAACTTTTCTGCCGGTTAAGGTAGAAGATACCAAAGACCACAAAATGCACACCGAGTACGGCATTATCACACCTGAGGCTGCCGAGTTGATTAATCAGGCCAAAGCTGCCGGTAAAAAGATTATTGCCGTTGGCACTACTTCGCTACGTTTGTTAGAAACTGCGGCCGACGAGCATGGGATTTTGCACCCCTTTGCCGGAGATACCGGAATTTTCATCACTCCGGGCTATAAGTTTAAGATGATAGATTATCTCATCACCAACTTTCACCTGCCAAAATCCACATTGTTTATGTTAGTTTGCGCCGTTGCCGGAATTGATGCCATGAAAGCCGGATATCAACATGCCATGGAGCAAAAATATCATTTTTATTCTTATGGCGATAGCTCAATTTTAAAATGCGTAAATAAAATTTAAACCATATTAGCTTATACTTCTCCTCCACAAGGGAGAGCGTAAGTTGAAAAAATTGATTGCTTGGTTTAAGGGAATTTTTCCGCTGTTGCAAAATATGTTTCTGCCGGCATTGATAACTGCCGGCACCATAGTTTGGTTCTATGCTCACGACCAAATCAGCCTCCCTACACTTATCACCCTGCACCACTTATTTTATTTGTTAGCACTTGGAATTTTCTTTGCATTACTTTATTTCAACCAAAACAAAGGCCTGTTTTTCACCATTTGTCTGCTCGTAGCCTATATTTTGCTCAATCGGCTCAAATATATTAGCCCCAACAATTTTTGGGAAACTCCCGCATATATCAACCTAAGCGTTTTGTTACCTTTGAGCTTGCTCGTATTCTATTTTTTGCCCGAACACAAACTGCTCAAACGCTACAATGTCTATCTGCTGTTGGGACTATTGAGTGTCTATGCTCTAGGTGAACAGCTCAGCAACAAAAACTTTTCCCTTTCCATCGACAATCTTGAAACTTTTGGCTGTTTAAGCGGCCTAAGCCTTATATGTTTTGGCATAAGTGTAATATCTTTTTATATCCGTACCGTTTCAAGCGGACAAATTATGGATTATAGCCTATTTTTTGCTACCATTTTAACAAGCTTTGGATTTTATTACGCTTCTGAACCACACGCTTTGGCGCTATTCTTTTGCCTTAGTCTGATAATCATTTGTTTAGGCTTAGGAGAAGAACTCTATAACGATATCTACAAAGACCGCCTGACCGGCTTTGGCAGTCGTAACGCCTTTATCATTCAGTCCAAAAAATTTCCGCTCAAATATAGCGTTGGCATCGCTCGCATTGACAATTATGACAACCTCAAAAAAGCCTTTGGCAAACGCGGCCGAAAACAGCTGATGAAGATGATTTCCGAACGTATCTCATCAGTTGAAAGTGATGCCATCATTTATCGCTACAGTGATGATGAATTGGCACTTATCTTTAAAAATGAAGATAAAAATTCTGCCTACAACCAAATGGAACAAATCCGTCGCAGTGTAGCCTCAGCCGAATTTATGCTGGCCAAATCGCCCAAAGCTGTTAAGCTCACCATTTCAGGCAGTGTATCTGAGAAAAAACGCAGTGATGCCAACGCAATGGAAGTATTGAGCCGCGTTCATAAAACCTTGCAAAAAACTTCTGCTTTTAGCTTTAACATCACATCTAAGGCTTAAGCCTTTTTAGTGCGCAGCAGATAAAAAATCACACTACCCCCAACAAGTATCAGCGGCACAGATAACATCTGTCCCATGGTAATATGTCCAAAGAAAAATCCAAGCTGTGCATCTGGCTCTCTAAACCGCTCCATCGAAATTCTAAATATGCCGTAAAGAGTAATGAACAAAGCCGAAACCAAGCCATTATGTTCGCGTACATATTTGTAGCGCCACAAAAAGTTTAGAACAGCAAACATCACCAAACCTTCAAAAAAGGCCTCGTAGAGTTGTGAGGGATGACGCGGCAAATATCCTCCATTAGGGAAACGCACCGCCCAGGGAACATCAGTAACCCGCCCCCAAAGTTCATCATTTACAAAATTAGCTAAACGCCCACAAAAAATCCCGATTGGTGCATAAAGTACAATCAAATCGGTAATACCAAGAAAGGTCATCTGATTTTTCTTAGCAAACAACCATGCCGCCAATACTACACCAAGCACGCCCCCATGGAAAGACATTCCGCCTTTCCATATTTGCAAAATCAACCACGGTTGTGACCAAAAGTCACTTCCGCCATAAAACAAGGCATACCCCAATCGACCGCCCAAGATAATTCCTAAGGTCACATAAAACACCAAATCCTCAAGCTGGGCATATAACAAAGACAACTGATATTTGGCAATATTTCGTTTCACCAAAAACCACGCCGCCACAATTCCGAACAAATAAGCCATTGAGTACCAGCGAATGGCAAGTGGTCCAATCGAAAACATAATTGGAGAAACCTCAGGAAAATCAAGACCAATCATTTTTACTGTCCTCTTATTTTCAATAAATTATTAACACTATATTAAAATAAAAAAAAATATCCACACTAAAAAAAACTATTTTTTTTACCACAAAATAAATCATTGATATTGCACAAATTAAGTTTAAAAAACATGTTTTTTGTTGCGGATAAAGTGGAAAACTTTTTAATGCTTATTGTCTTAACCGACTCGGGGTGGCAATCTTAAAACACGCTAGAAAAACATAGGAGCAAAAAAGACATGCAAACGGCAAAGAACCTGCCACTTTCTTACAACCCGATTGACATTGTAGAAAACATTTTCTCCACCCAATCTTATGAGTTGGAAAGAAGAAATCTCAACGAAGTAGTCATTGAAGTCCAAGGCAAATGGAATAACATGCTGTTATTTTTTGCCTGGGAAGCCAACATGCAATGTCTGCACCTGTCTTGTTTAATGGATATTGAAAGCACCATTGAAGACCGCAGCAAAATATTTGAACTTTTAGCGCTCGCCAATGAAGAACTCTGGGTTGGACATTTTTCCTATTGGGCTGAACAAAACATGCCGGTTTTCAAACATTCCATTTTGCTCAACTCCGATGAAGGGGAAGTTTTTGAGAGCAAACTAAGTCAAGTAATCGACATCGCCATTAAAGAATGCGAAAGAATGTACCCCATTTTCAAAGTAGTACTAACTAAAGGCATGTCCCCTCAACAAGCGCTCTACCCCATGATGATGGAAACCATCGGCCAAGCTTAAGGCAAATGGCAAACAAGCTTACCCCTCAAAAAAAGCCCCGCAACTGCAGGGCTTATACATTAAAGGGACAATAAACGAAGTATGATATACAATGTTTATTGTCCCTAATTGTTTGTGAGGATGT